>CAYULX010000045.1:0-18481 GCA_964445535.1 uncultured Eubacterium sp.
CTTTCACAAACTGCCTTCTATCTCTCCGTGCAGCTTATGCACGGGTCAATGGTCAGAATCAGCACAGGCACATCCGCCAATTGACATCCCTTCAACATCTCCAGCAGCGGAGGAATATTGCTGGTGGTCGGCGTCCGCAGACGGAAACGATCTAAAAACTTTGTTCCGTTTCCCTTGACATAATAGATGGCTTCTCCGCGGGGCTGTTCAATCCGCAGAAAATATTCTCCCGAAGGATTGCCCTTCACCGGAGTCTGAATATCCCCCTCCGGTATCTTTCCTACGGCCTCATGAATCAACTCAAAGGATTGAAACAATTCTTTAAGTCTCACCTCACAGCGACCGTAGCTGTCTCCGTCGACAGCTGTGACCGGCTCCACAGACAGATATTTGTAAGCGCCGTATCCCAGCGCTCTAGCGTCATATTCCACCCCGCTGGCTCTTAACATCGGCCCCACCGCGCCAAGAAGAATGGCGTCATCCTTTTTCAGGATTCCGGTTCCTTTCAGACGGCTTTGCACAGTGTAATCCTTCAGGAAGGTGTCCACCAGAGGCTTGATATCTTTCTCAATATCCTTTATGGTCTCCAGCAGATGCTTTAACATACTGCTGTCCATATCTTTCTGGACGCCGCCCACCTGGTTGACCGAGTGGATGATTCTTCCACCGGCCGTCTCATCAAACATATCAAGGATTTTCTCCCGCACCCGCCAGCTCTCCATGAACAGACTCTCAAAGCCCAAAGCATCGGCCAGCAATCCCAGCCACAGAAGATGACTGTGGATCCGGCTCATTTCCATCCAGATGACCCGCAGATACTGGGCCCTCTCCGGCACCTCGATATTCATGACATTTTCCATTGCCATACAGTAGCCAAGCCCATGGCCACAGCTACAAATACCGCAGATCCTTTCGGCGATATATACATACTGTTTAAAATCTCTCTTTTTTACCAGTTTTTCCAGTCCTCGATGGACGTACCCGATACTTGGAACCGCGCTCACCACGGTCTCATCCTCCAGCACCAGATCCAGATGAATCGGCTCCGGCAGTACAGGATGCTGGGGACCAAACGGTACTATACTTCTCTTTGCCATCTTTCCCTACTCCTTTTCCTTAAACGGCGTCTCTTCTTCGATCCGGTACAGTTTATCCTTGTAATCCGGCTTGATGTGGGTGATATTCACTCCAAAAAGCTCTTTCGCCTCATTTTCCTGAAGAAATGCACAGGGATAAATCTGTGTGATACTGGCCACTTCTTCATCTCCGTAGGCCACAAAACGGTATGTCCGCATATCATATCCCTTGCAAAAAGTATAACTCATCTCACAGCCGCCTTCCACCGATGTGGCGCAGATCTGAACCAACCGCCATTTTTCCGTTCTCATCTTCACTATAGCCGGGAAAAACTGTCTCGCGTTAATTTCTCTGATGTCATTTTTTTCTTCCATCCCTGTCACCTCTTTTTCTCTTCCGGCTTTTTCATGGCCGCCTGCTTCTCATCCAGAACTTTAAGAGCCTTCACCACGCCGTCTATAATCGCCTCCGGACGGGCGGCACAGCCCGGCACATAAACGTCCACAGGGATGACCGTGTCAATCCCTCCCCGGATATTATAACATTCTTTAAATACGCCGCCGGTGCAGGCGCAGATGCCTACCGCCACCACGACCTTCGGCTCCGGCATCTGACTGTAAAGCTGTTTTACCACACTTCCAGTCTGGCTGTTGACGCCGCCGGTAATCAGCAGGATATCCGCCTGAAACGGGTCTCCCGTGTTAATAATGCCGAACCGCTCAATATCATATTTGGGCGTAAGACAGTCCAGCACTTCTATGTCACATCCGTTGCAGCTACTGGCATCATAATGAAGCAGCCACGGTGATTTTGATACTTTACCCATGTTCTTTCCCTCCTGCTTACTTATCCAGCATCAGAATCAATATATTAACGCCTCCTGCCACCAGGGTAAATACCCAGCAGCTATACAGCAGAGTTTTCCATTTCACCCGGGCACTGACATTATCCCACAGGGTCTCCAGAAAGAAGATCACCGCGCAGAGTAATAGCGCCACAATCCAGCTCCACCAGGTACTGTTCACAAAGAACAGAAAGAAGATGCCGAGAAGCAGAACCATCTCGTAGTATTCCGCAATATTCATGATGGCTAGGGTGGTGCCGGACATCTCCGTGGTCAGTCCCTTCACCATCTCCTGATGAGCATGATGGCTGGTGGAAAGGTCAAAAGGTGACTTCCGGAACTTGATGGCCGTGGTAAACATAAAACCTGCCAGAAGCCCCGGCATCCACAGCACCGCGCTCACATCCTCATGGATGATATCCGACACCAGGAAGGAATCTGTTGTCAGATAAAATCCCACCGCCACCAGTAGGGTCAGCGGCTCATAGGCCATCATCTGAAGCATTTCTCTGCTGGAACCCATATTGGAATACGGAGAGGAGTCGCTGGACGCCGCCATAATTAAAAACATATCCGCAGTACTTAAAATAAACAGCACCATCAGAAGATCCGCTCCCGCAAAGAGCATACTTCCGGCGATCATCAGGATCACCAGGTAACTCATGTTAAGAAAAAGCTGTACGTTATTCACGCCGATTCTTTCCTTAGAGAACAATTTTCCCAGATCATAAAACGGCTGCAGAAGCTTTGGCCCCTTTCTCCGCTGCATTCTCGCGCTGACGACACGGTCAACACCGTCCAGAAGCGCACCCACAAAAGGCGCCAGAATCAGATACGCCAGAACAAAAAACGCTTTCACCATGACACACCTCCCATGACAAGACAGATTCCGATGACCAGCACTGCCGCTGCAATGATAATTGACGGAATCCGCAGGTGCCTTCGTCCGAACTCAAACCGCAAATACCAGTTACTCAGATATAAATGTTCCTTTTCTCCGTAGCTGTTGGTAAAGAACCGATTGTCTCCCTCGTTGATACCATTCATATAAATCGGTACCAGCTCTGTGTGGGAGTGGCGGCTGATAAAGAACATGGCCGCAGGCACCACAAAGATAGAAACCAGCATGATTGCCATGGTTGTCAGCACACTCATGGACAGCACATCCGTGGAATTGCCAAAAAGCTGCCGGACAATCGGATTGACCAGCCATCTGGCCACCAACGGCAGGAGCAGGCACATGAGCAGCATAACGCAGGCATGAAACAACATGGACAGGTATTCGTCCTTCCTCGTCACATCATTGACCGTATCCCGCGAAATGTGCCGACAGAGCAGCTTGGACAGCCACTTGGTCCAGTAAAACATAGTAGTGGCGCTGCCATAGGCAATGCACAACACAAGGATTACATTGCCGGAATCCACAAATGCCTTGAGAGCCACCCATTTAGATATGAGCATACCAAAAGGAGCCAGGTACATGCCCGCAATACCGATACCCATGATATAGGCAAGACGCGGCACCCGGATGATGAGACCGTGCATATCCTCAATATCTCTGGAACCCAGCGTATTTTCTGTGGCTCCCACCGACTGAAACAGCATAGATTTACTCACCGCATGGAACATCATAAGGAAGATAGCCGCCCACACAGTTTCTTCCACTCCGATGCCGGAACAGGCCACTATGAGCCCCAGATTGGAAATTGTGGAGAAAGCCAGCACCTTTTTGGCGTCATTTTGTGCAATGGCCATCATACTTGCCATGATAAAGGTAAGTCCTCCGATACTCGATACGATGAGACCCACCAGATTCCCGGACAATGCCGGAGAAATCCGGATGAGCAGATAAACGCCGGCTTTTACCATGGTCGCGCTGTGAAGAAGCGCGCTGGAAGGCGTCGGAGCCACCATGGCTCCCAATAGCCAGGTGGAAAACGGAAGCTGCGCCGATTTAGTCAGGCCCGCCAGCGACAGACATATCAGTGGCAGCAGAGCGCCTGTACTCACCACATCCGTAAGCTGTAGGGATCCCTGCCCCAGCGCCATCAAAGCAATGGCAACAGCAAAACCTAAACCACCCAGCAAGTTCATCCACAGGGCGCAGAAGCTGTTTCCAATCGCTTCTTCCGTGCGTGTATAGCCAATCATCAAAAAGGAAATCACGCTGGTGATCTCCCAGAAAAAGTAAATCCAAATGAGGTTCTGGGAAAGCACCAGACCGAACATGGCGGCCAGAAACAGAAACAGCATGGAAAAGAAAAACGGCTGCCTGTCCGCCACCTCCTTATGATGCTGGTGATACCCTTTCATATAACCAACTGTATAAATGCAGATAAATCCTCCGATAAACGCAATGATGATGCACATTAGGATTGTGAGCCAATCCACCATCATGTGCGGTCCTTCCGCCACTTCTGTGGTAAATTCCACATACAACACCAAAACTGTCTGAATCACAAACAGAATAATGGGAAGTACTCTTTTGTACCGGATACACATCCAGATAATCAGACACATGAGAAAAATATCTCCCACTGTCATCAGATGGTCAATCATTTCTGTCCGGGGATAAAACGTCCATGTCTGTGCCCCGCTGCCAATCCAGTCCGCAATGAACAAAACTGTCATCGCCATTATCACACCGGCTCCTGCATAGACAAGATAGCCTCGTATCTTTTCATTTCGGACAATCTGAAAGACCACAGCAAGCACTGCCGGAATTCCAATCAGGAATGGTATCATCGATCTTGTCCTCCTTTCATTTCCTCTCTTTTCTTTTAAGCTACAGTCAAAAACTGCCTTTTTAGTATAATAAATAGTAACTATTCAGACATGCGCTCGGGATTTGCAACTAACGTTACTTTTCCGCTGTCTAATAGTTATATTATTACCCTGATTTTAATCCTCATTGACCAATTTTACAAGACTTCTGCTCAAATTTTTGTTTATTTTATAACAATAGTTCATCCATTCGCCTGGAAAATCAAAAGAAACATCGAAAGTCTACCTTCGTAAGTTCTTTTGTTATTCCGGGCGCATGGCTGAACTATTCCCTGAATTTTTGTATTTATTTTCACATAAAATGTGGTAGAATGTCTTTTGAACAATGACAACCGCATTCCCTTTCTTCTCTTCTTGTTCACTGAGAATCAACCGGGCAATTGCCGTCCGATTACAGGAGAATCGCCATGCATGAATTGAGTATAACCGAACATCTTCTCAAAAACTGTATCCGCGAAGCGCAGGCGCAGAACGCATCAAGAATCCGGGTAATCCGGCTGTGCATCGGAGCTCTCCGGGGCATCGTGCCCGACTGCATTCAGATTTATCTGGACATGCTGGCAGAAGGCACCATCGCCGAGGGGGCTCGCATCGAGTCCGAGACCCTCCCCGTCAAAGTACGCTGCATGGATTGCGGCAAAGAAGGAGAAATCACTCCCCATCATCTGGAGTGCCCTCACTGCAAAAGTCTGCGGCTTACGCTTCTGTCCGGAAAAGAATTCTATATAAAGAGTCTGGAGATTGATATAAATGAAAACACAACCTAAATAACACGGGAGGCGAATATTCATGGAAATAAAAGTACTGCATCAGGTCATGGACTGGAATGAAGATGTCAGTGAAGAAGTCAAAGAAACACTGGCTGCCCATCATATCTGCATGATTAATCTCATGGGAAGTCCCGGCGCCGGAAAAACCAGCCTGATTTCTTCCCTAATTGATAACTTAAAAAACAAATTCCGCATCGGCGTCATCGAAGGGGATATTGCCGGACAGGTGGACGCCGAGCGTATTGCTTCTCTCGGTATTCCTGTCGTCCAGCTTAATACCGACGGCGCCTGCCATATTGAAGCCATGAGCATTCAACACATCCTTCCAGAACTCCCTCTGGATGACCTGGATGTTATTTTTGTAGAAAATATCGGCAATCTGGTATGTCCCGCGGAGTTCCGCATCGGCGAGTCCCTGCGTATTACCATTTTAAGTATCCCAGAAGGAGACGATAAAGTTGAAAAATACCCTCTTATGTTCACAGATACCGATTGCCTTATTCTTAACAAATATGATATGCTGTCTTATTTTGATTTTGACAAAGCAAGGGTACGCGCCAACTACAAAACGGTAAATCCGAACGCCCCTCTTTTCTGCGTCAGCAGCAAAACCGGAGACGGCGTAGATACGCTGGCAGATTATCTTTCCGAGCAGATTTACCAGACGCAGCATTCCGAAGATTCCATCGAATCCTCTGATAGTATCAGATAACCATTGGAGAAACAACACAAAGGAGGAGATAACAATATGTGTCTGGCAATGCCCATGAAAATTGATAAAATAGACGGCGCTCTGGCCCGCTGCGAGGCCGGAGGTCTTTCTCAGAATATCCGCATTGACTTCATCTCAGACCCGAAGCCCGGGGATTATGTCATGGTCCATGCGGGATTTGCCATTGAAAAAATGTCTGAAAAAGAAGCTCTGGAAAATATGGAGCTCCTTGAGGAAATCAAAAATGCTTTATGAAAACTGGTTCAAAAATCCAGGGGATGTATCACTTCTCCTGGAGAAAATCGCCACTTACAGCAAAAAGACCGGTTCCATCCGTCTGATGGAAGTCTGCGGGACCCACACTATGTCCATCGCCCGCAGCGGAATCAAGAGTATCCTGCCGGAAAATGTGCAGCTTCTTTCCGGTCCCGGCTGTCCGGTCTGCGTCACCCCCGCTAATATCATCGATATGATTCTCTCCCTGTCAAGGCGCCGGGAACTTATGATCACCAGCTACGGAGATCTGCTCCGGGTTCCCGGCTCTGTTCAGGGAGACAACCTTTTAAAACGACGCGCCGAGAGGGAAAATGTGGAATCCGTCTACTCACCCATGGATGCGCTCCAACTGGCCAAAGACCATCCCGAAAAGGAAGTGGTCTTCCTGGGCGTGGGCTTTGAAACCACCGCTCCCGGAACGGCCGCTTGCATCCTGGAAGCGGCTTCCCTCCGCCTTCCGAACTTTTCCGTGCTCTGCCTGTTAAAACAGACAGAACCGGCCCTGCGTTCCCTTATTGAAGCTTCGGATTTTGCCGTTGACGGCTTTCTTTGTCCGGGACATGTGGCTGCCATCACCGGTGCAAAACGTTTTTCCTTTCTGCCCGACGATTATCGGCTGCCCGGCGTGGTGGCCGGCTTTGAGGCCGCAGACCTGCTCTGCTCCATTCTGGAACTGACCCGGATGCTCGCTGAAAATCGTCCGGCCCTGATAAACGAATACACCCGGCTCGTCCGGCCGGGCGGTAATACGGCGGCTCTTTCCCTCATAGAAAAGGTATTTTGCCCGGCGCCGTCCCGCTGGCGGGGTCTTGGATATATTGACGGCAGCGGCTACGCCATTCGGAACGAATACGCTCCCTGGGACGCCATGAAAAAGTTCTCTCTGAAGCCCCCGGCAGAAACCGAGATTCCCGGCTGCCAATGCGCCGGGGTCATCCGGGGCGTCATCCGCCCTGCAGACTGCCCTCTGTTTCGGAAGGTCTGCTCGCCTGCCAATCCGGTGGGGTCCTGCATGGTATCCGGCGAAGGCGCCTGCGCCGCGGCGTATCAATATGAATAATAACACAGAAAACACAGGGGAGAACAATACAAAAAAGATGAGCGAAAACAATATACAAAATGTAAGTAAGAATAGCACAGGAAACATGAATGAGCGCATCACTTTAGATTATGGCAGCGGCGGTCTGAAAACGGCAGAGCTGATTGACAACATTCTTCTGCCTGCCTTTGATAATCCCGCCCTGTCTTCTCTGGGCGACGGCGCTTTGCTGGCCGGAAACCGGCAGCTTGTTTTTTCCACCGACAGCTTCGTGGTCACTCCGTGGCGATTTCCCGGCGGCGACATCGGAAAGCTCTCCATCTGCGGCACCGTCAATGACGTCTGCATGGCAGGCGGCGACCCGAAATATTTGAGCCTTTCCTTTATTCTGGAAGAAGGCTTTCTTTTCTCTGACTTTCGGGACATCGTCGCTTCTATCGCCGCAGAAGCCAAAAAAGCCGGAGTCTCCATCGTCACCGGAGACACCAAGGTGGTGGAAGCCGGCAAATGTGACGGCATCTACATCAACACCGCCGGCATCGGCTTCCAAAGAGTCAATCTGCCCGGCAAAGCCGGCATCCGCTCCGGCGATGTGGTACTCATAAGCGGCACCATCGGCCGCCACGGAGCCGCCGTCATGATGGCCCGCTCCGGTCTGCTGCCGGAAGACAGTCCCCTGGCTTCCGACTGCCGTCTTCTCCATGAGATCAGCGCTGCGGCGCTCACCGCCGCCGGCGCCATCCGCATCCTGCGCGATCCCACCAGAGGCGGCGTCGCCACCACTCTTAACGAATTTACAGAGCGGATGCCTTTCTCCATCGAACTGGATGAAACTTCCCTCCCTTTGGATTCCACGGTGGAAGCGGCCTGTCACATGCTGGGACTGGATCCACTTTACTGTGCCTGTGAAGGACGGATGCTGGTGGTCTGCGCTCCGGAAGCCGCGGCACAGATTCTCGGCGCCATGCGAGAGGTTCCCGGCGGCGAAAATGCCACACAGATTGGCACTGTCACTGAGGACATGCCTGGTAAAGTTCTCCTGAAAACCGCCATCGGAGGCCGCCGCATTCTTCCCAGACTGACTGGCATCCAGCTTCCGAGAATCTGCTGACATTTCTTTCATGATTACAGATTCTTTATATATTTATGGTATTATACATCTGATGTATGTTCTTATTCGCTTTCAGTATAATGAGACCATACACAACTTTATATTAAATGGAGGGAACTTATGAATATGAAAAGAAGCACGGTAATTCTTTTAGAGGCGCTGACTGCGATCATCGTCTTTCTTAATTTTTATGTGGCCATATATCAAATACATTTTTTCAATCTGTTTTATGAGTTTTCCAGCGATATTTCCAACCCGAGAGCCGTTCTTGGTTCCACAGTGCTGATTGGAGGACTTACCTATATTATCATGGCTTGCCTGCGTCTCCGAAACGGAAACGTTCCTGTGGTCATGATCGTACTTTCTCTGGTTTCGGTTTTGCTGTACCGCTTTGTCTTTCAATATAATACTCTGGGAATTATTCTTCCTTTTGTCACCATGGTCATTCAGTTTGTCCTGGGAATTATCCCGACCATTCTCTGGGTGATTGTGAACGGGGTGCTGCGGCTGCTGCCTTTCCCTTCCATCATTCACACCGCTCTGTCTCTGGCAGCGGCTGTGATTCTGGCGGCAGGTACCGCCTTTCTTTTCAACCGGAGAGCAAAGTATAAAAGAAAGGCGATCGTCAAGACAAAAACAAAAAACAGTACCAACAGAGGAAAACATAAGCATTCTTCCACCCACACAGAGGTGACCTCGAAACCGGACAACACTTTATATGAACAGAATTCTGACAATGTCTCCGGCACAGGCACAGATAATGCCGCTACAGATGAATCCGGGCAATCGGCAGCCCAACAGCCGGACACAGCAGATATCGGCAGCAACAATATTTACGAAAAACATGGATACCATATCGGTGGTCAGATTATATGGAACGGAAACATGCGGAACGGTTCCTGTTCCATTGACCTCTCTCTCCGGAGCCGCACGGTTCCGGACCACGTTTATCGGATTACCGGAAGCGGATGGGAAAGTTCCGATTCTCTCACCGGAGTCCTTCAGGTCAATGCCTCTGCCGAATCTGCAGGGGGAGCCGACAGATACGACATCAGCGGAACCGTTCAATATGATGACTCTGACTTTGCCAAAGTTGAACTGCATTTGTCCGACAGTACACAGGCGACCTCTTATACCATCAAAGGGGAAATCAGCAATTTTTCCTCCACCCAGTCAGGTTCCCGCCAGGTACATATGATATTTGAAAATCAGCAGAATCACGATGTCTTCTATGCAGAAGGCGCTTATGAGACAGAGGGTCTCCGATAGGTTTATCCGTCTCATTGACCGGACAATACGCCATGGCGTAAACTTTTGCCCGAGGCAGTTGCTTTTCTCCTATTGCTCTACGCCCTCTCTGCTCTGCTATAAATATATCAGAACACCAACTGCACCAACAGCATATAGCAGATCGTTCCGCCAGCGATGGACAAAAGCATCTGCCTCTTCCAGAGATGAAGTCCGATTACGAGAAGAATGGAAATCAGCTCCGGTATGCCGTGACTTCCAGTAAATATGCTCACGTTCCGCAGACAGTAGATGACCAGCAAGCCGAAGACAGCGGAAGGCAGCACTTTTCCCAGATACTGCACATATTTTGGCACCGGCTTGTCAGCCGGAAAGATAATAAACGGCAGAAACCGCGTGATGGCGGTTCCCAGCACAACCATGACGATGGTGATGATTTGCTGTAAAAGAGTCATTACAGGCTGCCTCCTTTCTCCTGACTATTTATTTTCGATTTCTTTTTGTCCAGATTATTTTTCTCTTGCAAATGTTTCTCCGCCCGAGCGGATTCTGCTTCTTTTGGTTCTTTTTCTATGGTACCGCGCAGCAATGTCAGTACGCCCAACATGGCGAACATGGACGGGATTATAAAATTGTCGGCGCCGAAAGCCAGCAGACACAGCACAGAAATTCCGGTTCCCACAAAGGCGCTGGTATGATTTTTTTCTTTAAGCCACTGCTCCAGGAAAATGACCACAAACATGGCGGTCATGACAAAATCCAGTCCTTCTGTGTTGAAATGAATCAGGGAACCGAAGATGCCGCCCAGAGTTGCTCCGAAAAACCAGTAAAAATGATTGAGCAGCGTCACAAAAAACATGAACCATCCCCGATCCACATCCTCCGGTATGTCGGCTGTATAATTGATGGAAAAACTTTCATCGCACATTCCAAAAATCAGATAAATCTTTTTCCATCCGGTTCCCCAGAACTTCTCCAGCATGGAGATGCCGTAAAACAGATGCCGAGCGTTAATCATGAGCGTCATGGCCAGCGCCTGCAAAGGATTAAAGGCTCCCAGCAGCAGATTGACCGCCACGAACTCCACCGATCCCGCAAAAATGGTGATGCTCATAAGCATGGGATACCAAAAGCTGAAGCCGGAAACATTCATGTAAATGCCGTAGGTCATCCCCAGAAACCAAAATCCGGCAAAAATCGGTATGGTGTATGGAAATGCCGTTATAAATGCCTTCTTTATTGCGCCTGATTTTTTCTCTGATTGTATACAAGTCTCTGTTTGCATCACGATCCTCCTATTGTCTACTCAGCAGACACACATTTTCTATCTCTTCCGTCATGGGAAACATGTCCACCGGCTGTATTTTCTTCACTTGATACCCGTTTCCAGCCAGGTAGCCGAGATCCCGCTTCAACGTCTCCGGATTACAGGAAATGTATACCACCTTCCGGGGTTTCAGGCGGAGAAGAGAGTTAAGAAATTTCCGGTCACTGCCGGCCCGGGGCGGATCCATGAACACTACACCGGCTTTCTGCCCCGCCGCCGCCATCTTCACCATGAACTCTCCGGCATCCTCTCTGTAAAAACGAATATTTTTTATTTTGTTCATCCGAGCATTGGCAATGGCATCTCGAACCGCGTCTTCGTTAACCTCCACACTGATCACTTCTTTTGCTTTATCGCTGGCCACCATGCCAATGGTTCCGATGCCGCTGTACGCATCAATGACCGTCTCTTTTTCTGTAAGCTCGGCATATTCCATAGCCTTACGATAGAGGATTTCCGTCTGCACCGGATTGACCTGGTAGAAGGATTTTGGTGAGATTCGGAAACGTTTGCCGCACAGCACATCCTCAATATATCCTTTACCGTAAAGTACCTGCTGTTTATCCCCGAGAACCATACTGGTATTCCGGTCATTGACATTGGCAACAACGGTTGTAATCTCCGGGTGCAGCTTCCGAAGCGCCTTCACAAAATTATTCTTTGATGGAAATACCGGGGAGGCCGTGACCAGCACCACCATGATCTGTCCTGTATGATAACTGGTTCGGATTAAAATGTGTCTGAGAAAGCCGCAGTCAGTATCCTCATTATACGCTTTCATTTTAAAGGACTTCATCAGCCCCGCCACAGACTGCATGATGGCGTCCGCCTTCTCGTTTTCGATGAGACAGGAATCCACCCGGACAATCCTGTGACTCTTCTCTTCATAGATTCCCGTGTAACCGTTTCCCCTCCGGTCTGCCGCCACCACGCCATGTACCTTATTGCGGTAATGGTACGGTTCTTTCATACCGATGATTGGCTGTACTTTACCAAAAGAAGCGAACAGACTCTGTTCCCGCTGCTGTTTTCTCTCCAACTGTTTCTTATACGGAATGCTTACATACTGACAGCCGCCGCATTTTTTCTCATACGGACAGACAGCATCTCTCTTTCCCCGCACTCCGATCTTTCCAGGTACTTCCCTCCGGCTATCAGACTCCGACTTATTAGTTCGTGATCTCCTTGTCCCGCCAGCTTTCCTGTCTTTTCTCTGTTCTTTCCCATTTCTCATCTTTCTTCCCGTTTCCATCGTACTCTCCACTTCTGTCTTTCCCACGTACTCCCTTTCATCTTCTGCAAATGACTTTAAAACTCTTCTTAATTATAATACGCTCCGGAAAAATGTAAAGAAAAAACTGACCTGCAAAAGCCAGATTTTTCGTAACAGTTCTGACTTTTGAGATCAGTTCATTCTTAGATATTCAAATAGGATTTACTCGTGACAGTGCGGACATTCTCCTTCTGCGAACAGAGCAGGCTCATAGGAAATGTCGTTTCTGTCATAATAGTTTTTTACCGCGGCCTTTACCGCTTCCTCCGCCAGCACGGAACAGTGAATCTTATGAGTCGGAAGCCCGTCCAACGCCTCTACCACCGCTTTATTGGACAATTCCAAGGCGTCCTCCACCGATTTTCCCTTAATCATCTCGGTCGCCATGGAACTGGTGGCGATGGCGGATCCACAGCCGAAGGTATTAAACTTCACATCAGTGATAATGCCGTCGTCCACCTTGATATACATTTTCATGATATCCCCACATTTGGCGTTACCAACTTCGCCGACGCCATCAGCATTCTCCATCTTTCCCAGATTCCTCGGATTCTGAAAATGGTCCATTACTTTTTCACTATATAACATGTTCTTTTTCTCCTTTCTCCAAACTCTCCCAAACCGGGGATATATCCCGCAAATATTCCACGACCTCCCGAACAGCATCTATAATATATCGCATTTGTTCTTCAGTATTTTCTTCTCCTATGGATAACCGCAAAGATCCATGAGCTACCTCGTGGGGCAGTCCCAACGCCAGGAGCACATGGCTCGGATCCAGGGATCCCGACGTGCAGGCGCTTCCCGAGGAAGCGGCAATACCCTTGTTATCAAGAAGCAGCAGCAGGGATTCTCCCTCAATTCCCTCAAAGCAGAAATTCGCGTTCCCCGGCAGACGCTTCCTGGCGTCGCCGTTGAGCCGGGCGTGAGGAATCTTCGACAGGCCTTCTATGAGAATATCACGCAGCGCCGCTGTCTTCTTCCCGACGGATTCCATGTGGGCGACGGCTTCTTTTAACGCTGCCGCCATACCTACGATGGCCGGAAGATTCTCTGTGCCGGGTCTTCGTCCCCTTTCCTGGGCGCCTCCCTCGATGAGATTAAACAGTGGCGCGCCCTTTCGCGCATACAGGACACCGATGCCCCGCGGTCCGTGAAATTTATGGGCGGACAGGGACAGCATATCAATTTTTTCTTCTCTCACATTGATCGGCACATGGCCTGCCGCCTGTACGGCGTCTGTGTGAAAAATAACTTTTTTCTCCCGACAAATTTCCGCAATTTCGCGGATTGGCTGCAGTGTCCCAATCTCATTGTTGGCGTACATGATAGTCACCAGGGCCGTATCCTCCCGAATAGCCTGCCGCACATCTTCCGGGTTGACAATTCCCTTCCCTCCCACATCCAGCAGAGTAATCTCAAAACCTTCTTTTTTCAGTCTCTCTAACGTATGCAGCACTGCATGATGCTCAATGGCGGAAGAAATGATATGTTTCTTCCCTCTTTTTGCTCCAGACAGCGCCGCGGAGTAAATGGCCTGGTTGTCTGCCTCGGTTCCCCCGGAAGTAAAATAAATCTCCCTGAAATCTGCTCCGAGAATCTCCGCGATATCCTCTCTCGCCTTCTGCAGCACCTCCGCCGCTTTCTGGCCGACGCTGTGGAGGCTGGACGGATTGCCGTAGGTCTCCTCCATACATTTCGTCATGGCCTCCATGGCCACCGGACTGATTTTTGTTGTAGCTGCGTTATCTGCATAAATATACATCATATCACCCTCTTTTTCTTTCCAAATGTATTGGCACACCCATCATTCAAATGATTTGCCTGAAACCGAACATTACGGTACGATTCAGCGCCTGATGTTCTGTCATCCATAATGAAAATGAATGATACTCTACATTAGTATGTCAAATAAATCAATTTTAAATTCCTATCTTTACAATATGAATTATAGCCATCAATTCCTATTTTGTCAATAGGAATTGATGCGAAGTTTTTCTAGAAACGCAGTTTCCTATGGAACAAAAAAAGCCGTCTTCTTTCCCGAAAACGACTCTTCTTTCCACAAACATTTTTTCCGTAAACACTTTTTATAGGAAACACCATAATATTTTTTATGCGTTTGCTATAAATCTCTATACATTTCCTTCCATCAAATCCCTGAGCGTAATCCCGTCCAGATACTCTTTAATCATCGTATCCAGCTTTCGCCAGAGCGGCAGAGTGACGCATTTTCCCGCCCGCTCACAGCAGGAGTTTTCAATCTCCGGGCAATTTACCGGGGCCAATGTCTTCTCCGTCAGATTCAGGATGGAGCCGACGGTATATTCTTCCGGACGGCGTTTCAGCCGATAGCCTCCCTTTTTCCCTCTGCCGCTTATGAGCATATCTCCTCTGTTAAGGATTCCGACGATGATTTCCAGATATTTCATGGAAATCTCCTGCCGCCTGGCAATATCTTTCAGTGAAATCAGTTCCCCGTTATCGTTCTGGGCCAGATCCACCATGACACGCAAGGCATATCTTCCTTTGGATGATACAATCATTTCTATCACCTCTTCTACTAATCTCCCTCTCTTCTTTGCGGAACATCTCCTTTGCTATTCTTTATCCCTGATCTCGCTGTGAAGCTCCTGAATGGACTGTACCTCACTGCTGCCGTGTTTGAAAATTGTTTCCATCCTGAATTTTATTTACTGTCTGTCATGCTTCCGGCAGTTTGCACACATCCACCCACTGCTCATACTCGGAATACTTCTCCAGATCATTCAGAGTCATCTCCATGGCGCTGTTGCTGCTTCCGCAGGCCGGAAACACCGTCTCGAACCGTTTCAGAGACTCGTCCAGATATACCTTCACACCCTCATTGACACCAAAAGGACACACGCCGCCCACGGCGTGGCCCACCATCGTTTTCACCTCATCCGGCGACAGCATCTTCGCCTTGGCGCCAAACTGCGCCTTATACTTGGCGTTATTTACTTTGGCGTCTCCCGCCGCCACAATGAGAATCGCCTGTCCGTCCACCTTGAAAGACAGCGTCTTGGCAATACGCCTCGGCTCGCAGTGAAGAGCCTGGGCCGCCAGTTCCACCGTGGCACTGGACACATCAAACTCCAAAATCCTGTCTTCCATATTATATTGTCTGAAATATTCTTTTACACGTTCTATAGACATGACTTACACTCCTCTTTCTTATCAATCTATTTTTTTACAACATTTATCCCGGTACTCTCCGGCGAACCCACATCCAGGAAAAAAATGGTATAAAAGAAAAATACCATCAACGTCCAGCCGGAGTTCATCACCGCATAATCCATACACATGGACATCAGAAGCGCGCCCCAGATACCCAGCGTGAATAAGGAAAACTTCTTCTCCAGGGAATACACGATGATCAGGACGAAGAAAATGATGAAGAAGATGCCCACGGGGATGGAAAACCGCAGTATTTCATTGAGAAAAACATTATGTCCGTTATTGACTACACCGCCAATTTCCGGCAATGAAATCTGTTTCGCAGCGAATCTGTTTCCAATTCCCTCCGGACGTTTCAAAATCAATTCTATGACGCTCTGCCAAATTAACGTTCTGGATCCCAACGTCAGAATGGAACGCTCCGCTGCAATCTTTTGAAAAGCAAGTGCCGCAGCGCCGATGACTCCCAAAGAAAACACAGGAATAACCACAACTTTAATCCACAATTTTATTTTACTGAAATTTTTGATAAATCTATCCATACAAAAGCATATCAACATCAACCCTCCTCCCACAATAGCCGTATTAACATGAGAAATGTACAAACACACAGCAATAATGACTACGCTGGCCGCAAAGGTGATTTTATTTATAAACTTCTTTCGATACACAAGAATGAATGCCAGGCTGAGCAGCAACATAAACGCATATTGGGATTTATGATAATAAATCCATTCAAATCTTTTCTCTCCGTAAAAATCTCTAGGATCCATCAACTGTAATTTAAAATCATACCAATATACCGACGCATAACCTTTAAGATAGACTAATATACCGATTAGGTTGGAAATCACAATACTCCTGTTGGCAAATTGGATCACATGATGTTTTTCAAACCACTCTTCATTTCTTCCGCACATCAGTAAAAGAAAGAACCCAAAGCTGACCAGACAGTTTAAGCCTTCCCATTTCCATTGTATGGAATCCTGCATTAACCAATAGAAAAACTGATATCCGCAAAGGGCCACAAAAAATTTGATACAAAAAACCAGATTACCTTTATTCCATCTTTTCTGCAAAATAGTGGCGAGGACATATAAAACCAGAAAAATAACAGCCGCCGCATTAACAAGTAAAAATTCCTGGTAGTATTGCGGATGGTCGCTTCCCTCCATCGTGGTGCTGATTGGTACAAATAACGCGATCACTAAAAGAATTTTCAAAATTACTGCGTTAATTATATCAAAGTACTCTCTTTTTTTCATAAGTGAAACCTCCCGGATTTCTTTTGGTCTACACATTTTGCATTTGATTATAACCTATTTCTCAGTAAATGTCTAATAAACGTGTGTATGTTTTATACTGACTGCTGTGTAAATTTTCTTGTAAAATCTTTCTTCTATGATAAACTATATCTATAATTTCAAGATGAAGAAAATGTAAAATCTAGTGTACTGTATCATTCACTTTCAGCATAATGACGACGAATGAACTTTTCACTCTGCAAGGCGGAGAAATGAGGCGTAGCAGTGGCTACACTGATTGACGACAACGCCGCAGATGGAAGTTCAGGCAAGTCATGATGCGAAATGTGAGTGATACCGTACACTAACGCTAAAGGAGATATACTTATGAATCTTTCAAAAAACGACTCCCTTGCCCTGAAAGGCATCGCAATACTTATGATGTATGTACATCATCTTTATTTAAGTCCGGAACGATGGGCCGGTTATTCTGTTAATTTTTTCCCTCTGACAGAATCTTCTACTTTGTACATCGCTCAGTTTTTTAAAATATGTGTCAGCATTTTTGTCTTTATCACCGGCTATGGCATGACCAACTCCATTAAAAAGCAAAATGCACAATTGAGTCTGCCTTCCTCTTCCATCTTATCTTACACACACAGGCGTTTATTTTCGTTACTCTCTAATTTTATTTTTGTTTTTCTTTTGGTAATTATTGTATCCTTTCCAACAGGAAGATTTTTTGAAATTTATGGCAAATCCGGCTCGTCACTGCTTTATTTTGTCATTGACATGTTCGGCCTGGCCAAATTGTTCAAAACACCGTCCTACGTCGGCACCTGGTGGTATATGAGCCTCGCTGTTGTACTCATCGTCCTTTTCCCGCTGATGGTAAAACTGTACCGGGAATATAAATGGACCTTCCTTTTAGCAGTGGTTCTTGTTCCAAGAATCATCGGCTTGAAAGTAGCAGACAAAAATCTTCTGCACTGGATTCTGGCAATGGTTCTCGGTATGTTTTGTGCCGATACTAACTTTTTTGAACGCTGGAGAAACTTTGAAAAGACGAAACTCAAAAAGATACCGGCTGTCGTATTATTTTTGCTTCACCTTTTCATCCTGGCAGCTTTTGTCGTCTTTCGCCAATGCACAGCCGGACAGGAACTGCTGGATGTGTTCGACGGGATTATTCCAGTGTATGTTATCTTTTTCTGCCGTCGTTACATTCTTCCTCTTCGTGGTTTGCGCCAGGTACTTATGTTCCTCGGACAACATTCCATGAATATGTTTCTCATTCATACATTTATACGGGAAATATATTTTGAAAAATTTTCTTACGGTTTCGGAAATGCCTGGATAAATGTGCTGGTCCTTGTCATCGATACTTTGCTGCTCTCCATGTTAATAGAATTTATTAAGAAGCTGATTCATTTTAATACTTTACAGAATATGATCAAGAAAATTTAACCCTGATACGGAGGTTACTGATGCCTTTTCCATAAAAATCAATGGATATACCGCACTCTGCTCGCCTTATCCCTTTATACGATTTCACACCGTTTTACCCTTGCTCCGAGA
>CAYULX010000046.1:0-18277 GCA_964445535.1 uncultured Eubacterium sp.
CACTGGATATCGGCTGGAAACTGCTCCGTATGCTGCCGCGCACCGAATTAAAACGAATCGACGACAAATACCTGGATGAGTACTATGGGACTGGCCCCGAAGCGTGAGCGCAGAGGGCCTGTCCCGGAAGCTGGAGGCAGTATGAGTATTCAGACAGACTAATTTAGGAGGTGGCGTTTTGGCGGCAAAACAGGTGAATCCGACCAGAATGGAACTGACACGGCTCAAAAAGAAACGGCTCACCGCGATCCGGGGGCACAAGCTTTTAAAAGACAAGCGTGATGAGCTGATGCGTCAGTATCTTGACCTGGTCCGTGAAAATATGGAAGTGCGCAAAAGAGTGGAATCCGGCATCAGATCCGCGAACCGCAACTTTGTCATCGCCAAGGCGGGGATGTCCGAAGCGGCGCTTAATACGGCGCTCATGGCTCCCAAGCAGGAGATACAGCTTGAGGCGGGAGAGAAGAACGTTATGAGCGTGGATATCCCCACGTTCGAGTATAAGACAAGGACCGCAGATGAGAATGATATCTATTCTTACGGATTCGCTTTCACGTCCAGCGATTTGGACGGGGCGGTAAAGTCTCTCGCAGATGTCCTGCCCGATATGATCCGCCTTGCGGAGTGTGAGAAGGCCTGCCAGTTGATGGCGGTGGAAATCGAGAAGACGAGACGCCGCGTCAACGCGCTGGAGCATGTGATCATACCGGAGACAGAGGAGAGCATCAAGTATATCACAATGAAGCTGGATGAAAATGAGAGGAGCACCCAGATCCGTTTGATGAAAGTAAAAGATATGATGCTGGAGGATGCGCACCATTACAGTGAAAAATAAAGAATTTCAAGCCAGAAGTGAGTAAGGTCCGACTGAGGAAAGACGGAGAATATGAAAACGGTAAGGAATATAAAGAAAAATAGAATATGGATTTTCACATACGCACGAGGAGGAACGGAGCTGCAAAAAGTCGTTGCTCTCAATGACGGATTCTAGAGAAAGAAAACGGAAGAACCTGGTAGTTTATCTGCCGGGTTTTTCTGTTTTTTAGAATATAGTAGAAGGGATAGCAGATCATTATCAGTGAAGACCTACGGGTTGCTGCGGCGAAACTGGCAATCCGCAAACTGTTGGATTAGGGAGAGAGGGTGTCGGTTCCGCAACTCGTAAAAATGACAGGCGCTTTCAGAGGCATTTTAGACAAAGCAATGGAAGGTTTGTCACTGGGAGATTCCGAGGCCACAGATGCACAGAGCGATATTGAAGAATGGCTGGGAGATCTTAGATATGTAGGATAAGAAGAATCTGTATCTTCGAAAATGATTTAAGGCAGGAACTGGAAAACAGCCCCTGCCTTATGAGTGTCAATTATAATGTAATTTAAAATGTATCAGTCATCCACCACCGGAATCGGAGTCTCATCCCATTTGTCCAGATCGTTGATGTAAACTTTTGTCTCTTTGGCGATGACGTTCGACAGGAGAAGCACCGCAATCAGGTTTGGAATGGCCATCAGCGCGTTTAAGATGTCGGCCAGCGCCCATACCACATCCAGAGTGACGATCGGAGCAATAGCAGCCACAATCACATAAAGGACACGATATGGAATCATACCTTTTTTGCCGGCGAAATATTCAACGGCACGCTCTCCGTAATAAGCCCATCCGAGAACGGTGGAATAAGCAAAACAGATGATTCCCAGGGTTAAGATAATCGGTCCGAGATATGGAATCTGTCCGAAAGCCAGGGTGGTCAGCACGCCGCCGTCTGAGATTTCGTTGGCGTTGATGGCAGGATTCTTCATGATGGTGGTCACCAGGGTAAGACCGGTCATAAGACAGACAACAACGGTATCCCAGAAAGTACCAGTAGAAGAAACCAGGGCCTGCCGCACAGGATTTCTTGTCTGTGCCGCTGCTGCCGCGATAGGAGCGGAACCCATACCGGACTCATTGGAGAACAATCCTCTGGCGATTCCATAACGCATGGCCATCATGATACCGGTTCCCACAAGACCGCCGGCAGCGGCGCCAGGCTGGAAGGCAAGGCGGCAGATGGTTGTGATGGCCGGAATGATGTAATCGTAATTGATGCAAAGAATGATCACACAGCCCAGCACATAGAAGATAGCCATAAACGGCACCAGCTTTTCACAAACTCTGGAAATGGACTGGATACCACCAAAAATAACCAGGGCGGTCAAAGCGGCGATGATGATTCCTACAATCTGTTTTGGAAATCCGGTATTGGACTGTACCACGTTGGCGATGGCGTTTACCTGTGTGGCGCAACCGATTCCAAAGGAAGCGAAGCCGGCGAATACGGCAAAGATCATACCGAGAATCTTTCCGAGAGGCTGCCATTTCAACCCGCGGGAAAGGGCGTACATGGCGCCACCCTGCATTCTTCCGTCTTTCTTCTTCACTCTGTACTTCACAGCAATTAAAGACTCGGAATACTTTGTGGCGATTCCGAATACACCGGACAGCCAGCACCAAAGCACAGCTCCCGGTCCGCCCAGGGCGATGGCTGTTCCCACACCGACGATATTTCCGGTACCTATGGTTGCTGCCAGAGCGGTGGTCAGGGCGCCGAAGTTCGACACCTCACCCTCCGCATCAGGATCCTTGGTCACAGAAAGCTTGATACCTTTTGTGATGGACTTCCACTGAATAAAGCGGGTTCTGAATGTCATAAAAATATGGGTGCCGAACAGTAAGATGATCAGCCACCAACCCCATATGGCGTCGTCAATCTGATATATTGCGTTGCTTATTGCTTCTAACATTTTCTTTCCTCCTTGCAATCTTTCTTTATCGGTTAGAAGACCGAAAAACGCAAAAAGTACAAGGAGGTATCGCATCAGATGCGATGCCTCCTTGCCTCATCCTTTATTAGTTTATCGTAACGAAGTGATAATTTCAAGATAAAAAAACAAAAAATGTAGAAAAAATGACAGAATTTTATTTTTACAGACTTAAAATCATTAAATTATCTTGTCAACTATGAAAATGATTTGAGAAATTCACCTTTTGGCGAAAAGAGGCTTGTACATTTCCCGGGTTAGTGATACTATGAATCGGATTTATAATTAAAGAAAAAGGGGAGTAATCGGATGATTCATTTATTGCTGATTATCATTTATCTGGCATTTATCAGCCTGGGACTGCCGGATGCGTTGCTGGGTTCCGCATGGCCATCCATGTACAGAGAGTTTTCTGTGCCGGTTTCTTTTTCCGGAATGATTTTTATGATAATAGCGGCAGGTACCATTGTCTCCAGTTTGCAGAGTGATCGTCTGACCAGGAGACTGGGAGCGGGGAAGGTGACTGTGGTCAGTGTGCTGATGACTGCCATAGCTTTGTTTGGATTCTCTGTCAGCGGTTCCTTTGTGGCTCTCTGTCTGTGGGCGATTCCTTATGGCCTTGGGGCGGGCAGCGTGGATGCGGCTCTCAACAATTATGTTGCCCTTCATTATAAAAGCCGTCATATGAGTTGGCTTCACTGTATGTGGGGAATCGGCGCCTCCGTCGGTCCACTTATCATGGGACAGGTGCTGACTGGTGGACAGAGCTGGAATATGGGGTACCGTGCCATTTCATTTTTGCAGATTGGTTTGACGGTGCTTCTGTTCGTAAGTTTGCCGCTTTGGAGAAAAAAGGCTGCCGGAGCGGAGTTGGAAGCGGATCAGGGGGAAGAGACGAAGAATATCACTGAGGGAGATAGTGGCGTAAAAACGAGCAGCATCGCTGGTGATTCCCGGGATTCTCTGTCGGCAGAGTCGGACAGACAGCTTTCTCTGCGGGATATCATGCGGATTTCGGGGGCGAAGGAGATGATGGTTTCCTTCTTCTGCTACAGCATGGTAGAACAGACCACCAGCCTCTGGGCGGGAAGCTATTTGGTTTTCCATAAAGGAATGTCTGCGGAAAGTGCCGCCGGATTTGCCGGTCTGTTTTTTATCGGCGTCACCGTGGGCCGCTTTTTCAGTGGATTTCTCACCATGAAGTTCAGTGATTCGCAGATGATTCGTCTGGGGCAAGCGATCATCTTTCTGGGAATTGTCGCATTGCTGCTTCCTGCCGGTAATCTGGCCGCGTTGTCAGGACTTTTGCTGCTGGGCCTTGGCTGTGCCCCGATTTATCCGTCCATCATTCATTCCACGCCGGAGAATTTCGGCCGGAACAATTCTCAGGCTGTGATGGGAGTGCAGATGGCTTTCGCCTATGTGGGAACCTGTCTGATGCCCCCGGTGTTCGGTCTCATCGCCAATGGCGTCAGCGTATCTTTGTTCCCGCTGTATCTGCTGCTGGGTTTTGTGGTCATGGTACTGATGCACGAGAAAATGCTTCTCAAAAAAAGCGCAGGTATTGCCGGGAAAAAAGCGGTATCCAATTAATGTATCCTGCCGATCTTTTCCTATGTAGGTGCGCCGGAAATCATCGGAAACTTGCATAAGAGGATATATGAAATAAAAAATAAGCTATTTGGCTCAATATCCTGGTGAATAACCGGGGTATTCATTCTTTTAGATGTAATAGATTTCCGCACTAAAATACAATATAATAAGGATAAAAAAAGGTCTATCTCATAAATCTTAAAAATTTTTCAAAAAAATGTTGCAAAAAACTTGACATTTTCAGAGAGGTTTTTTTACAAAAAGGAGTTGTACATTTTTTTCCTTTGTGCTAGAATCAAATTTGTATGTATAAAACAGGAGAGAATATGTATACTTTATTGACGAAAGACGGCCTGGCAAAAAGAGGCAGGCTTGAGACGGTGCACGGCGCCATTGAGACGCCGGTTTTCATGAATGTGGGAACGGTGGGCGCCATCAAGGGAGCGGTCAGCACAGACGATTTAAAAACCATAGGAACCCAGGTGGAGCTGTCCAATACTTATCACCTGCATGTACGGACAGGTGACGAGCTGATTAAGAAGTTTGGCGGTCTCCACAAGTTTATGGCATGGGACCGGCCGATTCTCACGGATTCCGGCGGATTTCAGGTGTTTTCCCTCTCGGGACTCCGGCGGATCAAGGAAGAGGGTGTATATTTTCAGTCCCACATTGATGGTCATCACATTTTCATGGGACCGGAGGAGAGCATGCAGATTCAGTCTAATCTGGGCTCAACCATCGCCATGGCTTTTGATGAGTGTCCGCCCAGCAAGGCGGATGAATCTTATATCCGTAATTCGGTGGCGAGGACGACCCGCTGGCTTGCCCGGTGTAAGACGAAGATGGCGGAGCTTAACAGCTTGCCTGATACGGTGAATCCGCATCAGCTTTTATATGGCATCAATCAGGGCGGAGTTTTGGCGGATGTGAGGAAGGAACATGCGCGGATCATCAGTGAGATGGAGTTGGACGGTTATGCCATCGGCGGTCTGGCGGTAGGCGAGACCCACGAGGAGATGTACCACATCCTGGATGAGACGGTGCCATGTCTTCCGGAAGATAAGCCCACCTATCTGATGGGAGTGGGAACGCCGGCCAACATCATTGAAGCTGTGGATCGGGGCGTCGATTTCTTTGACTGCGTCTATCCGTCAAGAAACGGACGGCACGGACATGTCTATACGGCCCATGGGAAGCTGAATCTTTTCAATAAAAAATATGAACTGGACCCAAGACCTATTGAAGAAGGCTGTGGTTGCCCGGCCTGCCGGACGTACAGCCGCGCTTATATCAGACATCTTCTGAAGGCAAAGGAGATGCTTGGTATGCGGCTCTGTGTTCTCCATAATCTGTATTTTTACAATCATCTGATGGAGCGCATTCGGACGGCCATTGAGAAACATTGCTATAAGGAGTTTAAGAAAGAGATGCTGGAAGGATTTCTGACACCGGAAGCGACATGATTTTGTTATTATAATTTTGTTATAATAATTATAGAAAGAAAAGAAAAATGGAGGTATCACATGTTATTAAGTCAGGCAGCAGGTGCTAACGTTATAACAATTGTTCTTTACATTGTTGTTTTTGGAGCAATCATCTATTTTATGATGATTCGTCCGCAGAGAAAGCAGCAGAAAGAATCTGCGGCCATGCATGCCAGTATGCAGGCAGGAGACAGCGTTCTCACCACCAGCGGATTCTACGGTGTCATCATTGATATTATGGATAACACTGTCATCGTTGAATTCGGTAATAACCGGAACTGCCGTATCCCGATGCAGAAAGACGCCATTGCGGCGGTGGAGAAACCGAATCTTTCCAAGACAGAAGAAGAGTAAGAAGACAGATTGCCGCGGAAGCATACATCAAAAAGATGGGCTGCCGCGGCAGTCTCATTGTATGGTGAGTTCCGCTCCTTTTCTTTTTCATAAATTATAAAAAATTTGAAGTGTCGCCATGAAAACAGAAGGGATATTCGTAAATTCCACCGAAAAAAAGTCATTACCCTTTACGTTGGCGCTGTGGCGGCAGCGGGATGCTGGGTGGGATGTTGAGTTGAAAAAACTCTTCCTTTATATAAGCGTTTGTGTTATACTAAGCAAAGGAGTGTCGCTTTATGACACGGTAATTTGAGACGGCCGGGGAAGAACGCCGTCCCAGACTACATAGAAGATTATGAGCAAGGAGGCATTTGGTATGAAGCGTGTTAAAACACTTACTGGCAATAAGACATATGCTGTAAGCATGTGCAAGGGTGGATGCGGAGAATGTCAGACATCTTGTCAGTCCGCATGTAAGACATCCTGTACGGTTGGCAACCAGACTTGCGAGAACAACAAATAATTGAACCACAGAATAATAGGGTGAGCAGAAGAATCTGTTCACCCTGTCTGTTGTGTCATGGGATTTATGGATGGATGTGCCGGGACAGAATGTCTGGACGGACATTTCATAACTGCCATGATACAAAATTAAGAAACAGAAAGGAGACAGATTGTGGTTCACCAGTATAAAAATAACGGATACAATATTGTGATGGATATCTGCAGCGGCGCCATTCATGTAGTGGACGATGTGGTATATGATGTGGTTACTCTTTTTGAAGACCATACTCTGGATGAGATAAAACAGCAGCTCTCATACGGGGAATCCGATGTGGAAGAAGCTTACCAGGAGGTTCAGGAACTGAAAGAACAGGGCCTTCTGTTTACGGACGATATATATGAAGACTACATTAAAGAAGTGAAGGAACGGAAAACCGTTGTCAAGGCTTTATGTCTTCACATTGCCCACGACTGTAATCTGGCCTGCCGCTACTGTTTTGCGGAAGAGGGCGAATATAAAGGAGACCGGACGCTGATGAGCGCCGAGGTGGGAAAGGCCGCTCTGGATTTTCTGGTGCGAAGTTCCGGAAACCGTCATAATCTGGAGGTAGATTTCTTTGGCGGAGAGCCGACCATGAACTTTGGCGTGGTCAGAGAAGTGGTGGAATACGGCCGCTCTCTGGAAGAAAAATATGATAAACATTTCCGTTTTACCCTGACCACCAACGGAATTTTGTTAAATGATGAGATCATGGAGTTTGCCAACAAGGAGATGGACAACGTGGTATTGAGCGTGGACGGCCGCAAGGAAGTCAACGATTACATGCGCCCGACCCGCAACGGCAAGTCCAGCTATGATGTCATTATGCCTAAGTTCATTCGCTTTGCGGAGTCCAGGCATCAGCAAAAGTATTATGTGAGAGGGACTTTCACCAGAAGGAATCTGGACTTCTCCAAAGATGTCATTCATCTGGCAGATTTGGGATTTGAACAGATTTCCATGGAGCCGGTGGTGGGGCTTCCGGAGGAACCGTATGCCATTCGGGAAGAAGATTTGCCGCAGATATTTGAGGAATATGATCGTCTGGCAAAGGAGAACATCAGGAGAAATCAGGAGAGAAGAGGATTTAATTTCTTCCATTTTATGATTGATCTGACCGGCGGTCCTTGTGTGGCCAAGCGTCTCTCCGGCTGCGGCAGCGGAACGGAGTATCTGGCGGTGACGCCGTGGGGAGACCTCTATCCGTGTCATCAGTTTGTGGGAGAGGAGAAGTTCCTGCTCGGCAATGTCTTCGACGGTATCAAGAGGACGGATGTCTGCGATGAATTCCGACAGTGCAATGTATACACGAAGGACAAGTGCCGGGAATGCTTCGCAAGATTTTATTGCAGCGGTGGCTGTGCTGCAAATTCCTACAAGTTCCACGGCGTCATCGACGACGCTTACGAGCTTAGCTGTGAGATGGAAAGAAAACGTGTAGAATGTGCCATTATGATTCAGGCCGCGTTGGCACAGGAAAAGGAGTAGAGATATGGCTAGTAAACGTAAAAAGAACAACAATCCGAAGAAGGATGCGATTCTGACCATTCTGGTGACTATTGTAGTCGTTGCCGTGTGTCTGTATACGGTGCTGGTGGGTCTTGGCAGGCATCATCTGGGTTCCGCCAAGAATATCGAGCTGGGTCTTGACCTGGCCGGCGGCGTCAGCGTCACCTACGAAGTAAATGAAGACAATCCTTCCCAGACGGATATGGATGATACCATATACAAACTGCAGCTTCGTGTACAGAATTACAGCACGGAGTCGGAAGTGTACCAGGAGGGAGCAAACCGAATTACTGTAGAGATTCCGGGAGCAACGAATGCCAATGAGATTCTGGAAGAACTGGGGCAACCGGGGGACCTCTCTTTCCAGACAGAGGACGGCACGGTCGTGCTGACCGGTTCCAATATCCAGAGTGCCGAAGCCGGTACTTACGATGAGAACGGCATTGATAACTATGTGGTATCCCTGACCATGGATGATGAGGGCGCAGAGGCGTTCGCAACGGCAACCGAAGAAAATATAGGCAGCCCGATTTACATTTATTATGACGGCGAGATTGTCAGTGCGCCTACGGTGGAGTCCGCCATCACCGATGGCGAATGTGTCATCGAAAACATGGAAAGTTACGAGGAAGCGGAAGAATTAGCGTCCACCATTCGAATCGGGGCACTGCCTTTGACACTAACAGAAGTACAGTCCAACGTGGTGGGGGCAAGATTGGGCCAGGATGCCATTGACACGAGTCTGTTGGCAGGCGCCATCGGTATCGTGGTTATTTTTCTGTTCATGGTAATTCTCTACCGGATTCCGGGTCTTATGTCCGGCTTCGCCCTGCTGATTTATGTGATTTTGAATCTCCTTGCCATCAATGGATTCAATGCCACGCTGACACTGCCTGGTATCGCCGGCGTCATACTGGCCATCGGTATGGCGGTGGACGCCAATGTTATTATCTTCACCCGTATCAAAGAGGAGATTAATGCCGGCAAGTCGGTGATTAACGCCATTGAGAACGGCTACCATAAAGCGCTGTCTGCCATTCTGGACGGCAACATTACCACACTCATCGCGGCGGCGGTGCTCTGGTTCAGAGGTTCCGGTACGGTCAAAGGGTTCGCGCAGACCCTGGCCATCGGTATCATTTTATCCATGTTTACCGCCCTGTTCGTGACGAAACGGCTGATGATCAGCGTGTACAACCTTGGTCTTAAAGATGAGAAGTTCTACGGCCGCGCCAAAGTATTCAAAGTATATAACTATATTAAGCTCAGTAAGTTCTGTATGGTGGCGTCTGCCATCGTTATCATCTTGGGCTTTGTATTCCTGCCGATCAACAAAAATGCCACCGGTAATATCCTTAATTATGACCTGGATTTTTCGGGAGGTACCGCCATCACCATGACTCTGGATGATGAGATTACCGATGAACTTGACCAACAGATTTGCGATACGGTGAGAGAGATCGTCGGCGGTGGAACCGTGCAGAGCCAGAAGGTACAGGGAGCCAATGAGTTGGTGGTAAAAACCGGCGAGCTTACCCTGGATCAAAGGGAGACACTGGAGAGTACATTGAAAGACAGTTATTCGATTTCTGACTATCAGGTACAGCAGATTACGGGAAGCGTTTCCAATGAAATGCGTCAGGACGCCGTCATTGCGGTGATCATCGCATCAATCTGTATGCTCATTTATGTGGCGTTCCGGTTCAAAGATGTGAAGTTCGGTGTCAGCGCAGTGCTTGCTCTGCTCCATGATGTTCTCTGCGTTTTCACGGTGTATTCTGTGGCCAGACTGTCGGTGGGAAGTACCTTTATCGCATGTATGCTGACGATTCTTGGTTATTCCATCAATGCCACCATCGTCATTTTCGACCGAATCCGTGAGAATTTGCAAGATACCCAGTTGACCAAACAGGGGATGGATGTGGTGGTTAACACCAGTATCAGCCAGACGCTGACCCGTTCCATTAACACGTCGCTGACAACCTTCATTACCATTGCCATTTTGTATGTGGTGGGTGTTTCGGCTATCAAGGAGTTCTCCTTGACGTTGATGTGCGGCGTTGTCTTCGGTGCATATTCTTCCGTATGTATCACGGGATCGCTGTGGTACCGCATGAAGATGTTTGCTGACAAAAGAAAGGCTTCCAGAAAGAAAAAGGCAGCAAAACAGGATGAGACCAAGAAGGTTGAAACGAAAAAGACGTCCCCAAAAAAGAAAAAATAAAAGAATTGATTACAAAGAAATGAAGAACACATCAAGAGTGTGAATCTCATAAATATAAGAAGAATCATAAAACAGAGGGGGCTGCCGGGTGCAGCGGGCTTTCCCCGGGAAACAGGCAAGGAGAACCTGCTGCCGGGAAGAAAGAACGCCATATATCTGGCGCCCTTTTCTCATTGTTTGAGAAGATTTAAATAAAGTAATCCATTTCTTCCATGAAGTGTAATCTTGAAATGTAAGCTTCTCAGATACAGTTTTTGCACAGGATCAAAGGAGGAATACAGGTGGAGCAGTGGTTTATTTCCACCAAGAGAGCGGATTTTAACGGGATTGCCAGGAAGTTTCACATCAGCCCGGTGCTGGCGAGACTCATGCGTAACCGAAATCTGACTACGGAGAAGGAAATGCAGCGATACCTCTACGGTTCTCTGCAGGATTTATATGAGCCTTCGCTGCTTAAAGATGCAGAGAAGGGCGTTCGGGTAATCGGGAAGAAAATTAAAGATAAGAAAAAAATCCGTATTATTTCCGATTACGATGTGGACGGTGTGTCATCCAATTACATTTTATATAGAGGCCTTTCGCGCTGCGGCGCCCGGGTGGATTACCGGATTCCCGACCGGATCGCCGATGGTTATGGCATCAATGAGCATCTCATTGATCAGGCTTATGAAGATGGTATTGATACGGTCATCACCTGTGATAATGGAATTGCCGCCGCACCACAGATTGCTTATGGGAACAGTCTTGGCATGACCTTTGTGGTGACGGATCACCATGATGTGCCCTTTACGGAGGAAAATGGCGTTCGTCGGGAGATTCTGCCTGAAGCGGCTGCAGTGATCAACCCGAAACAGGCGGACTGCCCCTATCCTTTTAAAAATATCTGTGGAGCGGTGGTGGTTTATAAATTCGTTCAGCTTTTATATGACGCCTTTGGAATTGACCGGCAGGAGGCGGAACAATTTCTGGAGATTGCGGCCATGGCGACGGTCTGTGATGTGATGATTTTGCAGGATGAGAACCGGATTCTTGTAAAAGAGGGACTTCGCCGGATGAATGATACGAAGATTCCAGGGCTCTGCGCGCTTATCGGAGCCAATCATCTGGAGGAGAAAAAACTGACGGCATATCATCTGGGATTTATCCTTGGGCCTTGTATTAATGCCTCGGGAAGACTTACAACGGCGAAAAAAGCCCTGGATTTATTGCTTTGTACCGATGAATCCGGATGTAGAGCCATGGCGGAGGAGCTTTTGGAACTCAATGCTGAGAGAAAGGAGATGACCCGGAAGGGAGAAGGAGACGCCCACGCGTATCTGGAGTCCACCGGGCATATTAACGACAAGGTTCTTGTGATTTTTTTGCCGGATTGTCATGAAAGTATTGCAGGAATTATTGCAGGAAGAATCAGAGAGTGCTATAATAAACCGGTCTTCGTCATCACGCGAACAAAAGAAGGGCTCAAAGGCTCCGGCCGTTCCATTGAGACTTATCATATGTACAATGAGATGGTCAGGGTGAAAGATTGCTTTACAAAGTTTGGCGGTCATCCCATGGCGGCGGGATTGTCCATGGAGGAAGATAAGCTTCCGGAACTCAGAGAGCGGCTCAATGCCAACGCACAGCTCACGGAGGAAGATTTCATCAAAAAGGTACATATTGACATTGCCCTTCCGATTTCCTGGCTGTCAGAAGAGTTTTTGTCGGAGCTTGATCTCCTGGAACCCTTCGGCAACGGAAATCAGAAGCCACTGTTTGCTCAGAAAGACTTTGCTGTCACTGGAATCCGGGTGCTTGGCAGCACAGGCCGGTGCCTGAAAATGTTTCTGCGGGACAAAGATGGGTACGGTATGGACGCCATTTATTTTGGCGATACCGCCCTGCTCTTCCAGGACATGGAGGAGTGCTGCGGCAGGGAGGAGACGGAGCGGCTTAAAAAGGGTCTGCCTACTTCCCTTCGTATGGACTGCACTTATTATCCGGAGATTAATGAGTGGCGGGGACAGCGAACCATACAGATTGTGGTGAAGAACTATCGTTTCGCCTGCAAGAGTAAGTAAATACAGAACTCTTAAAAGATAAAGAGAATGCCTGATGTAAAAGGGTATCAGGTATAACAGGAACGTAAAAAAGAAAATTATAGAGTAAAAGAGGGATGGTCAATGACAGTAAAGAAAATAGAGAAAAAGAAGATTCGTCTGATAGGGCTTGATTTGGACGGTACCACTCTGACGACAGATAAGAGACTGACGCCCCACACAAAAGAGGTGCTGGAGGCGTGTATCCGTCAGGGAATCGAGGTGCTTCCGGCGACAGGAAGAGTATGGTCAGGTATCCCGGAGGAACTGACAGATATCGAAGGAGTCCGCTATGTGATTTCATCCAACGGTGCTGCTGTGGTGGAGATTTCCACAGGAAAGGCGGTCTATACCAATGGAATCGGCTGGGAGAGAGCGCTGGAGGTTTTTGATATATTGGAGAAATATGACACCTTTTATGATGCCTACGCCATGGGAAATGGCTGGTGCGAGGAAAGATTTTATGATAATCTGGACGCCTTCGGTATCGAGCAATATCTGCAGCCCATGGTGAAAAAATCCAGGACGAGAATTGACGATTTGCGGAAATGGGTGAGAGAGCATAAGGTTCCGGTGGAAAAGATCAATATGTTTTTTAAAGATGAGGAAAACCGGCAGCAGGCCTTCCGGGAACTGGAGGAGATTCCAGATCTGGCAGTGACTTGTTCTCTGACCAATAATCTGGAGATTAACAACTGTACCTGCAATAAGGGGGACGCCCTCATAAATCTCGGGAGAATCTTAGGTATCCCCATGGAAGAAATCATGGCCTGCGGCGATGGAAATAATGACCTGGAGATGATTCGGAACGCCGGAGTGGGAATTGCCATGGAGAATGGAGAAGAGTGCGTCAAGGAGGTCGCTGATTATATTACCTCGACCAACGATGAGGAAGGTGTGGCTCAGGCCATTGAACTTTTCTGTGATTTGAAGCTGAAAGAACAGACAGAATACAAAAGAATCCTATAAGAATCTGCTATTTTTTCTGTTTTTTCGATTGCATTTCTGCTATAATAAAAATGCAGTTTAACATATGCGCTCCTGCACAAACGTATCCATGAGATGTATTCACGATGCTGTTGTTTGAGGGGCAATACAGTATGTTAGAGAAAGGGTGGGCGAAGTGAGAAAGCTTGAAGAGTATGTCAAAAATATTCCGGATTTTCCTAAACCGGGAATTATTTTCCGGGATGTGACTTCGGTCCTTCAGGATCCGGAAGGATTGAAACTGAGTATTCATGAAATGATGAAACGTCTGGAAGGGACAGAGTTTGATGTGGTTGCCGGGGCAGAAGCCAGAGGATTTCTGTTTGGTATGCCTCTTGCCTATAATAAGAGCAAGGGATTTGTCCCGATTCGGAAGAAAGGGAAACTTCCGAGGGAGACGATCAGCGAGGAATATGCTTTAGAGTACGGTACAGAAACCATTGAGATGCATAAGGACGCCATTTTCCCGGGACAGCGCGTGGTTCTGGTGGATGATCTGCTGGCGACAGGCGGGACGGCTGCCGCAGCCATCAAGATGATTGAGAGACTGGGAGGAAAGGTTGTAAAAGTGCTATTTTTGATGGAGCTGGCAGGCCTGGAAGGAAGAAAAGAGCTGGAAGGCTACGATGTGGATTCTGTTATTGTGTATCCTGGTAAATAATAGAAGTATGCTGTTTCTGTCGGCAATCATTTGTCGGCAGGATGTACATTTTCGCGAGAAGTAGAAATTTGTCGGGGAAGTGACCGCGCCGGAGGCGGGAGTTCCGCAAGCGGAGAATCCTGCAAAGCAGGGTTCTTTCTTATGATACGGAGATAAAGTATACAGAATAGGTGGATTGTTAGATTGGAACATTTGAATTTATTACAGCGAATTGAAAGTAAGTCGGCAAGTTTCAGTAAGGGACAGAAACGGCTGGCACAGTATATTACGGATAATTTTGATACGGCGGCGTATCTGACCGCCTCCAAGTTGGGAAAAGAGGCGGGCGTCAGCGAATCCACAGTGGTCCGTTTCGCTTATCAGCTTGATTATGACGGATACCCGGAATTGCAAAAGGCAATCCAGGTAATCGTAAAGACCAATTCCAATTCCATACAGAGGATGTCCCTGTCTTCCAAGCGGTATCAGGAAAAGGGAGTTTTGAAAAGTATTTTATCCACGGACTGTGAACGTCTGCGGGATACCATGCAGAATGGAATCGATGAAGAAGAATTTAACAAGGCGGTCAGGTTTATTAACGAAGGCCGCAGATTATATATATTGGGAACGAGAAGCGCGGCGCATCTGGCAGGGCTCATGGGTTATTATTTTAAGATGCTTTTTGATAACGTGATCGTGGTGGATGCCAATAGCACGTCCGAGACATTAGAGCAGATTTACAATATGCAGCCCAACGACGTGATGATTGGCATTACATTTCCAAGGTATTCTAAGAGAACCATGGTGGCTTTGCAATTTGCTAAAGACCATGGTGCGAAGACCATCGCCCTCACGGACAACGCGCAGTCGCCAATCGTGGAGTTCGCCGATTGCAGCCTGTTTGCCAAAAGTGATGTGATGACCATTGTGGATTCGCTGGTCTGTGCGCTGAGCGTAGTCAATGCATTGGTGACCGCCATTGCGCTTTTGCGGAAAAACGATGTGGAGAAACGTCTCATGGCGCTGGAAGAGATTTGGAATGAGTATGACGTGTACAACAGGAGCGCCGACTGAGTATGAGAAAAGTAATTATAATTGGCGGAGGGGCAGCCGGGATGATGGCTGCCATTTCTGCCTCAAAAGAAGGAAAGAAAGTTCTTCTTTTAGAAAGAAATGAAAAACTGGGAAAAAAGCTTTTTATCACCGGCAAGGGCCGGTGCAACATTACCAACGCCTGTGATGCCGATGAGTTTTTAAGCCATGTGGCCACCAACAGCCGGTTCCTTTACAGCTCTTTTTCCCGGTTCAACAACCATGATATGATTCAGTTACTGAACGAAGCGGGACTTGCCACCAAGGTGGAGCGAGGACAGCGGGTATTTCCCCGGTCGGATCATTCGTCTGACGTGATTGGAGCATTAAAAAGACTCTGTGACCGGAATCATGTGGAGATTCTTTATCACGCCAGAGTGGAAGAGATTCTGCTGTGTCATGACGAAGAACTGGCCGGCGAGAATCGCGCTTTCGCTGGAGTGAAGCTTTCGGACGGCAGACGCATCCAGGGAGATTCTCTGATTATCGCTGCCGGTGGATGCTCTTACACATCCACCGGTTCGGACGGAGACGGGTATCGTCTGGCTCGCTCCATCGGCCACAGTATAAAGCCGGTTTGCCCGTCGCTGGTGCCCTTTATTATGAAGGAAGAGTGGTGCCGGGATCTTATGGGGCTGACCTTAAAAAACATATCTATCCGGGTGGAAAACGGGAAAAAGGTAATTTACGAAGGATTCGGGGAGTTCTTGTTTACCCATTTTGGGGTCAGCGGACCGCTGGTATTGACGGCCAGCACCTGTCTTGGCAAGCATCAGAAGGCACTGGCGGAAGGGAATCTCACGCTTCTTCTTGATTTAAAGCCTTCTCTCACCATGGAGCAGTTGGAGAAAAGATATCTGCGGGAGTTTGACACTTACCGCAATAAAAACATTTCCAAAGTCATCGAGCGGATGTTGCCGCGCAAGATGGTGCCGGTTTTTCTGCGGGAAGCCGATGTTCCGGAAGAGAAAAAAGTCCGGGATATTACCAAAAAGGAGCGTTACCGCATGGAAGAGTTGATGAAAAATATGGAAATGCACATCGCTGGAGTGCGGGGTTTCGAGGAAGCCATCGTCACCAGAGGGGGCGTCCATGTGAAAGAAGTTTCTCCCACCACCATGGAATCCAAAATCGTGAAAAATGTTTTTTTTGCGGGGGAGATTCTGGATGTGGATGCGGTGACAGGCGGCTTTAATCTGCAAATTGCCTGGTCCACCGGATATACGGCGGGGTTTTTTGCGTAAAAAGGGGTTCCTTTTTTGTTTGGTTTGTGTTAGAATGATTTAGTGTAGGCAACGCTGTGTCAGTAGACGTAGAACAGATGAATACCAGAGACAGGAGGCAGTATCCATGTATTACAGTATTGCGATTGATGGTCCGGCGGGCGCCGGAAAGAGTACCATCGCCAAAGAGATTGCGAAGAAGATTCATTTTATATATGTGGATACCGGAGCCATGTACCGGGCGATCGCCCTCTATTTTTTGAGAAAGGAGATTGACGGCCATGACACGGAACGGATTTCGGCAGAGTGTCCGAAGATTCATGTCAGTCTCGGGTACGATGAAGAAGGGAAACAGCAGGTTTTTCTGAACGGCGAGAACGTCACGTCGTTTATCCGTACGGAGGAGGTTGGCAAGATGGCTGCCCTCACAGCGGCGATTCCTGCTTTGAGAGCCGCTCTCCTTGATCTGCAGAGAGACATGGCGCTCACATCCAACATTTTGATGGATGGCAGAGATATCGGAACCAATGTTCTTCCGGACGCATCCCTGAAGATTTACCTCACCGCTTCACCGGCCGTCCGGGCGAAGAGACGCTACGACGAGCTTCAGGCGAAGGGAATAGACTGTGATTTGTCACAGATCGAGAAAGATATCATTGAGAGGGACAGGCAGGATATGAACCGGGCGATCGCCCCGTTGAAAAAGGCGGACGACGCCGTGCTAGTGGATTCCACGGAGATGTCCATTGATGAGGTTGTCGATACGGTGATTGCCGAATATAATAAAAGAATTTTGCCGGAGTAAAGAATGGAAATCAATATAGCACAGTCTGCTGGCTTTTGTTTTGGGGTTCGGAGAGCTGTCGATACAGTCTATAAAGAATCTGAAAAAAAGAACGTTTATACTTATGGCCCCATTATTCACAACGATGAAGTTGTGGCTGACCTTGAGAGACAGGGAGTCGGAGTTATTTACGACAGCAAGGAGTTTCGTTCCTTAGAAGAAGGAACCATCATCATCCGTTCCCATGGAGTACCCAAGGCGATTTACGATGAGATTGCAGAAGCAGGTCTCGATTTGGTCGATGCGACCTGTCCCTTTGTCCGAAAGATTCACCGAATCGTGGAGAGAGAGAGCGGGGAAGGCAGAGTAGTCATTATTGTGGGGAACAACCATCATCCCGAAGTGGAGGGAATTATGGGCTGGTGCCATACCACGCCGATTGTCATTGAGAATCGGGAACAGGCAGAAGCGATTGCAATTGACGCTGATACAAAACTATCTATTGTATCACAGACGACATTTAATTACAATAAGTTTCAATATCTAGTTGAAATTATCTCAGAAAAGGGTTATGATATAAATGTTTTTAATACCATTTGTAATGCCACGGAGGAGCGTCAGAAGGAGACCAGAGAGCTGGCCATGCGTTCCGACGCGATGATTGTCATCGGCGGCAGACACAGTTCTAACACTCAAAAACTTTTTGAGATAAGTAAAAAAGAATGTAGTAATACTTTTTATATACAAACAAAATATCAAAATTATGATTCAATAACAGTAACAAAATGGGTAAAAGTGTTGAGTTGTTCTTCATTTGAAAAGTATTGGGATAGGTTGTCAAATTCATTTTGCTTACATTGTACCATTAATTCCGGTTTCTCATAACTAAATTCTTGGAGCATTTCAAAAAATTCATGAATGATTTTCTTCTTTTCTTCGGTAACGTTTCCATCATCCTGTAATTGAATGTATTCTATAAGAT
>CAYULX010000047.1:0-14932 GCA_964445535.1 uncultured Eubacterium sp.
GCGCAACTAAATTATATCGTTTCGACCCCAACATCAAAATATTCAGATATTGATTTTTCTTCACAAGTCATATATATTAAAAGGCAGCTTGGGCGCTCCATGGACGATAAATAAGAGGAATTGATACTTTCTAGTCAATTTAGAAACAAAAACTCCCGTAGCGCCTGACAAGTGCCTGTCCCAGACTGGGTGATAGACGAAATTATCATGCAGCGGGCAAGATATTGAGTTGCATCTGCCTTTTCTAGAGCAAGACTTGTTAGCTCTTTTGACAAATAATAGCGAATAATACTCTGTTTGATACTAAGAAATTATTATGATGATTAAGAAATTATTTTTGTATGGATTGTACAATAAAAGGGTATAAAATATGGAAAATTTAGCGTTAATTGACGAAATATTACTAAAAATTGAGAAGCCCGTCCGCTACATCGGACATGAGGTAAACAGCGTGATCAAAGACCCGGAAAAAGTAGATATCCGGTTTGCCATGGCCTTTCCGGACGTTTACGAAATTGGCATGTCCCACTTGGGTATGAAGATCATCTACGAGCAGATGAACCGCCGGGAAGATATCTGGTGCGAGCGTGTTTTCTCTCCATGGGTGGATCTGGACAAGGTCATGAGGGAGGAAAAGATTCCTCTCTTTGCTCTGGAGAGTCAGGACCCGGTGTTTATGTTTGATTTTCTGGCCATTACCATCCAGTATGAAATGTGTTACACGAATATTTTGCAGCTCCTTGATCTGGCGCAGATAGGCATTTATGCCAAAGAACGCCGAGAGGACGCGCCGTTTGTCATCGGCGGCGGCCCGTGTACTTATAATCCGGAGCCGCTGGCACCGTTTTTTGATATGTTTTATATCGGAGAGAGTGAGACCGTCTATTATGATCTGATGGACATTTATAAAGAACATAAAGCGCAGGGCGGCAGCCGTCAGGACTTCCTGAAAAAAGCGGCCCAAGTGCCGGGCATCTATGTTCCTTCCTTATACAATGTGACCTATCACGAGGACGGAACTATCGACTCCATGGAACCGTACTGTCCGGAGGCGCCGAAGACCGTGCTGCGTCAGGTGCAGATGGATCTGAATAATACATTTTATCCGGAAAAACCGCTGGTACCCTACATTAAAGTGACTCAGGACCGTTGCGTGCTGGAGATTCAGCGGGGATGTACCAGAGGCTGCCGCTTCTGCCAGGCAGGCATGGTGTACCGTCCTCTCCGGGAGAGAAGTTTGTCCATGCTGGAGCGGGTGGCGAAAAATTCTTTAAAGGCAACGGGGAACGATGAGATATCGTTAAGTTCTTTAAGCTCCAGCGATTACCGTTATCTGCCGGAGCTGTGCAATTATCTCATTGATAATTTCCGCAGTAAAAACATTAACATCGCTCTGCCGTCCCTGCGTATCGACGCTTTTTCCCTGGATGTGATGAGCAAGGTGCAGGATGTTCGTAAGAGCAGCCTCACCTTCGCGCCGGAGGCGGGAACCCAGCGAATGCGGGACGTCATTAATAAAGGACTGACAGAAGAACTAATTCTCCACGGCGCTGAAGAAGCCTTCAAGGGCGGTTGGAATAAAGTAAAACTCTACTTTATGATGGGCCTTCCGACCGAAACCGAGGAAGACATGAAAGGCATCGCTCATCTCTGTGAGAAGGTCGCCATGCATTATTACAAGCTGGATTCTCAGTACAGAAACGGCCGGATATCGGTGAGCGCCAGTTGTTCTTTTTTTGTGCCAAAGCCATTCACGCCGTTTCAGTGGGCGTCCATGTGCGAGGAGGAAGAGTATACCAGGCGGGCGCACCTGGTTAATGACGAGTTCAAGGCGCAGCATAACCGCCGCAGCCTGTCCTTCAAATACCATGACGCCAAGACCACGGTGCTGGAAGGTATCCTTGCCCGTGGCGACCGCCGCATCGCCGATGTGATATATTCCGCCTACAAAAAAGGCTGTCTCTATGACGCTTGGACAGAATATTTTCACTATGACCGGTGGATGGAATCCATAAAAGAAAACGGACTGGATTATCATTTCTATACCACGAGGGAAAGAGGTCTCGACGAGATCTTTCCGTGGGATTTCATCGAAATCGGGGTGACCAAAGAATTTTTAAAGAGAGAGTGGAACAACGCCATGGAAGAAAAAGTAACGCCGAACTGCCGGGAGAAATGTTCCGGCTGCGGCGCAAGTCGTTTCGGAGGAGGTGTCTGCTGTGAAAGCAAGAATCAAATGGAGTAAAACCGGTGTCCTGAAATTCATCGGACACCTGGACGTACAACGGTATTTTCATAAGGCTATGATGCGGGCGGAGCTGCCAGTCTCCTTCTCCAAGGGCATGAGCCCGCATCAGATCATGAGCTTTGCCGCCCCTTTAGGTATCGGCATGACCAGCGAGGGAGAATATGTGGATGTGTCCTTTGACTGGTGCTATTCCGGCCAGGAGATGCTCGACCGGATGAACGCCGTCATGAACGAAGGAATTTCTGTTCTGGAGTTCAAACAGATTGACGAAAAAGAGAAAAACTGTATGGCGGTGACTGCCGCGGCAGATTATCTGGTGAATTTCCGTAAAGGTTACTATTACACCGACGCATTTTTAAAACGGACAGAACCGTTCTATTTCCAAGAACACATTCCGATTCTCAAGAAAACCAAGCGCAGCGAAAAAGAAGTGGATATTTCCCCGATGATTCTTGCCATTCGGGAACAGGATGAACAGATTTTCATGCGCCTCGTGACCGGCAGCGCAGAGAATCTCAAACCGCATCTTGTAATGGAATCCTTTTGTAAATATCTGGGCTATGATTATGAGCCCTTCGCCTTCCAGTACCATCGACTGGAAACTTATCTGAAAAAGGACGGGGAACTGCTTCCCCTGGGCGCCGTCGGAAGAGAGGTGCCGAAGCTGATTCCGGCATCTACATAGTCAATCAGGATAAGCCATTATTCATAAATATATCTTTTATAAATATTCGCCAAAATAAGTATCCAGCCGTTCTTTATTCAGGTTCTCCCCAATGACGATGAGCACCTCCTGGCCCTTGTTGATGGGTTCCAGGCGGATGTTCCGGCGGGTGGCGTTGATTTCCAGCCAGCCTGACGCCGCAATTTCAGCTATATCAGAGATTCTTGCCTGCGAAGACGGATCTGCACTGAAGTCACGTTTTAAAAATCCCTTGATGCGGAAGATGTTTCCGCAAGCAGAATCGTCCATGACCTTCCGGATGAGTTCCGGCAGCCCCCGCTCCGGCAGATGAATGTCCAGATAGTACTGGGTGGTGTAGGCATTGTCATCTTCCGTCAATTTTTTTACATAGGATGCATGAACGTACCTGCTGTCAGCGATATTCTTCCAATCTTCGTCTGTCAAATCGTCCCAGTTTTTGCGAATTACTTCCTCCCGGAATCTGCGCTCACACTGCACTTCCTCCATGGCACGGTTCATATGGCGGATGATTTTTTCGATAGCTTCTTCGCTGCATTCCGAAGTTTTGCTCAGTAGGACAGTTCCTGCGCCGGCGATTTGGGAAGCCAGCAGAAATTCCGACTGTTCCGATAAATGGTCTTCCAATCCGCCATCCACGATAGCGATGACATTTCCCGTCTCGTACCAGCGGCTTAACGGCTCCTCGTAAAGCACATCGTAAAATTCATCCACATCAAAGATGCCGGAAGGCTCAATGAGAACCCGGTCGTAGCCGGACATTCCCATGGCAATGAGTTTGGTCTTAAACCGGCGTCGGTGGCAGTCGGCGTCACAGCCGCCGACTATCATGGATAGGTCGCAGTGTTCTCCCTGTAATTCCTGTAAGAGCATCATATCCACGTTGACGGCACCGTAATCGTTTTCGAGGATTCCAATGTTATAGCCCTGCTCCATGAGATACTTCGCGTATTTTTTGATAAATGTGGTTTTTCCGGCCCCAAGGAATCCGGTAATCAAATCTACTTTAATCATAATCTTTATTATTTCGTTTCATTGCTATTTTGCGATTTCATTGTTTCGCTATTATGCTGCGTATTTATTATCCCGCTATTATTATTCTGCTTTGCGAGCCACACCGCTTTCGACGGCAGCTTTTTTGGTCTCTTCGGCCACAGCGTCTTTCACCCGAGAGTCAAAGGCTGCCGGAAGAATATACTCCGGATTCAACTCTTCATCGCTGACCAGTCCGGCAATGGCATAGGCGGCGGCAATCTTCATCTTGTCATTAATATCTGTGGCGCGGACATCCAACGCTCCCCTGAAGATTCCCGGGAAGCAGAGAACGTTGTTAACCTGATTCGGGAAATCAGAACGTCCGGTGGATACCACGGCAGCCCCCGCTTCTTTTGCCTCGTCCGGATAAATTTCCGGTACCGGATTGGCGCAGGCAAAGATAACCGGGTCCTTGGCCATGGAGCGCACCATATCTTTGGTCAATGTGCCAGGCGCGGAAACTCCGATAAATACGTCGGCGCTTTTGATCACATCTGCCAGAGTGCCTTTCTCATGGTTTTGATTGGTAATCTTCGCCATCTCTTCCTTGATGGCATTGAGGTTATCTCTGCCCTCATAGATGGCGCCATGACGGTCTGTCATGATAACATTTTTCAGTCCCATGGAAATGAGCAGCTTGATGATGGCGATACCCGCGGCTCCCGCGCCGGAGGTCACGATTTTGACATCTGAAAGCTGTTTTCCGACAATCTTCAAGGCATTGATGAGCCCTGCCAGCGTAATCACGGCCGTGCCATGCTGGTCATCATGGAAAATCGGGATATCGCAGCATTCTTTTAACTTCTTCTCAATCTCAAAACAACGCGGAGCGGAGATATCTTCCAGATTGACCCCTCCAAAACTGCCGGCCAGCAGACGGACAGTGTTTACGATCTCATCCACATCGTGGCTTCTCACGCAGAGAGGAATGGCGTCCACATCGCCAAACTCCTTGAATAAGACACATTTTCCTTCCATAACAGGCATACCGGCCTCCGGTCCGATATCCCCAAGTCCCAGTACCGCGGAACCGTCTGTCACAACGGCGACCGTATTCCAGCGTCTTGTCAGTTCAAAACTTTTACTCACATCTTTTTGAATCTCCAGGCACGGAGCGGCAACACCCGGTGTATACGCCAGGCTTAACGCCTCGCTGGAATCCACCTTTGCCCGGGATACCACTTCAATCTTTCCCTGTAAATCATAATGCATTTTTAATGATTCTTTCGCATAATCCATGACTTGCAATCCTCCTGATTTAATTTTTACGGACAATATCTCTATCCGTTATCCTCATATACAATACAGCAAAACGAAAAGAAAATCCAGCAAACTTTTTCTTAGGGGGCATTAAAGTTCTCCGGATTCTCCACTTCACGGATCCGTTTCACTTTTTTGGTACAACTATTATAGCCCAGATTCATTCTGATTCTGCAAAAGTTCCTGGACATAAGACAGAAAAACTTTCTGCAAACATCCCCTTGAGAAATTAACCCCCATATCAATCAGGTTTCTGGCCGTTCTGCGGGGAGATTTACAGTTTCCACCCGGTCGCTGTCTCTCTGGCGTTCACAAAGTTCCGGTAAATGCCGTCTTCCTGCAGCAGTTCCTCATGGCGGCCCTGCTGAACAATCCGTCCATGGTCCACGACGATAATCTGATCGGCGTTTCTGACGGTTTTCAGCCGATGGGCGATCATGAGAATGGTCTTTTCTCTGGTGAGGGCTTCGATGGCGGTCACCAGATCCTTTTCATTCTCGGGGTCAACATTTGCGGTGGCCTCATCCAAAATGATGACCGGAGAGTCTTTCATGATGGCTCTGGCGATGGAGAGCCGCTGTTTTTCTCCGCCGGAGAGGGATGCGCCGCCCTCTCCGATGACGGTATCATACCTGTCAGGAAGGCTCATGATAAAATCGTGACAGCATGCTTTTTTCGCTGCCTCGATAACTTTCTCCATGGGAGCGTCCTCCTGGCCGAACCGGATATTGTTGGCAACAGTATCCTGGAAGAGATATACATTCTGGAAGACAAAACTGAAATTACGCATGAGGCTGTCCATGCTGTACTCCCGAACATCGGCGCCGCCCAGACGCACCTGCCCGCTATCCACATCCCAGAACCGGGCAATCAGATGACAAAGTGTCGTCTTTCCGCCTCCGCTGGGGCCCACGATGGCAGTGGTGCTTTGTTCCGGGATATGGAGGGTGATGCCGTTGATGATTTTTCTTTTATCATAGGAGAAATCTATATTTTCCACATCGATGGAATAATCGGCGGGAACCAAATCCTTTCCGCTGATGTCCATCGGTTCCAGGTCAAGGATCTCCTGCGCCTTATCCACGCTGACGTCCACGGTGCGAAGCAGCGCCGAATAATTTCCAGCGGAATCCAGGCTGGAATAAACGATAAAAGAACAGATCATCATGGCGATGCATACCATCAGCTCCATGGTTCCCTGCAAATAAAACCAGAGGGAAAGCAGGCACATGACAACGCCTGTCATTTTAGTCACGAAATTCTGTAATCCCATGTACGGGATAAATGTTTTCTCCAGGAGGAAATTGGTATCCACATTCTCGTCGATGGCGTCATTCAATTTCCTGCTCTGGGCGCCGGAGAGATTGTAGGCGCGCACCTCCATAATCCCCTGGATGTATTCCAGGAGCTGTTCCACCAGAGTGCTGTCGGCGGCAATCTTTTTCGGAGAAATTATTTCCGACTTTTTCTGCATCCGGCTGTTGACCAGGAAAAAGAGCAGGAGCCCCACCAATACCACGATACCAATCCTGTAATCGTAGAACAAAAGCATGATGGCGATAATCAACGCAGTGAGCACTCCCTGGGTCGTCAGCATGACCACCCGGGTGGCCACATCCCCGAGAGACTCCATGGTATTGGTGGTCACGGAAGTGATATATCCCATGCTGTTCTTATTAAAATATCCCATGGGCAGGTACCGCAGATGTTCCGCAATCTCAATCCGTTTGCCCGCCGTGGTGTCATAGCCGGCCTCGCACTGAATGATCGTATTAAAATACCGGACCACAGAACCGCCGAGAATGCTCACAAGGCAGATACCCAGGCATTGCCAGATGACCATTGGAGTAACCTGTCCGCCGGTGACCGCGCCAAGCATCAGCACGATGGCGGGAATCTTTAAGGCGTCAAACAGAGCCATAAAGATACCGAATATGATGGACTGATAAAATTTCCGCTTGTTTTTTCCTCCGCAGAAATCAAAGAATTTCGACAAAATTTTAAGCATTTACGTCGCCTCCTTTTTCTGGATTATTTTTATTCCTTGTATAGTTCTTTGTATCCGCCGTATCTTTTACAGAAATGTGCGCTTCCCACATATTTTTATATAACCCATTCTTTTGCAGCAGCTCCCCATGGGTTCCGGAGGAATCCACACGACCGTTGTTTATGACATAAATCCGATCCGCATCGGTGATGGTTGAAAGCCGGTGAGCAATGACAATCAGAGTCTTTCCCTGTACCAGTTTTGCCACGGAGGCCTGGATCACCGCCTCATTTTCCGGATCCATATAGGCGCTGGCCTCATCCAGAATAACGACAGGCGCGTCTTTTAACATGGCGCGGGCGATGGCAATCCGCTGCCGCTCGCCGCCGGAAAGATGTCCTCCAAAACCGCCGACAACAGTGTCATAGCCGTTCTCCAACTGCATGATAAAATCATGGCATCCGCTCTTTTTCGCCACGGCGACCACTTCCTCATCGGTGGATCCTGCCCGGCCCATGCGGATATTCTCCATGATAGTATCGTCAAACAGATAATTATCCTGAGATACATAAGCCACTCTCCGGTTGTACTCCTCAAGAGAAAGTTTCCGGATATCCACGCCGCCGATACAGATGCTGCCCTCCTGCACATCCCAGAGGGAGGCGATTAATTTGGCGATGGTGGACTTACCGCTGCCGGACGGCCCCACCAGAGCAGTAACCGTACCGGACGGCATCTCCATATCGATGCCGTGAAGCACTTCTTTGTCATGATATCCAAAATGTACATTCTTCAGACTCACGGTATAATCTGCCAGTTTTTGTTCATCCTGATCCGGCCGGGACAGCTCTTCTGCCGTCAGTATTCCGGTGATCTCTCCAAAAACCGTTTTCATCTTCCCGATATCATCGGAGAAGGACATGCAGGTGATCAGTGGCTGAACCAATCCCACCGACAGCAGAATAATCATAATAAAATCCGCCGAAGAGAGACTTCCGTTCATGACAAACAGCCCACCGAACGGCAGCACGGTGAGGGCCGTGCACGGCGTCAGTACCATGGCCAGCGAAAACGGAATGTCACATTTCCGCATCCAGTCCACATAGCAGGAAGCTCCTTCCCTCGCCGCTGTGACAAAACGCTCATAGGAACTTTTTGCCTTTCCGAATGCCTTTATGACTTCAATTCCGTTGATGTATTCCACCGCCGTATCGTTTAACGTCTTGGTTTTTGTCAATACATTTCTATAATTCTCTTCATAACCAATCATCATAAGCATATAGCAGAGTATTCCCAGCGGCAGAGTAATCAGAGAAATCAGCGCCATACGCCAGTCAATGGTCAACATATAAATGAACACAAGAAACGGCGCCAGCAGATTGGCGGTAAACTCCGGCAGAATATGCGCCAGAGTCGTCTCAATGCTGTCCGTCCTCTCCATCATGATATTTTTCAGAGAACCGGACGGCATATCTTTCACATATCCGAGTGGTACCCGGGACAGCTTATCGCACATCTGCCGCCGGAGTCCGCCCAGCACATGGAAGGTGGCCTTGTGGGAGCAGATGGTCGAGATGCTGTGGCAGAAAACTCTTCCCGCCCAGAAGACCATCATCCAAAGTCCTTCCATGAGATACCCCTGCCAGTCTCTGTCTCCTCCCACCAGTCGATGTATCATATCTCCCATAATGAAATATGGGATCACCCCAAATATCACGCCCAGTACCGCCACCGTCACACTGGCAACATACAGGTTCCTATGACTACCGGCAAATGTCAGTACCCAGGCAATGGTTGATTTTTTCTTCTCTTTCAAAATGAAATCCTCCCTTCTATGACAAACCCTTCTACAACAATAAATTAACTGTTATATGGGTTAGTCATTTTTATTATAAGTAAGTTAAAACTAACCGCAACCGGAAAGGAAAAGGAATTTCTGAAATACGCCAAATATGTATAAATCTCTATATTTTATTTCTTTTATATGGCTGTATCAAAATTCCTGTTTCTCTATAATATTATGATGTCGTTTTCTTTCACAAATCAGTCAAACTTTACCCCGAGAATCCGTTCCCATCCTCCGATGTGAAACTCCTTTAAATACCGGATACGTTTTACGGCATCCTCTTTATTCATATCCTGGACAACCATCTCGAAGACTCCGGAAAACATGCCGCTGGAAATCATCTGGCATAGCCCCCGGTCCAGCTCCGGCACCGGGTGTCCCAGAGAGCGCAGGGCGTCCAGATATCTTTCGGTGGCGTCTACCTCCTGCTCCACGATTTCCTGCACAAAATTCTCATAAGATGTGCCGGCTGCACAGCATAAAAGCAGCTTGACAGCGTCATAGTGCCCGGCATAAATGTAATCAAGAATCTGATCCAGAGAATCCGACGACACATGGAGCATTTCCTCCGTCTGCTTTTCCGGCGGCGTCTCCCGGATTGCCCGGAGTCCACCGGCAAAGTACCCCTTTATCGCATCGGCGGCCGGTTTCACCAGCGCCTCAAAAAGAGCTTCTTTCGTGGGATAATACCGGTAGAAAGCCCCCGTCGTCACGCCTGCCTTCTTCACAATATGTCGAAGAGACGCCCCCTGAAAGCCCTTTGCCAGAAATTCTTCCCGGGCGGCTTGCATAATTAATGTCAACGTTCTACATTCCTCTTCCATTCCGCCTCCTTTATAAATGACCTGTTATCTTTCGTTCAATGCTCGCTCCCGAACACAAATGCAGGTTCTGCATAAACAACAGTCCTGTATCAATACCGATTCTGAAAACAAAGCAAAGAGGAGATAACAGCGTTAGCTAACACTGTTATCAGAATAGCATAAGATAAAATTCATTACAAGACCCTTAGTGAGAAAGAGTTTCATTTGCAAAAGTGTTGATATTTTTTCAATTATTCTGTTTTTTATGCAAAAATACCTTTGAAAATATAGAAAAGCTTCTGATAGAATATAAAGAAACGTGTAGCACATCCTGCGTAAATCCAGTTTGATAGCTGCGCGTTTTTTTTATTTATTCAAGACTCGCGAGCGAATCTTGGCGCGGGATTAGCGATAGCTGACACTTTCCAATCTGAATCTCTGCGCATCCTCGCGAAGCAGAATCTATTATGAGAAAGGAGTAAAAAAGAAGATATTCCGGGAAGGGTGATAATAACAGATAACCCAAACAAAAAGAGGGTGTCCTGACAGATGGCAAAACACCCTATCACAAGAATCAAAACAACGATTTAGGACAATTGACCACCCGAAGCAGCGGCCTGCCTTCTGAAAGCCGTTCCAGGTTCTCCCAGATCATGGCGTATCCTCGGCGGAAACTGGATGCAGTGATGCCGCCGATATGCGGAGTAAAGATAATCTTGTTGACAATCTCCTCCGGCTGCTGTAAAAGAGGATGATTTTTTTGTACCGGCTCATAATCCAGAGTATCAAGTCCCGCCATGGCAAGTTTCCCGCTCTTTAAGGCTGCCGCCAGAGCCTCATCATCCACCAGTTCTCCCCGGGATGTGTTGACAAAATAAGAGTCCGGTTTCATTTTCTCAAAAAATGTATAACCGCACATTTTTTCTTTCTCTTTTGTCACCGGAAGATGCAGGCTGATGATATCGCAGAGCGCGAGAAGGTCATCCAGAGGAAGATACATGGCATGGTATTTCACTTCCTCTTCCGCTTCCAGGCGATGTCGTTTATAATAGTAGACTTCCGCTCCGTACGCGGCCAGAAGCTGTGCCGTGGCTTTTCCGATATCGCCAAGACCAATCAGACCCACTTTGCAGTCCGCCAGTTCTTTCAGGCTGCCCTCTGCCATATACTGCTCTTTCACCGTAATCTGCCGTCCTTCCCGCACCGCGCGATCATTAAGAATAACATTTTTGAGCATTCCCTGCATCAGAAGGATGGTCTGCTCCGCCACAGCAGAAGCATTCATGCCGGCACAGTTACACACCGACACCTGGCACTTCGATGCTGTGTCCAAATCGATCTTATTATAGGCTACCCCTTCTGAATGAATCATTTTGAGGGAGGGAAGCCTCTCAATGAGTTCGCCCGGAATCTCAGCAATGGCGTCCGCCACAATCACTTCCGCATCCGGCATGGCCGCCGCATATTCCCCGGACGTATGTCCCATGGTCATCTCTGCCGTCTCCACCGTGTTCGCAAAATCAGTGTCCGGCCGGTAACGTTTCATATTTTCTGCTTTTCCGATATGTAATACTTTCATAGCTTCGGTTTCCCTTTCCTTGTTGTACTTCGATAATCACAAATCGTATTTCACAATATCCATGGTCACGGCTCCGTCTGCCACAAAAGAAATGCCGTCGGCAGATAGATCGGTATGTACCGCCGCTGCCATCACATGCTCGCCGTCATTGACGAAAACTTCCATGCTGAAGTTATCCAGAATAATCCGGAGTTTAATTTGACCATTTTCACTGCGGACAAGGCTCCTCCGCTGATGGATGATGGCTCTCCGGGAACCGGAGAACTTCCGGTCCACTTTCAGGAGAGATTCATGGGGCCGGAAACTTAAAGATGTAAAATATTTTTCATCCTGGGCAAAGCGAATCCAGAACTTCTGGTACAGCTTCTCCTCATCACCCGGTCGAAGCGTAAGTTCCATGTCCACTCGCCGTCCATTAATTCCATCCAGATGGATGGTGTCATCTTTCAGCGTCACATTCTCATAAACAACTTTGTCGTGGCGAAGCTCATCCAGTTCACGGATTGGTTTCTGTATAAGCCTTCCGTCTTTTACCGATAACTCTCTTGGCAGGCTCATCTGTCCAAACCATGGTTCTTTGAAAGTATAGAGATTACAGGTATCCCAGTTCTGCATCCAGCCAATCATGATGCGCCGCCCGTCCGGAGCCAGTACGGTCTGCGGCGCATAAAAATCAATACCATAGTCGATGGCCTGATTATGTTCCTCGTGGAAGGTATCTGTCTCTTCATCATAGGCGCCGATAAAACATACTGTACCGTTTCCGTTATGATATTCAAACCCCTGCGGCAACATGTCCTGCGGACTGATAAGAAAAACCTGTTTTCCATCCAACTCAAAGAAATCCGGGCACTCCCACATCTTTCCAAAGCGGTCATAGTTGCGAAGAAGAATCTTTTCAAAATTCCAGTGGAGGGCGTCTTTGCTGCTGTAAAGAAGAATCTGTCCATCCCTGTCTCCATCGCAGTTTCCGGCCACGCAGCGGTATGTCCCGTCTTCCGCCTTCCATATTCTCGGGTCGCGAAACTCAAACCGATCTCCGCCCTCCGGCAACTGGCTTTCATCGATGACAGGATTACCCTCATATTTTTCATAATTCACACCGTCTCCGATGGCAACGCACTGCGTCTGCACTCCCTTTTTCGTTCCATCTGGCAATTCCTCTTCCACAACGCCGGTGTACATGAGCAGATGCCTGCCGTCATCCATTTCCACAGCGCTGCCGGAAAAACAGCCGTCCTTATCATAACTTTCATCGGGAGCCAGCGCCGTCGGAAGGTATCTCCAGTGCAGTAAATCTTTGCTGACCGCATGACCCCAGTGCATCGGTCCCCAATAAGAGGTATATGGGTGATACTGATAAAATAAATGATATTCCCCATTATAAAATGAAAATCCATTGGGATCATTCATCCAGCCGACCTGCACAGACAGATGGAATCCCGGTCTCTTTGCCTCTTCCATCCGTTTGGCGTTCTCCCTCTCAAACGCTCTGGCCTTTTCCAATAATTCACCGCTCATAATCTTTCTCCTCCGCTGTAATTCTATTGCGCGATTAAGTATGTCATTTCTTTTTCCAGTTATTTATGCTAAAAACCTGTTGCATCGTATCATTTCTCCTTTTGTTTGTCAATGACTCTTCTCTATGATTTTTAAGAAAAAGCCAGAAAGAGATTCTGCTTTCTGTGATACAGCTTTTTGGCTCCATCCTGCATGATATCCGCGGCTCCCGCACAATCCGGCAGGTGAAACTTATGGGTGTTAGTATTCAGAATGTACGTCATCTTGTCTTCCGGGGCATCTGCATTTTCCGCCGACGTCTCCCAGTTATCACCGGTGGCGTAATCAATGGTGATATCCGGCTGCACATTGTAGACATAAACATTAAAGCTGATTCCCTCTCCGTCGTCTTCCACCGACTCCGCTTCCATCTGCACACCGGAGGCCACCAGATCATCTCCCTCAAAGATCGGCGTCACCCGGTACATTACATGATTCTTCGTCTCATGAACATAATCCGCCACCATATCTTCAAAAGGCAGCATCCCTTCCACGTTCATGTAACGGGTGCCGGTAATCAGATTTTCCTCATTGGCGTTTTCCCCGGAAAGCTGATAACCAATCAGATGACAACGATTATAGAGATACCCGCCGTCCACGCTGTCATATTTCTCATTTTTCCATCCGGTAGGTTTTACTTCGCTGATGCTCTCCCTCTCCCCGGTTGGCATCAATTCCTCGCCAATGCAGGCTTCTGCTTCTCCGCATCTGCCGAGAGAATCCAGCTTACTGTATGTCTCATAGGCTTCCGTGGTCAACTCCGCCTCGGTAAAGTCCGGGGTATTTCCGTTGATTTCCACATAGGGTTCTCTTTCATACTCCGGCACATCCAGAACACTGGAATATTCCACCGTCGTTCCGCCGGCCGCCCATTCACTGTCCAATACTTCCGAGCAGGACGTCAATGTCACAAGACACAACATCGTGACTACGACCGTCAGTCTTTTCCAAGACTTTTTCATGTTTTTCTCCTCTCACTTTTCCTTTTGTAATTTTATTTTTTTATCAGAATATTACTATAACCCGTTTTAGATAAAATATCAAACATAAATAGTTCCGACCATGGAATTTTCTGTGTAGTAAAAAAATCCTCTAATCAAAACCTTCGCCGTCAGTGCAGTCGCTTCTACGGCAAAAAGCCCGGCAAAATGCCGGGCTCTAAATTATAGATATGTTAAGATTTGTAAGTGTTTAGTCAGGTATTATTACACAACCATAGCCTGATTTGGGTTTAGTTAATCTTCCTGGTTAGTGTCTCCGCCTTGGTCAGGAAGCCTCTGTTGTGGTCACTTCTGTTGTGGTCGCTTCTGTTGTGGTACTTGTCTCTGTGCTCTCTTCTGTACTGGTGCTGGTATTGTTATCTGTGCTTGTATCGTCGTTCTTGGAGTTTGAACTGCTGAACGCCTTATTTACTATTACATAAGAAGGAACCGTAGCTTTAAACAACTTCTTAACAGCCTTAGAAGCAACATTGATTACCAGATTCTGGTTGACATTCTTAAATGCGTTCGCCTTTACCTCTTTGAGGACAGTAGACTGAATATTGAACACTTTCAATGACTTACATCCCTTAAACGCACATTTACGGATTACTTCAACGCCGGTTTTAACGCGGACTGTTTTCAGGTTTTTGCACTGGAAGAAGGCTCTTCTACCGATATCTGTCACATTTTTACGAATGAGTACTTTTTCGATACAGCTTTCTTTTGCGAATGCTTTAGTGGCAATCTTATTTACAATATAAGTTACTCCGTCATATGTAATCTGTTTCTTTACTTTAACATAAGTTTCTTCAGCATCGCCAGCAAATCCCATAAGAGTTACTGTGTTGTCACTGGTAACCTTGTACTCATAGCTGCCAACGGTGATACGGGTACCAACGGCCTTTGGCTCAGCAACCGAAGTCGTAGT
>CAYULX010000047.1:15032-17891 GCA_964445535.1 uncultured Eubacterium sp.
GCCTCAGTGGAAGCAGATGCTTCTGTGCTGGCAGCAGAAGAAGATTCTGCGGATGTGCTTGTATCATCTGCCGCAAAAAGCTGCACTGTTGAAAATGAGAACGCCATCGTTGCTGCCAGCGCCATGGCAAACAGTCTTTTTGTGATAGTCAACTTTTTCATCTTAGTCATTTTTAATCATCCTCCGTTCACTATTTGTGTTGTTATTTTATATAGTTGGCTGGTTACATAAATTTCTTAAAATAATCGCCAAATTGTGTCGTGTTTTGCACAAAAGCAATAATTTATTAATAAGAATGTAACATTTAATTATGAAATAAATAAGGACAACTCTCACAAAATTATAAAAAAGTACTAAAACTTTGTGATTACAAAGTTTATAAAATAATTTTTTCGCATTTATCATATCAAACAACGGTTCTTCTTTCAATTCTTTTTTTTTGAAAAAAACGCTCAATAAATATATTGACAACAATATACCCCATGGGGTATATTATATCCATACCCCCTAGGGGTATATTGTATAATTTTTTCTTTATAAATATATCACAAATATATAACAGAAAGAGGGCTGTACATCATGAAATTTATGGAAAAACTGGAATATCTGCTGGAACTTGGCGGAATCAAACGAGATATTATTTTTCTTGTCATTTCCGGTCTGGCGCTGCTGGTCAGCATATTTGACCTTCTTGCTCTCCCTTTTGACCCGGCGTGGATTGCCATTATCTTTTGCGGCGTCCCGATTATCCTGGAAGCCATTATCGGACTGATCACCGCCTTTGATATCAAGGCGGATGTGCTGGTCTCCCTGGCTCTGATTGCCTCCATTTTTATCGGAGAAGATTTCGCTGCCGGAGAAGTGGCCTTTATCATGCAGTTGGGCGGACTTCTGGAAGAGCTGACTGTGGCAAAAGCCCGGGCCGGTATCGAAAAGCTTGTCCATCTGACGCCTCAGACTGCCAGAATCGTCACCGGTGATACCGAACAGATTGTGTCTGCGGAGCAGGTAAAAATAGGCGACCGGCTTCGGGTGCTGCCCGGTGAAACGATTCCTGTGGACGGCGTTGTCCTCTCCGGACAGACTTCTATCAATCAGGCGGTCATGACCGGTGAATCTCTTCCCGTCGATAAATCTGAAGGGGACGAGGTATATAGCGGAACGGTAAATCAGTTCGGCGCCTTTTTAATGGAAGCGGTAAAAGTCGGGGAAGACAGTTCCATTCAGCGCATGATCCGTCTGGTTCAGTCCGCCGATGCCGGAAAGGCGAAGATTGTCGGTCTGACAGACCGCTGGGCCACCTGGATCGTAGTCATCGCCCTGACGGTTTCTGTTCTCACCTGGCTGATTTCCGGTGAGATTATCCGCGCAGTTACCATCCTCGTCGTCTTCTGTCCTTGCGCTCTCGTTCTTGCCACGCCAACCGCCATCATGGCGGCCATCGGCAACTCCACCAAACACGGCTTCCTGGTGAGGGAGGGCGACGCTCTGGAACGGCTGGCCAAGGTGTCAAAAATCACCTTTGATAAAACCGGGACACTGACGTTCGGAACACCGGAGGTAATCGCCGTAAGAAGTCTGGACGACGCCAACGACTCTCTTTACGCTCTGGCAGCCGCCGCGGAGAGTTTATCGGAACATCCTCTTGGTAAGGCTGTCGTCCGCTGCTACAAAGACAACACAGGAAAAGCTCCTGAGACGGCAGAAAACTTTCAGATGGTTCCCGGCCAAGGGGTCTGCGCTGATGTGTGTCAAAAATCCGTGCTGGCTGGAAACGCAGATATGATGCATCAGCGGCAGATTTCCATTCCGGAAAACATAAAAAAAGAGACAGGACAATATCTTTCTCGAGGCTGCACCATCATTTATATAGCTGTCGATTATTCCTTTGCCGGTTATCTGGCTCTTTCCGATACCATCCGACCGGAAACAGCGCCGATGATCCACCAGCTCCATGTGCTTCGTGTGCAGCCGGTACTTTTAACCGGAGACAACGAAAATGCGGCGGCGGCCATCGCCGGACAGCTTGACATTCGGGAAGTTCACGCGGGCTGCCATCCGGAAGACAAACTGCACTGGATAGACTCTTACCAGCAGAAACAGGAGGCTGTCTGCATGATCGGCGACGGCATCAATGACGCCCCGGCCCTGAAAAAAGCTGACGTCGGCATCGCTATGGGCGGCATCGGCAGTGATATCGCCGTGGACGCGGCGGATATTGCCCTGGTGGACGATGAGGTGAAAGAATTGCCTCACCTGTTTGCCCTTTCCAAACGGATGATGACAACCATCAAGCTGAATATCACCTTTTCCCTGACGCTAAACTTTGTGGCCATTATCCTTGCCATCACGGGAATCTTAAATCCTGTGTTCGGGGCATTGGTTCACAACGCGGGGTCCGTACTGGTAATCATTAATTCAGCATTATTACTGAAATGGAGGATGAAGAAATGATTGTACAAATTATTGGAATCTTGATTGGCCTTGCTATTTTATGCGGAGGACTGTATTATTTTATGAAAGAAAAAGAAGACAGAGAATCTCGCAAAATATATGGAGGAATCTCCTTTATTGGCGCGATTATCTTTATTGTGGCGTTTCTCCTGTTCCTTCTATAAAAAATAGATAGAGGAAGAAAAAATCTTTCCTTGAAAACAGCTTGTGGTTCGCTACACTTGGCGGTAAATACCCGTGACTGGACTTTCACCAGTAAGATTAGTGCCATGCTCGGTACACAATAAAAGAACACCGCGCAGATACTTTCACTGCGCGGTGTTCTTTTACTCAATTCTGTTTATGCTACCGTCCCTATTATTCTTACTGTTCATAATGAGCATCTGCAGGCGATTCTCAATATTG
>CAYULX010000048.1:0-17410 GCA_964445535.1 uncultured Eubacterium sp.
TCATCATGCTTAATAAGTATATTTTAACGTATCTATACTTGAAAGGCAATAAAAACATCTGCTCATCGTATGTTTACATAGAAATATACTTACCGGTAATGTAATCCTTAGTCAAGACCTGATCCAGAGCGCCTTCCAGGATGATGGACATCATATCCTGCATAATGGAGTTGACATCGGTTCCATCCTTCATCCTTACATTGTTCTCTAACGGTTATAGAAGAGTTCGGATTTCATCCTCGCCCACATGCTTTCACAACGGGCATTATCATGGCATCTGCCTTCTGCACTGTTCCTGCTTTGCTGTATGCCATACTGACGGATTACATCCTGGTAAAATCCCTGTCTGCTTTATATCTCCTTTACAGTAAAATGGCTGCATTTGTGATACAATAGTGTAGGAAGTTCAGGATGCTGAAAGAAATGAGGTAATGAGGTGTGAACATTTCAGACATTGCGAAGATGGCAGAGGGATCCAGCGCAGCCGCCAAGAAGGCTGGAGACGGAGTGTGCTTTTCCTCAGCTAGTTTCCAGACTTGCCTTGTAATCAGTTCCCCATTGCTCCATGGCGTCCAGAATTGGTTTCATGGACTCGCCCAGTTTGGAGAGACTGTACTCGACTCTCGGAGGTACTTCCGGATAAACAGTGCGGACAATGATGCCGTCTTCCTCCAAGGAGCGCAGGCTGTCCGTGAGAACTTTCTGGCTGATGCCTTCCAGATTTTTCTTTAATTCATTAAAGCGCCACGGGCGCATCCTTAAATTTCTTATGATTAAAAGCTTCCATTTACTTCCAATAAGCTGTACGGTAGTTGCCACCGGGCATTCCGGCAGTTCTTCTTTTGTCAGCATACGCTGTCACCTCTTTCTGTAATTTTAGCTTTCAAAATAGAAGGTTCTCGTAATGAAATATTCCGATGTCGGAATGTTTTCCTCCAATGTGACATGTTTATTATAGTCAAATAGTTCCTTTTTTTCAAGGTAAAAAAGGTAAAGTAGTCATCGGAAAGCTTTGGGAAGACATTAATATTCATATTTATTTATGAAAAAATCTCAAAAAAGATGTTCAATTTTCAAACAAAACTTTGCACAAAATTCCGGAAAGCTGCTAAAATGTTCGTTCTGTTTTATAAAAAATGGAGATTTATGTTTTTTTATCCGTCAGAAAAAAGTTGGCACGGATATTGCTTTACTAAATATATGAAACAGGATACCATGACTGAATAGTCATAAAATAATATAAAAAAAAGAAAGGAAGTTTAATCATGAAAGTTATGGAATTGAATGAGCTGCAGAAAGACTTGCAGAGCTTTGCCCGTGAATTTGCCGAGAAGGAGATTATGCCAATCGCACCGGAAATTGATCACGACCATGGCGAGTTCCCTATGGACGTATTCAAGAAGTTTTGTGATGCCGGATTTAATACAATGTTCCTTCCTGAAGAGTACGGAGGACAAGGCCTTGGCGCATTAGAAGAGGTCATTATAGGCGAAGAATTCTGTAAAGCGGACGTTGGATTTTATGTCAGCGCCACCACCGGATCATTTGGTATTGAGCCGATCTTATTATTTGGTAATGAAGAACAGAAACGTTATTACGCAGATTATCTGTTACAGGGTAAACTGGGGGCTTTTGCCCTGACAGAAGCGGATGCCGGAAGTGATGCCAGCAACACAAGAACAACGGCAGTAAGAGATGGAGACGATTATATCATTAACGGCAGCAAATGCTTTATCACCAGCGGCGGCCTTGCTGATATTTATACGGTTTTTGCTACGCTTGACCGCAGCAAGGGAGTAAAAGGTATCACCTGTTTTATCATTGAGAAATCCAGAGAAGGCGTTTCCGTTGGAAAGGCTGAGGACAAGATGGGAATGACCTTATCCAACACCACAGAGTTGATTTTTGATAATGTCCGGGTTCCGGCAAAAAATCGTGTCGGTGAAGAAGGAGAAGGATTTAAGATTGCCATGGCAAGTCTGGATCGAAGCAGAGGCGTTTATTCCTATGGAGCTCTCGGCGTAGCACAACGTGCCATCGACGTGGCAGTGGAATATGCGAAACAGCGCAAGACCTTTGGGAAACCGATCATTCAACATCAGGCTATCCAGTTTATGTTAGCGGATATGGAGATAGCAACTACAGCGTCCAGATCGTTGTTATACCATTGCGCACAGATGGTTGATACGGGAAATACCGACAGCCGTATGGGAGCGATTACAAAAACATTTTGTTCTGATGCCTGTATGAAGGTGACAACCGATGCAGTCCAGGTTCTGGGCGGTTATGGTTATAGCCGCGAGTATCCTGTGGAGAAATTAATGCGTGACGCAAAACTCCTTCAGATTTTCGAAGGAACAAACCAGATTCAGCGTATCGTTATCGGCCGCGGACTGTCACTTTAATCAGCAGGTAATCATAAAGATATGTGGATTTCCCACAAAAGCAGTAGATAACCCCTTTTTTAATTAGAGCAGGAGGAATGGATGATGAATATTCTTGTTTGTGTAAAACAGGTTCCAGACACCACAGAAATCAAGATCGATCCGGAAAAGAATACACTTATTCGGGAGGGCGTTCCGAGTATCTTAAATCCGTTTGACGGTTACGCACTGGAAGCGGCGGCGCGTATTAAAGATAAAGATTCGGATACAAAAATTGTGGTGGTTTCCATGGGACCTTCCCAGGCGGACGCCGCATTAAAAGAAGCCCTCGCTATTGCGGCAGATAAAGCATATCTGGTGTCTGACCGTGTGTTTGGCGGCTCAGATACTCTGGCAACTAGTTACATTTTAGCCAATGCGATTAAAAAAATCGAGGAGACAGAAGGAAATTTCGACGCTGTCTTCTGTGGAAAACAGGCCATTGACGGCGATACCGCACAGGTAGGACCGGAAATTGCGGAACATCTGGGATATCCTCAGGTGACATACGGACTGGAAACAGAAGTAGTGGATGGTACAATACATGTGAAGAAGGAAGTGGAAGACGGAGCAGAGATTATCGAGGTTCCGATGCCATGTGTCGTTACATTTACAAAACCGTCCTTTGACCCGCGTTATCCGACCATCAAGAGAAAACTGGCGGCAAACCGTGCGAAAGTTGAAGTTCTCACATCTGCAGAATTTCCAGATATTGATTTGGAACATTGTGGCCTGAAAGGTTCGCCGACTCATGTAAAGAAGACATTTGTACCTCCTGTGAAAACTGGCGGCATGGTAATTGAGGCAGAAACCGGAGAAGAGGCGGCAGCGAAGCTTGCCAGTATACTGTCTGAAGAACATTTGATTTAAAGGAGGGGGATATATTATGGAAGCAAAGAATAAAGACCTGTGGATTTTTATTGAGACAACACCGGAAGGGACAGCGAAAAATGTAGGAATTGAATTATTGAATCCAGGCCGGGAGATGGCGGCGAAACAGGGTGGAAAGTTGGTGGCTGTCGTTGTCGGATATAAAACGGACGAAGCGGTGAAGGCGGCCTCCGCAGCAGGAGCAGACAAGGTGATTGTTGTGGATGGAGAAGATTATGCACGCTATACGACGGAAGCTTACACCTATGCGCTTTGCGCTCTGGTGGAAAAATACGGCCCGACTTCCATGATGATCGGTGCGACCAACAACGGCCGCGACATGGGGCCACGTTTGGCCTGCCGGTTGAAAACCGGTCTGACAGCCGATTGTACCGGACTGGACATTGATGAAGAGACCGGCAATGTGGCTTGGACCCGTCCGGCTTTCGGCGGTAATCTGATGGCGACCATCATGTGTCCGGAACAGCGCCCTCAGCTGGGAACTGTCCGTCCGGGCGTGTTTAAAAAGCCGGAATTGGATGAGAGTCACGAGGCGGAAATCATCCGGGAGGACATTGCGATTCCGGAGGGAACCATTTGTACAAAATTAGTCGAAGTGCTAAAGGAAGCAGCGGAAGAGGTGGTAGACCTGGAAGGCGCTGAAATCATCGTATCCGGCGGACGCGGCGTTGGCGGCCCGGAAGGTTTTGAGCCGATTCGCGAACTAGCAAAGGTATTGGGAGCAACGGTAGGTGCTTCCCGTGCGGCAGTGGATTCTGGCTGGATTTCTCATGCGCACCAGGTAGGGCAGACAGGTAAGACAGTTGGACCTAAAATATATATCGCCTGCGGTATCTCCGGTGCGATTCAGCATTTGGCAGGTATGAGCAGTTCGGATACGATTATTGCCATCAATAAAGATCCGGACGCTCCGATTTTCACTGTTGCAGACTATTCCATTGTCGGAAATCTGTTCGAGGTTGTTCCGGCCCTTACGGAAGAGATTAAGAAGCTCCGTGAGTAAAGATGCGGTTATTTTCCGTGGCGCGGGAAGATGTGGCCGAACAGACATATAAAAAGTAATCTATATAGCAATTTATTTAGAATAGGAGGACGAGATGAATTTTCATTTTAACGAAGAAGAGCAGGAAATTTTAGGGATGCTGAAAGATTTTTGTGAAAAAGAAGTGGGCCCGAAAGCCGCAGAGATTGATGAGAATGAATGTTTTCCGGAAGAAACATGGCACTCTCTGGCTGAGATGGGAATGATGGGAGTTCCGTTTCCGGAGGAATACGGTGGAGCAGGACTTTCTTATGTAAATTACATAGGTGTTTGTGAGGAACTGGCGAAATATTGCGCAACGACTTCTGTGATGGTGTCCGCCCATTCTTCCCTCTGCACATGGCCAATCTTTAATTTTGGTACGGAGGAGCAAAAGCAGAAATACCTTTCGCCGCTTTGCTCTGGCGAGAAGCTGGGAGCCTTTGGTTTAACGGAGCCGGGCGCCGGAACCGACGCCGCCATGCAGAAAACCGTTGCGGAGGATAAAGGTGATCACTGGCTTTTGAACGGATCCAAAATTTTTATCACCAACGCAGGCTATGCAAGTACATTTGTCATATTTGCCATGACAGATAAGGAAAAAGGAAATAAGGGAATCTCCGCATTTATCGTAGAGAAGGACTTTCCGGGATTTAAAGTGGGCGCTCATGAGAAAAAGATGGGTATCCGTGGCTCTTCCACTTGTGAATTGATATTTGAGGACTGTATTGTTCCAAAAGAGAATCTTTTGGGCGGAGAAGAAATGTTAAATAAAGGATTCAAAATCGCCATGATGACATTGGACGGCGGACGGATTGGTATCGGCGCGCAGGCTCTTGGTATCGCGCAGGCTGCCATTGATGAATGTGTAAAATACACGACTCAGAGAATCCAGTTTGGCAAACGTATCTCCCAGTTCCAGAATACGCAGTTTGAACTTGCCGATATGCAGGCAAAGGTGGATGCGGCCAGACTTCTTATCTACCGTGCGGCGCAGGCAAAGGAAGATCATGAACCATATAGCCATTTGGCGGCCATGGGTAAATTATACGCTTCCGAAGCGGCGAGTGATGTGACCAGACGGTGCCTGCAGCTTGTCGGAGGATACGGTTATACGAGAGAATATCCGTTTGAGAGACTGATGCGTGATGCCAAAATAACAGAGATTTACGAAGGCACCAGTGAAGTGCAGAAGATGGTCATCTCCGGATGGATGGGTGTGAAATAAAAAAGAAGATAGAGAATAAGGTAGTATCTCCGTCAGGAGTTGCTATAGATGCTTAATGTGAAAGTGGAACTATTCACCACAAAAGACATCCCCACGGACGCTGATAAGTGAGCGATATCAGTAGAATCTGTGGGGATGTCTTTTTGTCGTGCGCTTTATTTTTTATATATAGTTGTGAAGAAAAAAACAAAATATTTTTTGCTTTCTGATGAATTTATGCAAAATTAGAAAAAAATACCCTGAAAAAATATTCTTTCTTTACTTTTTCTTACAATATGCTTATAATAAAAAAAGAAAAACGCTGTATTTTATGTTGTGCAATGTTTTTCTTGCCATAGATAGATGGCTTTGTCGCAAGAAAGTTGTCAAAACAATAACGAATAACGGAGGTGTATGTATGCATGTTCAATTCACTGAAACCGTGTTGCGCGATGCGAATCAATCTCTGATGGCGACCCGACTGCCTTACGCCGATTTCGAAGCGATCTTGCCTGTCATGGACAAGGCCGGCTACTATTCGGTGGAATGCTGGGGTGGCGCCACTTTTGATTCCTGTCTGCGTTATTTGCAAGAGGATCCATGGGAAAGGCTGCGTAAAATTCGCAAAAGCATGCCTGGTACCAGACTGCAGATGCTTCTGCGAGGTCAGAATTTGCTGGGGTATAAGCACTATCATGACGATGTCGTGGAGAAATTCGTAGAACTTTCTATCAAAAATGGTATCGATATTCTGCGTATTTTCGATGCTTTAAATGATTTCCGCAATCTGGGCACCGCGCTGGACGCCACAAAGAAATACGCCACTGCCAACACGATTGCATCTGGATGTATTTCTTATACTCAGTCCCCTGTCCATACCGTGGAGAAGTATGTTCAAATGTGCAGAGAACTTAAAAATATGGGATTTGATACCATATGCCTGAAAGACATGGCAGGTACCATGACGCCTTATGAGGCCGAGCATCTCATCAAAGGAATCAAGGATGCCGTAGGCGATGTGCCGCTGATTCTCCACACACACTGTACCACCGGTATGGCTTATCAGACTCTGACCAAGGCGATTGAAGCCGGCATTGATGTGATTGACACCGCTACTTCCTGCTTCTCCAACGGTACATCACAACCTGCCACCGAGACCATGTATTATGCCCTGAGTCAGTACGGTATTGAAACTGGCCTGGATGAGAAGGTGATTAACGAGGTCAACGACTTCTTTAAGCCGCTGAAGCAGAAATATATCGATAACGGCACCATCAATCCGAAGAGCATGGCGACCGACGCGCAGGCGTTGGTGTACAAGGTTCCTGGCGGAATGCTCTCCAACATGATTGCCAACTTAAAAGATATGGACGCCATGGACAAGTTTGACGCTGCTCTGGCAGAGATTCCTGCTGTCCGCGCCGACCTCGGATATCCTCCTCTCGTGACACCTCTCAGTCAGATGGTCGGCAATCAGGCCGTTACCAACGTACTTATGGGTGAACGGTACAAGATTATTTCTAACGAAGTGAAAAACTATATCAAAGGCGAGTACGGTATCGCTCCTGCTCCGGTGAATCCGAAACTTTTGGAAAAGGTTCTTGGCAGAGACGGCAAGCCGGCCGACTGCCGTATCGAGGACGCCAGGCGCACCGGTGAGGATTTTATCAGGGCAAAAGAAGAGTTGGGTGAACTGGCGCGCAGCGAAGAAAATATTATGAGCTATATCTGTTTCCCTCAACAGGCAAAGGATTATTTCCAGCTTCGTAAAGAAAAGGAAGAACGGGTTTGTAAATACACTATGGAAGCAATTGACTGAGCGAAAGGAGGCGATTAATCATGATTGATACACTGCATATCAACATCATAGAAGGTCTGCTGGTTGCATTTCTCGGTATACTCGTGGTTTTTGCGGTACTGATTTTCCTGATGGCTGTCATTAAAGTACAGAGCATCGCAGTCTCTGCTATCGAAAAAAAGAATAATCAGAAATCCGTTCCCGAAACAGACAGAGCTCCGGTTCCCGCATCTGCCCTCTCTTCGGCTCCCGCTGCGCCGGCGAAAGGTTCCTGCGGCAATGTTATGCTGCATGATGTGCCGGACGCTACTGCTGCCATGATCATGGCCATTGTGGCGGATGAACTGAAGACTCCGCTCAATGAGCTACGTTTCATTTCCATCCAGGAGGTAAAATCAAATGAAATATAAAGTAACTTTGAACGGCCGCACCTATGAAGTTATCGTAGAAAAAGGCGAGGCTATTTTGGCGGACGAATATGACGCTATGGCTCCTGCTGTCCCGGTCGCTCCTGCGGCCAGAGAGACGGAAATTGTCGGCACATCTGCTGCCGCCACTGCTCCTGCTGTCAGCGTACCTGCTGCGCCTGTGGCCGACGGCGAGACGATTACCGCTCCCCTGCCGGGTACTGTGGTTTCAGTCGATGTCACTGCCGGTCAGACCGTCAGGAGCGGCGATATTCTGGCGATTATCGAGGCAATGAAAATGGAAAATGAAGTGCTGGCGCCGAGGGACGGCACTGTGGCACAGGTCATTACTTCTCAGGGCGCTGCCGTGAAAACAGGTGATCCTCTGGTCGTTTTGAGCTAAGGAGGTTTTGAGTATGGAATTTATCGGAACTATTTTCAGTAGATTTGCAGCACAATCCGGATTTGCCTATTTTCAGGACTTTCGCCAGATCATTATGATCATCATTGCCTGTGTGCTGTTATATCTGGGTATTGTTAAAAAGTTCGAGCCCTTGCTGCTGGTGGGTATCGCCTTCGGTATGCTGCTGACCAACCTGCCGGGCGCTGATGTTTATCATCCTGAGCTGTGGTATGCATCCGGCAGCGCTGATGTGGACTGGGGCGCCGTGCTCCGAGACGGCGGCCTTTTGGACATCCTTTATCTGGGCGTCAAACTGGGCATTTACCCTTCCCTGATTTTTATGGGTGTAGGAGCCATGACTGACTTTGGCCCTATGATAGCCAACCCGAAGAGTATGCTGCTGGGTGCTGCCGCTCAGTTAGGCGTGTATGTGGCGCTGATTCTTGCCATTGCCTTTGGTTTTAACGGTCCGGAAGCCGCTTCCATCGGCATCATCGGCGGTGCGGACGGTCCTACCGCCATCTGGCTGACCAAGAATCTGGCTCCCCATCTGTTAGGAGCCATCGCCGTGGCGGCCTATTCCTACATGGCGCTGATTCCTCTGATTCAGCCGCCTCTTATGAAGCTTTTGACCACGGAAAAAGAGCGTGAGGTTAAGATGGAACAGCTTCGTCCTGTATCCAAAACAGAAAAGATTGTCTTTCCAATCGTAGTCACCGTCATCACCTGTCTGGTATTGCCTTCTGTGGCCTCTCTGCTGGGATGTCTGATGCTCGGCAACCTGTTCAAGGAATGTGGCGTCGTGGACCGTCTGTCCGATACGGCACAGAACACGCTGATGAACATCGTCACCATTTTCCTGAGTATTTCTGTGGGCGCTACCGCTACTTATGACCAGTTCCTGAGCGTGGAGACTCTGAAAATCATCGTTCTCGGACTGCTGGCTTTTGGCTTCGCCACTGTGGGTGGGTTGCTGATCGGCAAGTTCATGTATATCCTCTCCGGCGGCAAGGTCAATCCGTTGATTGGATCCGCTGGTGTATCCGCCGTACCGATGGCTGCCCGGGTTTCCCAGACCGTGGGACAAAAGAGCAATCCGTCCAATTTCCTGCTGATGCACGCTATGGGACCAAACGTAGCAGGCGTCATAGGCTCTGCGGTGGCGGCAGGATTCCTGCTGGCAGTGTTTGGGTGATTAAATGATATAATGATAATGATTGGTTAATTTGTTGAATTTAAAAATACTTTTAAAAAGAAGAGGGTGTCGGAAATGAAAGCTGTACACCGTATATTGCCCGTAAACAGGCATAAGCAATATACTTATATGGCTTTCATTGACCGGCAGCCTTTTTTTATGTGAATATTTTATTGTTTTGTACGGGTAAAGGTTACCAAAAGGTAACTATGTAATAAAAAAGTGCGTACTTTTTTTCTGAAAAGGCATCCGTATAATAAAGATATAAAGGAGGACAGGAAGTGAACAATATCGCAGGATTTAAAGTAAATGAGGAAAAATGTATTGGCTGCGGAGCGTGTGTGAAGGTCTGTCCCGGAGGGCTGCCTTCCCTGGATGAAAACCGAAAACCGCTGATTACCGGGGCGGATTCCTTTGGGTGGGGCGGCTGCTGGAAATGTGAGCACTGCCTGGCGGTCTGTCCCCGGGGCGCCATCGTGGTTCTCGGCAAAAAGCCGGTGAACAGTCTGCCACTGCCGGATATTCCGGAGGCGGAGAGAGTGATGAACTCGCTCATTGCCAATCGTCATTCCTGCCGGAGATTTCAGGGCAGGAATGTGGATACCGCGATTATAAACGATATGATTGGACGGCTTGGAAATGCGCCCAACGGAGGAAACAAACAGCAGGTGGAATTTACGCTCCTTGACGATATAGAACAGACGCATGTATTCCGGAATCTGGCATATAAAGAAATGGAAAGGCTGGTAAAGAAAGGCATCTATCCGGAAGGATTTGACAAAAGTTCTTACGACGATATGAAACGCTGGGAGCGCAGTGTCCGGCCGGACATGCTCTTTTGCGGCGCACCCCATCTGTTCATACCCCATGCGCCCACCGGCAGCGGAGAATGGCGGCAGGACGTCGTCATTGCAGGAACCTATTTTGAACTGCTGTGCGCTTCCCGGGGATTGGGCTGTGTGATGCTCACCTTCCCGCTGGGAGCGCTGAACCGGATGCCGGAGGTGAAAGCGCTGCTTCAGATTCCCGAAGACCATTATATGGGGATGCTCATCGGTTTTGGCTATCCGGAAATCCGTTATGCCAGAGGAACACAAAGAATTGTGGAGGAAGAACGGATTCATCGACCGGAAATAAAAAAGACGCTGGATGAACGGATAAAAAGATAGGGTGAAAGAGATAAAGAACTTAAAGCAGATATAAAACAGGATATGTAGAAGAAAGAGGTAGAAAACATAAACGCACAGAAATGTCTTGATTTATTGCGGGAAATGTGCCGGAGTCTGTCCGCAGCAGTGTATTACGCCAGAAAATGAAAGTGAGGGATAAATTATGCTGACAGAAATCATGGATTTGATACAAAGCCGCTGGGACTTTTTCCTGGGGCTTCTCCTGGAACACATACAGATTTCGCTGCTGTCCATTGTGATAGCCATGGTCATCGGCCTGATCATTGGAATTTTGATCAGCGAGTATCAGAAAACTTCTAAAATCGTTATCGGAATTGTAAATTTTATTTATACGATTCCGTCCATCTCTCTGCTGGGATTCTTAATCCCACTGTCTGGAGTGGGCGACACCACGGCGGTCATTGCTCTGACAGTTTATGCGCTGCTTCCCATGGTCAGAAACACGCATACCGGCCTTACCAACGTAAGTCCCTTGCTGGTGGAAGCCGCCACAGGGATGGGAAGCACAAGAATGCAGGTGCTCCTGAAGGTGAAACTGCCGCTGGCCATGCCTGTGATTATTTCCGGAATCCGGAATATGGCGGTCATGACCATCGCGCTGGCTGGTATCGCTTCGTTTATTGGAGCAGGAGGCCTGGGAGTGGCCATCTACCGGGGGATCACGACGAACAATAAGGCCATGACGCTGGTGGGAAGTCTGCTGATTGCCGTTCTTGCCATCGTGGTGGATTTTCTTATCGGACGGGCGGAAAAAATGACAAAACGGCACCAAATCGCATAAATATGTCATAGGATTGCATAAATGTAGCGTAGGATTGTATGAAAACAGATAGGAATATAGAGTGTATAAAAAATGTGGATGCGGAGAAGGGCAAACGGTAACTTCCGCGGGAATATTAAAAAGCAGATAAGGTAATGAGAAAATTTAAAAAGGAATTAAAGAGAGGAACTGCTTTGCTGCTGGCGGCCATTACCGCTGCAGGAGTGCTTACCGGCTGCGGACAGAGCAGTCAAACCATTCGCATGGCAACCAAACCCATGACGGAGCAGTACATTATGGGAAGTATGATGAAAACACTCATTGAGCAGGACACGAATCTTACTGTGGAAGTCACAGAGGGCGTGGGCGGCGGCACCGCCAATATTCACCCGGCCATGGAAGAAGGAGAGTTTGATTTCTATCCGGAGTACACCGGCAGCGGATGGAATGAAGTATTAAAAGAAGAAAGTCTTTATGACGAAAGTATGTTTGACCAGCTCCAGGCCGGTTACGATGAGATGGACATGACCTGGACGGGAATGCTGGGCTTTAACAATACTTACGGTCTTGTGGTGGCCAGCGATATCGCGCAGCAGTATGATTTGAAAACTTATTCCGATCTGGCGGCGGTATCCGGCCAGCTTGTGTTCGGAGCGGAGTATGATTTCTTTGAACGGGAGGACGGTTATGACGCCCTCTGTGATACTTACGGACTGTCATTTAAAGACACCATGGATCTGGATATTGGGCTGAAATACGATGCCTTGGCCCAGAAAGAGATTGATGTCATGAACATCTTTACCACGGACGGACAGCTTTCCGCGGCGGATGCCATAGTTCTTGAAGATGATAAGGGTCTGTATCCATCGTATATGTGTGGTTTTGTGGTGAGAAATGAAGTGCTTGAGGAATATCCGGAATTGCAGCAGGTTTTTGACAAGGTGGAGAATTTGATTACCGATGAGGAGATGGCAGAGATGAATTATCAGGTGGAAATCGAAGGCCAGGAACCGGAAGATGTGGCCACAGCATTTTTACAGGAAAAGGGGTTGTTAGAGTAGGCGGCAGAAGCGGATTCGGGCAGCCGGATAAGAGATGCAGGAAGCTTATCCGGCTGCCCGGAAAGAAATCCGTCAAAAAACTGCCGAAAATGAGAGGTGGAAATATGAGTATCATAGAATATAAAAATATCTGTATGGCTTACGGAGAAAAAGTCATCATAGAAAATTTTAATCTTTCCATCGAAAAAGGAGAATTTGTCACTATCATTGGTTCTTCCGGATGCGGAAAGACGACCATCTTAAAAATGATTAACGGGCTGGTGCAGCCGGTGGCAGGAGAGATTTTTGTGGAGGGCAAAAGCACCCGGGAGCTGGATCTGACCATGCTCCGACGCAACATCGGTTACGCCATCCAGGGTAGCGTACTTTTCCCACACATGACGGTGGAAAAAAACATCGCCTATGTACCGAATCTTCTCAATAAAAAAGATAAAAAGCGGACGGCGAAGGCTGTCACAAAATGGATGAATATAGTGGGACTGGAAGACGCTCTTCGCAGCCGTTATCCGTCGGAATTATCCGGTGGACAGCAGCAGAGAGTTGGCATCGCCCGGGCGCTGGCGGCGTCCCCGGATATCCTGCTGATGGATGAGCCTTTCGGAGCGGTGGACGAGATTACGAGAGGAAGCCTGCAAGATGAAATTGCCCGGATTCACCGGGAGACGGGAATCACCATCCTCTTTGTCACCCACGACATCGGGGAGGCATTGAAACTGGGAACAAAGGTACTTGTCATGGATGGCGGCAGCGTGCAGCAGTTTGCTCCGCCCCGGGAGATTCTCCACGCGCCGGCCACCGAATATGTAAAGAAATTGGTGGAAAAAGAACGCCGGCGATGCCATCTGCCGGAAGAAAAACTGGGCGACTGCGAATACAGCGGAGCAGTCTAAGCAATGGTGACAACGCAGCAGGGTAATCTAAGTTATGATGATAAAAAAGGTGATGAAAGTGTTTTTGGAAAAATTACAGAAAAGACCGGTAAAAGAGGGAAGACAGAAACGAACAGAAAAAATAAATGAAAGAAGAAAAAATCAAAGGATTTCCGGAAGTGGATTTCCAGAAACAATAGAAAATGAATTTCAGGAGACAACAGAAAATGGACTTCAGGAAATGACAGGAAATGGGAGAAAGGCAGCGGCATTAAAAAGCGCCATTGAGTCCGCGGACGCCGTGGTAATCGGCGCGGGTTCCGGTCTGTCCACTTCGGCGGGTTTCATCTATACGGGAGAACGCTTTCAGAAATACTTCGGAGATTTCGCGGCAAAATATGGTTTTCAGGATATGTATTCCGGTGGATTTTATCCCTTCGATACACTGGAAGAATACTGGGCGTATTGGAGCCGGTACATTTACATTAACCGCTATATGGACACGCCGAAACCGGTTTATGAGCAACTTTTAAAGTTGGTGGAGGACAAGGACTATTTTGTTCTCACCACCAACGTGGATCACTGCTTCCAGAAGGCGGGCTTTGACAAAAAGCGGCTGTTCTATACCCAGGGAGATTATGGCCTCTGGCAGTGTTCCGGGCCCTGCCATCAGGAAACCTATGATAACGAAAGACAAGTGGAGGAGATGATGAAGTCCCAGGGATTTCTTATGGAGAAAGGCGGGGAAGGAGAGCCTTCTGTTCTGTGTGCGGCCGGGAAGCCAGCGATAAAGACAGGGAAAGAAAGAACTCTGCGGAAGGAAAGGAAACTTGTCCTGCCGGAAGGGCAAAAAGCTAAGATGCAGATACCGACAGAACTCATCCCCCGCTGCCCGTGGTGCGGACGCCCCATGAGCATGAACCTGCGCGCTGACAACACATTTGTGGAAGACGAGGGATGGCATCGGGCGGCAGAGAGATACAGTGAATTTCTGCGCCGCCACCGAAATTTAAGAACAGTATTTCTGGAACTTGGCACCGGCATGAATACGCCGTCCATCATTAAATTTAATTTCTGGCGCATGACCGGAGAGCAGCCGAGGGCGGTATACGGATGCGTTAACCTGGGCGAAGCGTGGGCGCCGGATGAGATTCAGGAAAAGTCCATCTGCATCAACGAGGATATCGGACAGGCGCTCTGGGAGATGTTAGAAACAACTGTCGGGAATGAGGAATTGGAAAGTAATGAAAAGAGAAAATAATCTCCGTAAGAGAGGAATGAGCAAATGACACAGGAAGAAAAGAGGGAATATCTGATTCAGGAATTGTTGTCGGAATTTCCTCAATATAGAAATATGAAAATGCCTGATGGTGAGGAGGAGCAAAAAAGACTGCTCCGCAGTCTGATGAATATCCGTCCGCCCCGCCCGGCAAAGAAAGAGTTCCTCAGGATACAGGACGAATATCTTCAGGAGGAAGCTATAAAAAAAGGAATCACGAACAGCGCGCTGCTGCCGCCGGCTCCCCTGGACTACCGTCTGGTATTATGGCGGGGCGACATTACGACTCTGAAAATTGATGCCATCGTAAACGCCGCAAACAGTGTGTTAAGAGGATGTTTTATTCCTTGCCATTCCTGCATCGATAACATCATTCACACCTATGCGGGCGTTCAGCTCCGCCTGGACTGTGACACGATCATGAATGAACAGGGATATGATGAGCCCACTGGGCAGGCAAAGATTACGTCGGCCTACAACCTTCCTTCCCGTCATGTGATTCATACAGTTGGCCCCATTGTGTCGGGGCATCTCACCGGTAAACACTGCCGGCAGCTTGCGGATTGCTACCGTTCCTGTCTTGCGCTTGCGGTGGATAACGGTCTGAAAAGTATTGCATTCTGCTGCATATCCACCGGAGAGTTTCATTTCCCGCGGCAAAAAGCAGCGGAGATAGCGGTGAAGACAGTACGGGAATATCTGCAGGAGGATACGTCCATGGAGAGAGTCGTATTCAATGTGTTTAAACAGGAGGATTATGACATATACCGGGAACTTATCGGATAATATACAGCATTTCAAAATCGCGTATCATTATTCCGATGGCGGAGGACGGTATGGATAAACATCGCAAAGAGTACAACAAGATGCTGCTTGATAAGGCAACGGGGGCAAACTCCATTGTGCAGGACAAGTATGTGACCATTTCCGTCTCCAAAAAACCTTGAGGAAGCCCACCGGGCAAGCAAAGATTACGCCGACCTACAACATTCTTTCTCGTCATGTGATTCATACAGTTGGCCTCATTGTTTATGATGGATTGCGGCTTTATCATTTTGTCATTTTTTCATGGTGTTTTTTCTATTTTTTTGTCTTTGCCCAAATTTTTTATTTCTCCCAGAATACGGATATGTTTTCCAGAATCGATATCCATAATCAAGCCGATGTCTTTTAGTACTTCATCATAATAGATCAGATTGATATTCCTGCCATAATTCTTTTTGATTCTGTCATTCATCCATATCTGCAGATTTTCCCTGTGTTTGTCCAGAAAAGAAAAGCAGCGGGAAACAATCCCCCTCATCTTGCATCTTTTCCTGTGGAAAATGAACTTTTTGGGTTCTCCGGAAAGATACAATCCCCATAGGTTTTCCGGCTGATCGCCCGCGAATTGGTACAATTGGAAAGAATCACATTCAGAGCAGTTCAATTTTACTCAGAACTGCTCTTTTTCTTACTCTGAATCTGATACTTTCCTAAAGAATTATACCATAAAAACGATTGTAAGCCGCATACAAAAGGCTTTCAAGCTATGAACGAACATAGGATGCTGCAAAACTGTGGATAGAAGATTTTTTCTAATAATCTGGTATTGCATCAAAATAAGTAACTGAGGTATAATAAACAAAAAACAAATCTATTTCTCCATATTGGTCACATAAGAACATCAGAATAAGGAGGGATAAATAAATTGAGCAACAAAGCAAAGATACGGGAAGCAGCGAAACGCTTAAATCCTATCGATGACATCTTCTTTCAAGTAATGATGGAAGACAAGATGGTCTGCCAGGAGATCCTGCAGACCATACTGGAAGACCCAGCGCTTATCGTCCTGCGAATCACACCGCAGCGGGATCTCAAAAATCTGCAGGGACGGAGTGTCCGGCTGGATGCAGAATGTATTCTGGGGAATGGGAAACATGCAGATGTGGAAGTACAGCGCAGTGATAACGATGATCACCAGCGGAGAGTGAGGTATAACGCTTCCTGTCTGACCACAAATATCACCGATCCAGGTACCCGCTTTCGGGATATTCCAGATGTGATTGCAGTGTATATTTCAGCGTTTGACTTGTTCAGTGCAGGATATACCACATACCATGTAGATCGAATTTTGCGGGAGACCGGCGATGTGGTAGATAACGGAATGACGGAAATATATGTCAACGCTGCTGTGGACGATGGATCTCATACAGCGGATTTAATGAAGGTTTTTGTTAACGATAAGAGTTACGACAAGGAAAAATTTCCGCATGTTTCAGAACAAAAACATTTTCTTAAGCATGATAAGGAAGGAGTGAAAAAGATGTCAAATGTGATAGAAAGATATTTTAAAGATGAATTATTAGAAGCCCGTACAACAGCTACGGCCAGAGGCCGCGCAGAAGGCCGCGCAGAAGGCCGTGCAGAAGGCCGCGCAGAAACAACGACACAACTGGCAAAAAAAATGCTCGCAGCGGGAATTCCCGCGAAACGGGTTGCAGAGATAACTGATATTCCTATTTCAAAGTTAAAAGCAGAGAGAATTCGTAAGAAGAAGATAAAACGGGAAAGGAAGAAATTACTTAATTAAGATTTTCGGAAGGAGTTGATTACAAATGCTTGGATCAGGTGGAGGATTTGGAGGCGGCCTAAGAGGAGGTCCCGGTGGCGGCCCGCCAAGAGGAGGCCATGGAGGCCCTGGAGGAGGAAGACCTGGATGGGGACCGCCGCCACCGCCGAGAAGAGGTTGGGGCGGAGGCGGCCCGAGAAGGGGATGCTGTCTGCCAGGCTGCCTGACTATGATTCTTAGTGCTGGAGGAATCATAGCGCTTCTGGTTATGGGGCTTTTCGCCCTGTTTTAAAAAAGGAGAAGGGGCTGTCGGTTAATACCGATTTTTGACTCCTGACAAATAGGACGGAGACAA
>CAYULX010000049.1:0-16675 GCA_964445535.1 uncultured Eubacterium sp.
AACAGCCGTGCGCCCCTGTCGGCTCCGCCCACGACGCCCATTGATGCGAAAAAGAAAAGGAAGCTGTCTGTGACGATCCATGATCAAAGCAGGCAGCTTTTTTCTCGCTCATACGGCGAATATCCCCAGAGAGACACGTTTATGATTGAAATAAAGTTCTAAGAACAACATTGTTAACAGCGTGGAAGAGGCAGTCGAGCAGCGACCGGTCATCAAGGAATGATTAAAAAATTTTGAAAAACCCCTTGCATGATGGGTGGATTCATGCTATTATTTCATAGTTGTGAAAAAAGGTGGTCCGCTGTTACGAAAGGTATTAAGAACACCAGGATTATATAGGAGGTCACACATGAAAGACATTATCAAAAGCATTGAAGATGCGCAGTTAAAACCAGAAGTAGAGAGCTTCCGAGTAGGAGATACCGTGCGTGTTTCCGCAAAGGTAGTTGAGGGAAATCGTGAGAGAATTCAGGTATTCGAGGGTACTGTAATTAAAAGACAGAACGGCGGAGCAAAAGAGACTTTCACTGTAAGAAAGTTCTCCAACGGCATCGGTGTTGAGAAGACCTGGCCGGTACATTCTCCAATCGTTACAAAGATTGAAGTGATAAGAAAAGGTAAAGTAAGAAGAGCAAAACTTTACTACTTACGTGGCAGAGTTGGTAAGAGGGCTAAGGTTAAAGAGTTAGTTAAATAGTATCAGAGGATGAGACAGGGGCGAGTATTTATACTTGCCCTGTTTTACCATATGGAGATTTTGTTATGGCTGTAAAAAACTATCGATACAAAGAACGAAGAAATAGGCTGATTCGCCGGATTGGTTTGTGGGTGGGGGAGATTGTCGGAGTAATTCTGCTGGCCTTTGTGATTATTCAGTTCTGTTTTCAGACGGTGACTGTTCACGGGGAATCCATGCAGCCGACATATTATGATGGTAATATCCTGCTGGTCAACAAGCTCACCTATCGGGTTGGTGATCCGAAGCGGTATGACCCGGTGCTGCTGGAGATTGAAAACGGAACAGCAGTTCATTATACAGTGAAAAGAGTTATCGGTCTGCCGGGAGAGACAGTGCAGATAGCCGAGGGAGAGATTCTCATTGACGGCGAGGCGCTGGATTATTCTTTCGATGAGGAGATTCTGTCAGCGGGGCTGGCCGCTTACGAGATCGAATTGGGAGACGATGAGTATTTTGTCATGGGAGATAACTGCAACAACAGTGAGGATTCCCGGGTGGCAAATATCGGAAATATAAAAAGGACACAATTTGTCGGTAAAATAGCAGGGAGAATTGGCGGCGGCCAATAACCCGGAAATAAACGGTACGGACAGACGCTTCGCGCAAATCCGGCCGGGAATAGATGGAGGACAGTATGCACTTTCAATGGTACCCGGGACATATGACGAAAGCCCGGCGAATGATGCAGGAAAATATTAAGCTCATTGATTTGATGGTGGAGCTGGTGGATGCCCGTGTGCCTTACAGCAGTAAGAATCCTGATATTGATGAGCTGGCAAAAAATAAGGCAAGAGTGATTATTTTGAATAAAGCGGACATGGCGGACGCCCAGGTGACCAAAGAATGGGAAGCCTATTACAAGGAGAAAGGATTCTTTGTGGCAAAGGTCAATTCCCAGAAGGGAACCGGAATCAAAGAAGTGAAAAAACTCATTGAAGAAGCCTGCCGGGAGAAGAAAGAAAGAGATAGAAAAAGGGGTATTTTGAACCGGCCGGTCCGCGCTATGGTGGCGGGAATCCCCAATGTAGGCAAATCGACCTTTATCAATTCCTTTGCGGGCAAGGCATGCGCCAAAACCGGAAATAAACCGGGTGTGACAAAGGGGAAACAGTGGATTAAGATAAATAAAAATGTGGAGCTTCTGGACACGCCGGGAATCCTCTGGCCAAAGTTTGAAGACCAGGAAGTGGGGCTTCGTCTTGCCTGGATTGGTTCCATCAAAGAGGAAATACTCAACATCACAGAGCTGGCGGTGGAATTGCTGCAATTTTTGTGCGGACAATACCCGGGAGTCATCCGCGAACGTTACGGTGTGGAAGAAGAGGCTGAACCGGTCAGGATCCTGGAAACTATAGCTGAAGTCCGCGGGTGTCTCATGAAAGGCAGTCAGGTGGATGTGGAAAAAGCTGCCCTTCTTGTTTTGGATGATTACCGTTCGCTGCGCCTGGGACAGATTTCTCTGGAGCGTCCGAAGAAGTCTCGTGAGACCGTCTGATAGGAGGAATGGAAAATGGAAGAAAGTAAACGGCAGGAGGTTTCCGGCAAAAAAAAGAAACATGATCCTTCGGAAGGGAAAAAGGGAAATGTCATGAAAGAAATCATCGGCACCATCGCCTATGTGGTGATTATCTGTCTGGTTGTTTTTCTTGTTCTGCGGTTTGTGGGGCAGCGGACAGTGGTAAACGGGGAGTCCATGGAGCCGACGCTCGCTAATAATGAGAATCTGATCATGGACAAGCTTTCCTATCATTTCAGCGATCCGAAACGGTTTGATATCGTGATTTTTCCGGGACCGGAAGAAGAAGGAGAACAATATTTCATTAAAAGAGTTATCGGTCTGCCGGGAGAAACCGTCCAGATTATGGACGGAAAAGTCTATATTGACGGTGAAGAGCTGACCGACGATGTTTATGGCATCACGGACTATATCGAGCAGCCGGGAATTGCCGCGGAACCGCTTACTCTGGGGGATGATGAATATTTCTGTCTGGGAGATAATCGTCCGGTCAGTTATGACAGCCGGTACGAGGCGGTGGGGCCGGTGCATCGCTCTGAAATTATCGGAAAAGTATGGATTCGCATCTGGCCTTTGTCTAAATTCGGGCCGGTGGATTAGCAATCAGCAAGTGAGGAAGATGCATGGCAGTAAAAAGTATCCGTGAAATAAGAGAAGAGTTTAAAGCCTTTTCTCCGGAAGAACTTCCGGAGCATATGAGCCTGTATCGGGAAGATGCACGAAAGGGAGTGCAGGATTTCTTAAAAACCCAGGAGAACCGCCTGAAAAAATATGAGGCGGAACGAACCCGGATTGAGAAACTCTGTTCTTTTGAGAAAAAATACAGCGACTATACATATATCTGCGGTGTCGACGAGGTGGGAAGAGGCCCCCTCGCCGGACCGGTGGTGGCTGGCGCAGTGATTCTGCCGAAGGACTGCCGGATTCTGTATATCAATGATTCCAAAAAGCTTTCTGCCAAGAAGCGGGAAGAACTTTCCCGGGAGATTCATGAAAAAGCCCTTGCCATTGGTATTGGGCTGTCCACTCAGGAGCGCATTGACGAAATTAATATTTTGCAGGCAACCTATGAGGCTATGAGGAAGGCCATCGGGTCGCTGTCCGTGGAGCCGTCGCTTTTGTTGAATGATGCGGTGACCATCCCGGAGGTGAAGATTCCCCAGGTGGCCATCGTTAAGGGAGATGCCAGAAGTATCTCTATTGGAGCCGCCAGCATTGTGGCGAAGGTATATCGGGATAAAATGATGGAAGAATATGATAAAATGTATCCGGGGTATGGATTCGCTTCCAACAAAGGATATGGTTCCAGGGAACATATAGAAGCGCTTCGCCGTCTGGGGCCCTGCCCGCTGCACCGGCGCACCTTTTTGAAATCAATATTATAGCTGCGGATACATGAATGAGAAAATGTATCATAGAGCTGTCTGAGAGAATATGAGTTATTAAAGCAAATATGAGTTGTCAATGAATAGGGAAGTCAAACAGAAAAAGGAGCAGTATGCAAGACAGAAAGGAACGGGGACGGACTGGAGAGACCGCAGCGGCATCTTTTCTGGAAGAACAGGGAGTACAGATTTTGTACCGGAATTATCGCTGCCGGTTGGGAGAGATTGACATCATCGGCAGAGAAGGAGATACCCTGCTTGTCGTGGAAGTGAAGACTCGGAAAAGCCGCAGGCAGGGAAGACCTTCGGAGGCAGTTGACTGGCGAAAACAGCAGAAAATCTGTCGGGTATACGATTATTTCCGCATGAGGCACCGGTTGGATGATTATGTGCCGGTGCGCTTTGATGTGGTGGAAGTGGACAGCACCTGTGGCTGTCATTGGATAAAAAATGCCTTTGAGTATCAGGAAATGTGAGCATGCTGTAACCAGACAGAAAAGATGGACAAAAAGGATAAGGAGCAAATCATGGACTGGATTTATGCAAACAATAATCATTCGACCATTATCAATGAAAAAAACGGTGTGGTGTATCTGACTTTTCCTAAATTGGTAAAGGCCGGAGTGAGCCATGGCTTTTCCACCCGTATGGGCGGTGTCAGCGAAGGAGATCTTGGGACCATGAATCTTTCTTTTACCCGGGGAGACCGGGAAGAAAATGTCCGGGAGAATTTTCGCAGGATTGCGGACGCCATCGGGTTTCAGGCGGAAGATCTGGTGTTTTCTGCACAGGTACACGACACAAAGCTCAGGAAGGTGACCGCCGCAGACCGGGGAGAGGGAATCATCCGGGAGACGGTGCCGGGCATCGACGGGCTGGCCACCAATGAAGTAGGCGTTCCCATGTATACATCCTATGCGGACTGTGTGCCGCTGTTGTTTTTTGATCCAGTGAAGAGAGTCATTGCCATGGCCCATTCCGGATGGCGTGGTACGGCCGTCCGCATCGGAGCTAAAATGCTTCGTTTTATGGGCGAGGAGTACGGATGCCGGCCGGAAGATATCATTGCCGCCATCGGACCGTCCATCTGCCGGAAATGTTACGAGGTCAGCGAGAATGTGGCTCAGGCGTTCCGGGAGACTTTTCTGCCGAAACAGTTTCCGAAAATGTTTGACGACAAAGGAGAGGGAAAGTATCAGCTTGATCTGTGGGAGGCCAACCGGATTATTCTCACAGAGGCGGGCGTCCTTCCGGAACATCTGGATATCACAGATCTGTGTACCTGCTGTAATCATGACAAGCTCTTTTCCCACAGAGCCAGCCACGGCAGGCGAGGCAACATGGGCTGTTTCATGTGTCTTGATGATGAAGGAGAAAAGAGATGAAAAAGCAATGGCATCTCATCACCGGGGTGGAGCCGGGAAGTATCGCGGAAGAATGCGGACTGGAACCGGGAGACCGGATTGGCGCTGTCAACGGTCATGAGATTAAAGATTATTTTGATTACCAATATTATATAGAGGAAGAATTTTTGCAGGTGGAAGTCCTCACAAAAGATGACGAAGAATGTACCCTGGAGATTGAGAAAGAAGAAGACGAAGATCTGGGAATTAGATTTGAGTCCTTTTTGATGGATGATTATAATTCCTGCTGTAATAAATGTATTTTCTGCTTTATTGACCAGATGCCGCCGGGAATGCGGGAGACCCTTTACTTTAAAGATGACGATTCCCGGCTTTCTTTCCTTCAGGGCAATTATATTACCCTCACCAACATGAAAGAAAAGGATATGGACAGGGTCATCCGTTATCATCTGGCGCCTATTAATATTTCTGTTCACACAACGAACCCGGAACTGCGCTGCCGGATGCTTCACAATCGATTTGCGGGAGATGTGCTGGAAAAAATCCGCCGTTTTTATGAAGCAGGCATACCAATGAATAGCCAGGTTGTGCTGTGCAAAGGGGTCAATGACGGAGTAGAACTGGACAGAACCATCCGTGAGTTGGGAGAGTTTCTTCCATATATGGAGAGCCTTTCCGTTGTTCCGGTGGGACTGACAAAGTACCGGGAGAACCTTCCGGTGCTGGAAACCTTTACGAAAGAAAATGCCAGAGAGGTGCTGGCTCAGATACAGGGCTGGCAGAGATATTTCCTGGAGACGAAAGGAACTTCTTTTGTTCATGCCAGTGACGAGTGGTTCATTCTGGCAGAGGCGGCATTCCCTCCGGTGGACTATTATGAAGGATTCGGCCAGTTGGAAAATGGCGTCGGCATGATGCGGCTGCTCATTTCCGAAGTTGAGGAGCGGTTGGCGGAACTTCCGGGAGACGACCGGGAAAAATCTGTTTCCATCGTCACGGCAAAGCTGGCGTTCCCGACCATAAAAATGCTGGCGGAGCAGGTGAGGGAGAAATATCCCAACGTGCATGTTCAGGTGTACTGTATTGAGAATCAGTTTTTTGGAGAGATGATCACAGTGTCGGGGCTTCTCACTGGACAGGATATTGAGAAACAGTTAAAAGGCAGGGAACTGGGAGAGGAACTTTTGCTTCCCTGCAATGTATTGAAGGCGGATGAGGACATTTTTCTTGATGATATGAGTCTTTCCGCTCTTTCTGAATCTTTACAAGTGCCGGTGAATATTATACAATCAGAAGGACAAGATTTTGTAAATAAAATAATCAGTAAGTAAGAAGGCTGTCTGAGTGGGGCGGCAGAAGAAGATATCTGCGATACTGGCAAGCGTTTGATGCTGGCAGGCGGCCAAAGGAAGACAGTGATATAGAAAGTTGGAGGTAAAACATGAGTAAACCAGTTGTAGCAGTGGTGGGCCGTCCCAATGTAGGTAAGTCCACATTATTTAATGCGCTGGCGGGAAGCAGAATTTCCATCGTAGAAGATACCCCCGGAGTGACCAGAGACCGGATTTATGCTGATGTCTCCTGGCTGAATTATCCATTTACCCTGATTGATACGGGCGGAATTGAGCCGGAATCCAAAGATATCATTCTCTCCCGGATGCGGGAACAGGCGGAGACCGCCATCATGACCGCCGATGTGATTCTTTTTCTTACCGATGTGCGCCAGGGTCTGGTGGACGCGGATTTCAAGGTGGCTGATATGTTAAGACGTTCCGGCCGCCCGGTTCTCCTTATTGTTAATAAGGTGGACAGTTTTGAGAAGTTTATGCCGGATGCCTATGAATTTTATAACCTGGGACTCGGCGATCCGATTCCGATTTCCGCCGTCGGCAAGCTGGGACTTGGAGATATGCTTGACGAAGTGGTGAAACATTTTCCGGATGCCACCCAGGAGGAAGAAGAGGATGAGCGTCCAAAGATTGCGGTCATCGGCAAGCCCAATGCCGGAAAGTCTTCCATCATCAACCGTCTGCTGGGAGAAGAGAGAGTGATTGTCTCCCCGATTGCAGGAACCACCCGGGACGCCATCGATACCACGGTGACCAGAAACGGACAGGAATATGTGTTCATTGATACGGCGGGACTTCGCAGAAAGAGTAAGGTAAAAGAAGAGCTGGAGCGGTACAGCATTATCCGTACGGTCGCCGCCGTGGAGCGGTGCGACGTGGCGGTACTCATCATTGACGCCGAGGAAGGCATCACCGAGCAGGACGCGAAGATTGCGGGTATCGCCCACGAGAGAGGCAAAGGTATGATTATTGCCGTCAACAAGTGGGATCTTATTGAGAAAGATAATCATACCATGAAAAAGTTTACAGAAAAGATCTGGGAGAAACTTTCTTATATGCCTTACGCGGAGTTGATTTTTCTCTCGGCAAAAACCGGACAGCGTCTGCCTAAACTCTTTGATCTCATTGACGCAGTGATCGCCAACTGCGCGCTCAGAGTGCAGACCGGCGTGTTAAATGAGATTTTGACAGAAGCCATGGCCATGAAGCAGCCGCCTTCCGATAAAGGCAAGAGACTTCGTATTTACTACATTACGCAGGTTTCGGTGAAACCGCCGACTTTTGTAATGTTTATCAATGATAAGAATCTGACCCATTTTTCCTATACGAGATATATTGAGAATCAGATTCGTACCACGTTTGGTTTCCGGGGAACGCCACTTAAATTTATCTACCGGGAAAGAAAGGAGAAATAATGGCAGGATATATTGGTTATTTTGTAGCAGCAATTATAGTGGGTTATTTTCTGGGATGTATTCAGACAGGATATTTTGTCGGCAGACTCTGCGGACTGGATATCCGCCAGTATGGCAGCGGCAACGCGGGCACGACCAATGTGCTCCGCACACTGGGAAAAAGCCGTGCGCTGATCACATTTCTCGGGGATGCGTTAAAGGGTATGATTCCTGTGCTGATCGTGAAGCTTTTAATCGGGCCGGCGGTTCCGGGGCTGAATTCCGAACTGCTGCAATTGGTTCTTGGTTTCGCCGTGGTACTCGGACATGATTTCCCGTTTTTCCTGCATTTTAAAGGAGGAAAGGGAATTGCCACTTCGGCGGCGGTCATGATGGGCTTTGACTGGAGAATGGGGCTTTGCTGTCTGGTCATCTTCGTGGTGGTCGTGGCTGCCACAAGATACGTCTCTTTGGCGTCCACCCTGTTGTCAGCAGCGCTGATTGTGGAGATTCTCATCTTCTATCCGAGACGCTGGGAATTATTTGTGATGATTCTTCTCTATGCGGGCTTTGCCATCTACCGTCATCGGGCCAATATCAAACGGTTGCTGGCGGGAACAGAGAATAAACTTGGACAGAAGGTGGAAGTGAAGAAATAAGGATTTGCCAATCTCGGTACTAAACAATAGCCATTGCCGCGAGAAGACAAGTCATGGTATAAAAGTTCTCCTCTTCCACTTCGGCAGACTGGTATCTGATTGTATTCCGTCAATATAATCCAGACGCTTGCGCTCACAGGCGTCGTCGACAGAACAAGTAAAAGCTTGATAGAATCAGCCTACCGAAGTGGAGGAGAAGAGCTTCCCTGACTGCGTTTTTCTATCAGAGAACAAAAAATTGCAAATTCCGTCTGTTCTCTCATTGTATGTGGTCGAATGCATTCTCTGTATGAACAGTTTCCTATGCCACCTTCACAAATCCCCATCGGATTCTTCCGAGAGTTCTTCCCATCTATCGTAAAGTTCCAGCAACGCCGTTTCATTTTCCTCGTATTGGGTGGAGAGTTCCATGAGACGGCTTACGTTGCTGGCAATTTCAGGATTATTCATTTCATTTTTTATCTTTTCATTTTCTTCTTCCAGGCGGCTGATTTCAGCTTCGGTCTTTTTCAACTCATTGGCACGTTTCCTCTGTCTGGCAGCTTCTTCCCGGGCGCGTTTCCAGTCTTCTTTGGAAGAAGTGGCGGAAGCGGGAGTTTCTTCGGCGGAAGCGGTCGCATCTGTGACGGATTCGCTGTCCGCAGCGATGTTTCCGGCTTCTTTCTGTTCCAGATAATAAGTGTAATTGCATTTATAATTGACGATGCCCTCCGGCGACAGATCGAGAATCCGGGTGGCCGTCTGATTGATAAAATACCGGTCATGGGAGACATAGAACACGGTCCCCTCATAATCGTTGATGGCGTCTTCCAAGATCTCTCTGGACTGGATGTCCAGATGGTTGGTGGGCTCGTCGAGGATGAGAAAGTTGGCGTTGGAAAGCATCAGCTTGGCAAGAGATACCCGGCCTTTCTCTCCGCCGCTTAAAGTGCCGATTTTCTGGAACACCCGGTCTCCGGTGAACAGGAAGGCGGCCAGCACATTCCGGATGCGGGTGTTGGTCAGCTTCGGGTATGCGTCGGAAATCTCGTCAAAAATCGTTTTCTCATCGTTTAACACATGCTGCTCTTGGTCGTAGTATCCGATGGACACTTTGGCGCCGTAATGAATCTTGCCGCTGTCAGGACGAAGGTGGCGGTTGATAATTTTAAGAAGAGTGGTCTTTCCGGTGCCGTTGGCGCCCAGAAGCCCGACTACCTCTCCCCGGTGAATGGAAAGATTCAAGTTGCGGAAAAGGGGCTTATTTTCAAAAGATTTGGAAAGATTTTCGATGGTGAGCACATCATTTCCACTGATGACTTCTGGCTCCAGAGAAATCCGCATCCGGCTGTTTAGGACGATGGGTTTTTCAACCCTCTCGATTTTGTCCAGCATTTTCTCCCGGCTTTCCGCCCGGCGGATGGATTTTTCCCGGTTAAAGGAGCGGAGCTTGGTGATGACCTCCTCCTGATGTTTGATTTCTTGCTGCTGATTTAAGTAAAGCTTCATCTGGGCGTCCCTCTGCATCTTCTTTTTCTCCGCGTACTGGCTGTAATTGCCTGAGAAAGTCTGACTGTTTCCGCCCTCAATCTCAATGACTTTGGAAACCACCCGGTCCAGAAAATAACGGTCGTGGGAGACGATGAGGACGGCTCCGCGGTAGTTGGAAAGAAAGGTCTCCAGCCAGCGGATGGCGTCCATATCCAGATGGTTGGTGGGCTCGTCCAATAAAATGATATCCGGCTGCGTCAGGAGAATCCGGCTTAAAGCCACCCGGGTTTTTTGTCCGCCGGAAAGCGTGTGAATGGGAGTATCAAATTCCGCTTCCGTGAAACCGAGTCCCTTTAAGACGCCCACAATCTCGCTTTTCCAGGCGTAACCGTTGGCTTTCTCAAACCGGTCTGTCAGTCGGGAATAGCTCTCCATGGTTTTTTCCAGTTCTTCGCCGGATTGACGGCTGATGTCCTGTTCCAGACTGTGAATCTTTTGTTCCATATCAATAATCTCTTTTTTGGCGTCGAGCATTTCCTCATATAAGGTGCGCCGGGATGTCACATCAATGACCTGGGAGAGATATCCCATGCTGGCACCTTTTTGCAGCACCACTTCGCCGCTGTCGGCTTCGTATTCGCCGGTGATGATTTTTAAGAGAGTAGTTTTGCCGGCGCCGTTGATGCCGATGAGCGCGGCCTTTTCCCCTTCATTAATGAGAATATTTATATCATTTAAAACAGTATCGCCGCCAAAGGCTTTTGTTATCTTTTGACATGCTAAAATCATAAAAAACCTCCGTGAATGTCATGAGTTTATCAAACATTGGCTATTTTATCATGAAAGAAATGATAAGAAAAGAGGAAAAATGTATTTGACAAACCAATAAAATCTGAGTATAATGGATTTAATGTGTAATGAATAGAATACGAAAGTTTTGTCAAAGGAAGGATTATATGGAAGACAAAAAAGTGAATGCGAAATCAGTAAATGAAAAAGTGATTTCACCTGCTGTTATCAAGAGATTGCCAAGGTACTATCGATATCTCGGCGATTTGTTGAGAAATGATGTTGTCCGTATTTCCTCAAAAGAACTAAGCCAGAAGATGAACGTGACTGCTTCACAGATTCGTCAGGATCTGAACAATTTTGGAGGATTTGGTCAGCAGGGATATGGATATAACGTGGAATTTCTCTATAATGAGATGGGAAAAATACTTGGCCTTGACAAAACGAATAATGTAATTATTCTGGGTGCCGGTAATTTGGGACAGGCTCTGGCGAACAATCAGGAGTTTGAAGAGAACAATTTTAAAATTATCGGTCTTTTTGATGTGAATCCCCGCTTGGTGGGAATGACTGTGCGCGGAGTAGAAGTGTATGATATTGATATGCTGGAAGATTTTCTCTCGAAGTATGAAGTACGAATCGCCGCTCTGACTCTTCCGAGGAGCAAGGCTCCGAAGATTGCCAGAGAACTGGTCGAGCTGGGAGTGAAGGCGTTTTGGAACTTCGCACCGGTGGATTTGAATCTGCCGGAGGATGTCATCGTCGAAAATGTACATTTGTCAGAAAGTATTATGACACTTTCCTATCGCATTCATAGCATAAATGACTAGCAGGCAGAAAGATGGAGGACTGAGGTTTTTCATCTTTCTTTTTATTTATGGAAAGAAAGCGGAAGACGCATGAATAGTGTTCTGATCAGCTAAAATTGAAATCGTCAGAGATTAAGACGCCAGGAGCAAAGACAGTGAGGAGGTAAAACATGCAGTATATCGGTTCAGGAGATGAGATGCAGCGCATTGATGCATACAGTATTGAGATCATAGGGATTCCGGGGATTGTTCTCATGGAAAAGGCGGCACTTGCCATGGAAGAAGAGATTGTCCGCCGATTTCCGTCTCCGGTTTCTGTGACCATTATCGCAGAGAAGGGAAATAATGGCGGAGACGGCCTGGCGCTGGGGAGGCTTCTTCTCGCCAGGGGCTATGCGGTATCTTTTTACGAGATTGGAGGTGTTCGTCACGCGTCGGAGTCCTATCAGACTCAGAAAAAGATTCTTGAGAATCTGGGAGTACATTTTCTGGATACGCTGCCGGAGAAGGACAGCACTCTCTGGGTGGATGCTGTGTTTGGCGTGGGATTAAAACGCGAGGTGGCAGGCGTGCAGCGGGAAGTTCTTGAGGAAGTGAATCGTCGCAGCGGTTTTAAAATTGCCGTTGATATCCCTTCCGGCGTAAATGCTTCCAGTGGTAAAATATTAGGGTACGGTTTTCAGGCAGACCTGACCATCACCTTCGGACTTTCCAAGATTGGTCTTATGCTCTACCCGGGCGCCTCTCTGGCAGGAGAAGTGGTGGTAAAAGATATCGGATTTCCGGAGGAAGCAGTGGAAGCGGTTCTGCCGAAGACCATCATTTATACAAGGGAGGATCTGTGCCGCCTTCCAAAGCGAAGTCCGTGGACCAACAAAGGCTCCTATGGAAAAGTGCTTCTCATCGTGGGGGCCAAAAATATGGCGGGAGCGGCCTGCCTGTCAGCATTGGCGGCCTACCGCACCGGAAGCGGTCTTGTGCGTATTTTTACCTGTGAAGAAAACCGAGAGATTGTGCAGAGCCAGGTACCGGAGGCCATTATGACCACCTATGCATCTAAAGAGGAAGCCCTGGCGAAGCTTCCGGAAGCCCTTACCTGGGCCAGCGTCGTGGGAATCGGACCGGGACTTGGTCAGAACGCTTTCACCGGAACGCTTTTCTCCACGGTTCTTGCAAAAGGACATTGTCCGCTGGTCATCGACGCCGACGGGATTAATACTCTGGCGGCATTGAAAAAGGATGAGACGCAGGCCATTGCGGAACTTTATGATTCTTACGGCGCACCGATGATTCTGACGCCGCATCTGAAAGAAATGGAGCGGCTCACCGGAAAGAAGGTGGCTGATATCCGCAATACCCTTATGGAGACGGCAAAGGAAGCGGCAGATGATAGGCATATTTTTGTGCTGAAAGACGCAAGAACTGTTGTGTCTGATGGCAGCTTTCCAACATATATTAATATGAGCGGCAATCATGGCATGGCCACCGGCGGCAGCGGAGATGTGCTCACAGGCATTATCTGCGGTTTGCTGGCAGGAGGACTGCCCGCCCTTGAAGCGGCCCGACTGGGCGTATACTGCCATGGCCTTGCGGGAGACGGGGCGGCAAAGGAAAAAGGCTGCTATGGTCTTTTGGCCGGGGATCTGGTACGGCATCTGAATGACGTGGTCCGGTAAGGCGGGCGCAGCGCAGTGAAAATCAGTCTGGAGCTGGTTACATAGGGGTAATCCTATGATTTACGATTCGAGAAACAGGAAGAGAGGAAATACATATGATTATCGAAGCGGCCGACAAAATGAAGAATTTTGAGGCGGGAATCTTCAATATTCTTGATGATAAGAAAAAAGAACTGGAGAAACAAGGAAAAAAAATCTATAATTTCTCCGTGGGAACACCGGATTTTGAGACGGAAGAACACATCATGAAGACGGTTTCGGAAGCCTGTCTACATCCGGAAAACTACCGGTATGCTTTGAGTGACCGGGATGAGCTTCTGGAAGCGGTCATCCGTCGCTACAAAAACCGGTATCACACGGATATTGAGAAAAATGAAATCATGTCTGTCTACGGTTCCCAGGAGGGCATGACGCACATTTTCCTGCCGCTGATCAATCCGGGGGATGTGGTGCTTCTGCCGAACCCGGGTTATCCGATTTTTAATACGGGAGCCTTTGTGGCCGAGGCAAGCCAGTGGCTATATCCGCTGACTGGGGAGAACGGCTGGCTGCCGGACTTTGCGGCGATTCCGGATGAGGTGAAGAAGGCGGCAAAGATTATGGTCGTATCTTATCCGGCCAATCCCATATGCAAAACGGCGCCGGATACTTTTTATGAAGAACTGATTACATTTGCCAGAGAAAATCAGATTCTGATTATCCATGACAACGCCTACTCCGATATCATTTATGACGGCAGGGAAGGAAAATCTTTCCTCTCTTTTCCGGGAGCGAAAGAGGTGGGTGTGGAATTTTATTCTCTGTCCAAAAGTTATAACTATACAGGAGCCAGAATGTCCTTTGTCATTGGCAACCCCGATGTGATTGCCCTGTTTAAACGGTTCCGTTCCCAGATTGATTACGGCATCTTCCTGCCGGTACAGATGGGAGCCATCGCGGCTCTCTCCACCGACGACGCCGTCATCAAAGAGCAGTGTCGGAAATATCAGGAGCGCAGGGACGCCCTGTGTGGGGGACTGCGTGAAATTGGCTGGAATATTCCGGACAGCGAGGGAACCATGTTTGCCTGGGGATCGCTGCCGGATGGATACACCAATTCCAATGCCTTTGTGATGGAACTGATGGAGCGCACCGGCGTCATCTGTACACCGGGCAGCAGCTTTGGAAGCCTCGGGGAAGGACACGTCCGCTTCGCTCTGGTGCTGCCTCCGGAGGAGATTCGGGAAGCCATCGCCAGTATCAAAATTTCCGGAATCCTTGAAAAATAAAGTGGAATTTCTGTAGGAACTGCTTTTGGAACCTGACAGCAGGAATTTCGCTGTCAGAATTTCATCCGGGCAAACGCTTGACGCTTGCGTAAAACGGTGATACACTTTAAAAGTATGCCGTTTTCCCGGGAGTGCGTACATAGAAGCCAACAAGAGGAAAAGGCAGAAAAATAACACCTTCATCATAATTATAGAAGCGAGGAGATAAAAGATGTCTGGACATTCCAAATTTGCTAATATTAAGCATAAAAAAGAAAAAAACGATGCGGCCAAAGGTAAGATTTTTACCGTCATCGGCCGTGAGATTGCCGTAGCGGTAAAAGAAGGCGGACCGGATCCGGCCAACAACAGCAAGCTTCGTGACGTTATCGCCAAGGCAAAAGCTAACAATATGCCGAACGATACCATCGAGCGCGGTATTAAAAAGGCTGTTGGCGACGCGGAATCTGTCAACTATGTGCAGAATACTTACGAAGGCTACGGCCCGAGTGGTATCGCCATCATCGTGGAGACACTGACCGACAATAAGAACCGTACCGCTGCCAACGTCCGCGCCGCCTTTTCCAAAGGAAAAGGAAACATCGGAACCAGCGGCTGTGTGTCTTTCATGTTCCAGAAAAAGGGACAGATTATCGTGTCCAAAGAGGAGTATGAGACCGATCCGGATGAGTTCATGATGCTGGCTCTCGACGCCGGGGCAGAAGATTTCGTGGAAGAGGAAGACAGTTATGAGATTACCACCGACCCGGATTCCTTCGGAGAGGTGCGCGAAGCCCTCGAGAAAGAAAACGTTCCGATGGCTTCCGCGGAAGTGACCATGATTCCGGATACCTATGTGAAACTGACCAGCGAAGACGATGTCAAGAACTTAAACCGTATCCTTGACCTCTTAGATGAGGATGACGACGTGCAAGCCGTCTACCACAACTGGGAGGAAGAATAGAGTAGCTGAAAAACCGCATATTTAAGCCATATTTCTATGATTACAATTATGAAAAACGGTAAAAAAATGTGCTGGTTACGATAAACTGAAAAAGGTAAATCTGCCAGTTACGAACACATGGAAAACTCTCTTTTGAGCATCATAATGTTTCGGAAGGGAGTTTTTATGAAGATTGAAGATGCATTGGAAGAGTACATTTTTGATTGCCGGATTCGCAAACTCGCTCCAAGGACAATATCGAGCTATAAAAATGCAAATCTCAGAATGATAAAATATATTTCTGGTGAATTTGTCATAACAGAATTGGAAAAAGTGAACCATCGTGCGATACAGGCTTATATCAATTATCAGACAGAAATGAAGTTGTCAGAGACATATATCAACCGTAGTATGGTGGCATATAAAATGCTTTTGCTATCCTCACCCCAATGAGTTTTTGAGCTGTCAGCGGTTTCATCCTCGTAATCCACATCACTGAACCGTTCCAGTTCTTCCAAGTCGTCTTCCGTGCTGTCTGCTTCATTCGCTTGATAGGAAAGCGGCGGATATTCAATTTCATCATCCTGCACCCCGAAGAGGATAATATGAGCATTGACACCATCCCATAAAACTTTGCGGACGAGCGTGCGGATCGCCGCACGTTTCTGTTCTATACTCATTTCCTCAATGCTTGTCTTGAAGACAGACAGTAGCTGACGCATGACGTCAAATTCAATGTCACTGAGAGCGTGCTGGGAAGTCAGCGCTTCCAGTTCATGGATCCGGGTGTCTGTTTCTTCACATTTCCGATTCAGCTGTTCAATCCGCCGTGCCACTTGATTACGGACAGAACTCTCTTCCAGATTGGCCAGAGAGTCTACCAGACCTTCAATTTTCTTTTCCAGTTCTTCTTTTTCCTGACGGATGGAAGCCAGCTGCTCTTCATAGGCTGATCTGTTTCCGGTATAAAATTTCCGGCTCTGTTCCAGTTGGTCAATGAAAGAACCTTTGTCATCTTCCAGCAGCTTGATCTGCTCGATCACAGCCATATCCAGTGTGTTCCCGTTGGCATTTTTACTGTTGCACATTGAACGCTTGCTGCGCTCTTTTAATTTACATACATAAGTGTAGATCGGCTTCCCACCAGCAGTTTTTCGCTTGCTGATTTTCGGATACATACGGCTGCCGCATGTGCAGTACAGCAGGCCTGTCAGGAGCGCCTCGTTATTTCGGGGCTTTCGGTATGCCTTACTTTTATTCCGCTCCAGAGACTCCTGTATAGAAATCCAGACTTTGCCCGGAACAATGCCCTGATGCAGACCTACCGCAACAATC
>CAYULX010000050.1:0-15708 GCA_964445535.1 uncultured Eubacterium sp.
TCATAAACATAATCCAAGTTTCCTTTATTTACAAAGTATACAATAAGATATCTCGAAACGCAACCGCTTCCTTTTCCGGACCGCCGCGCAACCTGCAAAGAAAATGTAGTTGCCGGGCACGGCGTAAACAGTGACGAAATGTAATCCATACCACACTTTTTCACCGAGAACTCTTTCATATTTCCAGAGAATTGTGGTAAAATACGATATAAATATGACATATTTGAAAAAACAAGAAAGGGATGTTCTATGAAAAAACGATCTTACTTCCTCTGCTGTGTTTTCGCGCTATGTTTTCTTCTGACCGGATGCGGCGGCAAAAAGTCCGCCATCACTGACACCTCCGAGCTTGCCGGCACATGGTACGGCTGCGGCAACGCTTTGGGAAAGGATGACAGTTTCCGTGCTGATAATCTCTGTCTTACCATCGACAGCCAGGGCGGACTCGTCCTGTCGGATATCGAACAGAACTCCGATTTATTCCACGGCACAGTTTCCATCGATTCCGACAGCGACATTTCCATCACAGCGGATCCCGCCTTTGACAATCGTCTTCCAGAAGGCTGGGAGATTTTTGATGGCGCCGGTAATTTTACCTACCGGGCTCCGGATACCAGTCACCTTCTCCTGACCTGCGAATACACCAGTTATTATTTTGAAAAAGAAGCGCCTTCGGTACAGGAAAAAGCGAACGCTTCGGTCAGCCCTCTTCTGGATATCGCTGAGACAGACATCTGGTACAGCAGCCCGGACAATCCTGACAGTGATTCTGTCTATGAGCTGGCTCTCTATGATAAATATGCGGAACTTTATTCCATCAGCCCGGAGGAAGACGAGCAGAATACTTTTATCACCAACTTCCTCTACTGCGGCAATGAAGGCGATGAATTTTCCTTCTATACCTTCCGGGATGATGCCATGGAGCTGCCGGACATTTTCGCGGATCTGCCGGAAGGCATCTCCGAGATCCCCCTGCGTTTATCGGTGTCCAATGAATCGCTTACCCTGGAATATGATGGAAATTCTCTTTCTTTTTATAATAACGTTATTTACGGCCTAAATACTTCCAGCACCGCCTATTATTTAAACAACACCTGTTTCTACTGGAGATTTGACCAGATTAACCATTTCTGTTATTTTACCACGGACAAGGAAAACGGCTCCCTCTATCTGTACATTTCTGACGGAAAAGAGGGCGATGCCAATGCCAATACCATCTGCGGCGAGATTACCGTCGATGAGACCGGTCAGAACATTGTATTCGCCTTTGACCGCAAAAAAAGTAAAGTATCCGCCGATAAGAGTTCCGACCTGTTTCAAACCTTCCGGACTCTGGACAGCGAAAATGGTCACGCCCTTCAGATTCCTTACACGCTGAACGGCTCAAAACTGAAATTAAAAACCAAAAAGTATTTTGGCAAAAACTATACTTTTGATTTGGAGGATTATACAAATGTCAAAACGGAGTGAAATCGCCAGGAATCTTTTTCTTGAGGGCTATAACTGTTCTCAGTCCGTGGCAGTCGTCTACGCCGACGCTTTCGGCATCGAACGGGAGACCATACTTCGCATTTCCGCTTCTTTCGGAGCGGACGCCGGAATATTATAAATCCTGCCCCTGCCTGAAAATGATTCTGGACGCCTGCGAGATTGTGAATGAGTTCTTTCCTGATCTGGCAGAATAAAATATTTTAATGATTGGAGATACATTTTGTTATGATTGAAGTAGAAGTAAAGCTGCCCGTTTTTCGCCGGCCGCCTATTGAACAGGGCCTGCGCCGTCTGGGATTTGTGCCCGGCGCTCTGATTAAGGAATCCGATACATATTTTACCAGCAGTTTTCATGATTTTATGAAGACCGACGAAGCTCTGCGAATCCGGGAAAGCGAGAATTTTTCCAATGTCTCTGCTTCCGCCTTTCTCACTTACAAAGGACCGAAACTGGATACGGTGTCTAGCGCCCGCAAAGAGCTGGAAACGGAGATAGCCGATGGAGACGTATGCCGGAACATTCTCCTGTCCCTCGGATATCGGGAACTGTCTCCGGTACGCAAACTCCGCCAGTACTATCACCGGGACAATATCACCGCCTGCGTGGACCAGGTGGAAGCGCTCGGTTCTTTTCTGGAATTGGAAATGATCGTGAAAAATGAGGCGGAACGGCCGGAAGCGCTGAAAAAAATAGAGGCCATTCTTTATGACCTCGACTGTCGGATGGAGGATACCACCCGCTATTCTTATCTCTATATGCTGCAACAGCGGCAGCCATAAGTTTACTCTTCGGCTTCCCCGAAAGAGACAGCACACCATGGCAAGGATCAACCATTAAGTATGTACTTAGCCGTGTTTCATCCTGCCAAAGATTCCACATAACATTTACAATAATCCCCGCATCCACATTTCTTCCTGACGCAACAGTTCGTCAAGCTCTGTCTCCAGACGGCACATCCACTCCAGCAGAGAAAAAGAAACGGTCACTGCCTGCTCAGCATCGCAGTCTTCCCTTTCCGACATCTCCTGCACCGTCTCTTCCACTCCGGTCGTCTCCACGCCGGTAATCTCCACCCGCAGCGCTTCCGTCTCATCGCCGAGATGATACAACTTCAGCGTGTCCCCGGTCTTTACTTCCCTTCCATCGATGCTCCGAGAGATCCGCATCTCTGTGGTTTTATGTTTTTTTACCTTCTCAAAAAGTTCTGTTTCTATATCAAGATAATGTTCCATTTTCTTTTCCTCTTCCAAACGCATGACTAAACTGATACCAGTATATTTTACAAAAAGTTTTCCCCTATTGCAAACTCTTTTATGCTGGTATAAGATGAGAATATTAAAAACAATCATATGAATTATATAGTAAGAAAGGAAACTCATGAAAATTATCCATACCGCAGACTGGCATCTGGGAAAAAATCTGGAGGGACACAGCCGTCTTCCGGAACAGGAGAAGTTTCTGGCGGATTTCGTGCGCATCTGCCGGGAAGAGCAGGCCGATCTGATTCTCATTGCCGGTGATATTTATGATAATTATAATCCGCCTGCCATGGCGGAACAGCTTTTTTATGACACGTTAAAACAGCTCTCCCGGGACGGCGCCTGCATGACGGTGATCATTTCCGGGAACCACGATAATCCCGAAAGGCTGACCGCCTCCGGCCCTTTGGCTAAAGAACACGGCATCGTCATGGCGGGGACACCCAATACGTTAGTTCCTCCCGGGCAATACGGGCAAAACCGGATTACGGACAGCGGTCCCGGTTATATCCATGCCGAAATTCGCGGAGAAAAGGCGGATCTTCTGTTCGTCCCCTTTCCCAGTGAAAAACGGCTGGGAGAACTTTATTTAAACGCCGCGGACGAAGAATCCCAGCAAATAAAAAGCTATGAGGATCGGATACGCCGACTCTTTTCCGATCTGGCGGGAGAATTTCGCCCGGACGCCGTTCATCTTGTGATGAGCCATCTTTTTGTCATGGGCAGCACCGGGGACGGCTCGGAACGGAGCATCCGGCTGGGCGGCAGCTATCTTCTTCCCGGCGATATTTTTCCGGAAGAAGCCGATTACATTGCCCTCGGCCATGTACACAAACCTCAACAGGTACCGGGACGCCAGAACGCTTTTTACAGCGGCTCTCCGCTACATTATAATCAGCGGGAAATCTCTTTTGGCAATCAGGTGCTCTCCGTCACTGTGCATCCCGGCGAGCTCTGTGGGATTAAAAAAATTCCTCTTCCTATATATAAACCCATCGAAATCTGGCGCTGCAAAAGTCCGGCGGAGGCCATCGCCCGCTGTGAGGAACACGCCGGAGAAGATTCCTGGGTCTATCTGGAGATTGAGACCGACCACTATATTCATGAGGAAGAAATCCGCTCCATGAAGCGGCTGAAAGCAGATATTTTATCTATCCGCCCACTTTTTCCGGAAGACAGCACCGTCTCTCACGCTTCTCAAAAAATCGAAGAGCTTCCCTTTGAAGTTCTCGTGAAGAATTATTATAAAAAGAAGTTTCAGACGGACATGGATGATGAGACTTTGGAACTTTTGCTGGAAATTATGGAGGAGGACATACAATGAGACCATTAAAACTTACTCTGCGTGGAATCAACAGTTACCGGAAAGAACAGACCATCGACTTTGAGGCATTGACTTCTGCGGGACTGTTTGGTATCTTCGGCCCCACCGGCAGCGGCAAATCGAGTATTCTTGACGCCATTACCCTGGCCTTATATGCCAAACTGCCCCGCTCCACCAAGAATTTTATCAATATCAATGAGGAAACCGCAGCGGTTTCTTTCCTTTTTTCCATAAGATCTACGGAAACTCATATCTACCGGGTGGAGCGTTCCTTCCGGTACCACAAAGGAAACAATTCCGCCACCGTCCGGAATACGGGCGCTTCCCTGGCGGACGTCACCGGAGAGGAACCTCTCATCCTCGCCGACCGGCCCACCGAAGTCACGCAGGAATGCATCCGTCTTCTGGGACTGACTAGCGAAGATTTCATGCGGACCGTCGTGCTGCCTCAGGGGCAGTTCAGCGAATTTCTGAAACTGAAAAACGCCGAGCGCCGCAGTATGCTTCAGCGAATCTTCCATCTGGAGCAGTACGGATTGGAGCTGACCCAGAAAATATCCGCTGCCCGGCAAAAACAGGAACTTCTTCTCAGCAATCTGGAAGGACAACTCCAGGGCTATGAGGATATTTCCGAAGAAAATCTTGAAACATTAAAGCAGACCCACGCCCGGCTTACCGGCGAACTTACGATAACCGCCGAAAAAAAGGCGGCGGCCGAGCAGGCATTTCAGGAGGCCGACTCCATCCGCTCCCTTTTGCTGGAATATGAACCGGTGAAACAAAAATATGAAGACTATTTGCGGCGGCAGCCCGCCATGGAAGAAAAGGAACGGCAGCTTACCCTCGGAAAACGTGCCGCCCAGATCCGTCCCTTTGCCTTGCAGGCAGAACAAAGCGCCCGGGAGGCGAAACAGGCAGAACAGACTTTAAAAAATATACGGAAACAATTGGAGGAACAACTGGGCTTCTGCCAAAAACTGCAGGAAGAAAAAGAAGCATTTTCAGAAAAATACTCCTTGTTATTTCCGCAATTTCTTCAAAAGGAGCAGGATTTCCGCAATGCCATGGAACGCAGCCTCTCCATCAAAAACTGGTCGGACAAACAAAAGGAAACGGAGACCCGCCTGCTGGAAAACCAAAAAAAACTGGCAAACCTTCAACGGCAGGAGGAAGACAGCCGTCGCCGGGAAGAACATCTGCAAAAAGAACTCTCCGAACACGAACAAACCGCCGCCGGAATCCGGCCATCCCGGGAAGAACTGTACGGACTGGAACAAGGACATCTCAAAGAGGAAACGTATCGGGAAAGGCAAGGACATTATGAGGAAAATAAAAAAGACGCACAACTTCAGAAACAGCGTCTGGAAGAAGAGCTGGCAGCCCTTTCCTCCCTCACCGATCAACTTCATTCTCTGCACGCTGCCGCCCGCCGCATTCTCGCCCTCCATGAAAACGAACTGACCCGCGTCACTGCAAAACTGCGCCATCTGACGGAGACCAAAGCCTCCTCGGAAAAAGAAATAGAAGAATTGCAGGAAACCCATATGGCTCTGATACTCCGCAGCCATTTAAAAAGCGGAGAACCCTGCCCGGTCTGCGGCCACATGCATCTGGCTGATGCATGTCAGACCGCCGATTTTTCGGGCGGCGTCTTTTCTCCCCATGACGGCGATGCAGATATCTTGTCCGCCCACAGCAGAGACGCCCTCCACGGCGACGACGGAACTGCCGGGACTGACTCCGCGGCACTGGCAAAAATACGCCGTCTCCAGGAGCAAATTCGCGCTCTGGCCGACGAGGAAAAAGAACTGGAAATCAGAAAAAGGAACACCGAAGAACAGATATCCATCGTCTCCATGTATCTGGAAACCATAGCTCATCTCCTGCAGGAAGCGGCAGATGATCCCGGGGATTCTGCAAATTCTGGCAGTGACAGCGGCGACACCGTCGATGCGCCGGAAGACATCCGGCAAAAACTGCAGCGACTTTCGTCCGAATTCCCCTCCTGCCGGGAGCGGGCCGTCCAGCGTAGGGAACAGTATGAACGTCTGCGGGAGCAGAACAAGGAACAATATGAACGACTCCAACAGGATGTCAACGAGATTCGTACCCTGCGCCGGCAGTGGAACACGGATAATTTCACAGAAACGCTCGCCAGAAAGCGGGCGGAAGAAAAGAAATATGATACTCTTCAAGAAGAGGTTCGACTTCTGAGAAAACAGTTGGAAGACAGCAGAAACAGCAGAGAATCCCTCACCAAAGAATGTCTGGCTTTATCCAGCGAGATTTCTGCCGCCCGCAGCGAAATACTGCATTACCGCTCTCTCATAAAAGAAGAAGAACAGAAATTCCCGGCGGACTGCTCTTCCACCGATGACTTTGCCGCTCTTTTGAAAAATACGGAGGAACAGCGCAAGCAGATGGAGGAAAAAAAGTCAGCGCTGGATAAGCAATATCAGGAGGAGTCGCAGCTTCTCCAGACCAGAAGGGAAGAAGCATCGGCGGCAGAAAACCAGCGGCAGCTCTGCAAGAAAAATCAGGAGCAGGCGGAAGATACGTTAAAAAAGCAGATGGCCGTCGCCGGTTTTGCCCCGGACACAGATATACAGGGCGCCTGTCTCCCCGAGGAAACACTGACCGCCATGGAAATGGAACTGACTGAGTTCGGGGAAACTCTCGCCAAGACCGGAGAACGCCTGTCTTATCTGGAAGAAAAAAGGCAGAACCAGAGCATATCCGACGAAGAATGGCTGAAGCGGAAAGAAATCATGGAACAGACCGCCCGGGCGCTGGAACAACAGCAGAAAGAAGAAGCGGTTTTATCCAGTGAGATGAAATCCTGCGAAGAAAAACTGTCACAGAAACAGAAGCTTCAGAACCAGCAGCAAAAGGCCCTGCACCGCCGGGGACTCATCCGGCAATTGGAACAGCTTTTTAAGGGCAACGCATTTATCGAATATGTATCGGAATCCCGGCTCCACTATATCGCCGCGGAAGCATCCGTCATCCTCTCTTCGATTTCCAACGGAAATTATGAACTGGAAATCAACGAAAATGCGGAGTTCGTTATTCGCGACAATAAAAACGGCGGTATCCAGCGGCCTTGCGACACCCTGTCCGGCGGCGAGACTTTCATAACGTCCCTCTCCCTGGCCCTGGCGCTCTCCTCCGTCATCCAACTGAACGGAACCGCCCCTCTGGAATTATTCTTTCTGGACGAGGGCTTCGGCAATCTGGACGATGAACTTCTTGACGTGGTCATGACCAGCCTGGAACGACTCCGGAGCGACCACCGGAGCATCGGCATCATCACCCATGTGGAAGCCATTCAGGCAAGAGTTCCGGTGAAGCTCATCGTCACCCCTTCGGACGTCAGTCAAAACGGCAGCAGTATCCGGATGGAATACAGCTAACAGTAGTTAAAATGTGACAATTTTTATTTCCTTTTTTATTCCCATGTTATACTCCGTATAATGTAATGCAAATTATTAATAAAAAGGGAGAGATGTTACATGCATTTTAAATTTCAACATGGTTTGATTATAAGTAGTGCAAAAGAGCGCTTCATTTTCAATATAAGAAGACAAAAAACGGGGAAGCTTTTATAAAAGCTTCCCCGTCTCTATTCATCTGATCAATTCTGCTACATAATAATCATTACATAACAACTGACTACAGTCCTTTATAATATCTTCCCAGGGCGTCCGCACCAACCATGGCTGCGTAAACCTTCTCCGGAGTAATCTCAACAGGCTCGTTGCCGAGAGTATCCGTAGGAGCTGCTGCCAGTGTCGCTGCCTCCATGAGTGCATCTTTGTCCGGATTCTCGATTCCCAAATCCGCGAAGGTAGTAGGAAGTCCCACTTCCATACAGAAGGAAATCACTTCATCCAGCAAATCTTCGTTTGCATTTTCCAGAACAAGCTGTGTCAGAGTACCGAAGGCAACCTTCTCACCGTGATACAGGTGATGACACTCTTTGATGCAGGTTAAACCGTTGTGGATGGCGTGTGCGCCTGCCAGTCCGCCACTCTCAAATCCGATACCGGAAAGGAGAGTATTCGCCTCGATAATCTTCTCCACTGCCGGAGTACATACATTCTGTTCTACGGCCAGCTTCGCCTTAACGCCTTCTTCAATCAGCGTGTCATAACATGCCTTAGCCAAAGTCATGGCTGCCACGGTCACTTTGCCGCCCGCACAACTGGTGGCGTTGGAAATCTGACATGCCTTTGCCTCGAAATAAGTAGCCAGCGCATCGCCCATGCCGGATACCAGAAGTCTTGCCGGTGCTTTGGCGATAATGTCGGTATCTACCAGCACCACATTCGGGTTAGCCGGCAGCCACAGATATTCCTCAAAGACACCATCATCGGTATAAACAACGGTCAATGCAGAGCAAGGAGCGTCCGTCGCCGCGATGGTCGGGCAAATGATAACCGGAGTCTCTGTGTAATAAGCCACAGCCTTAGCCGTATCAAAAATCTTGCCGCCACCGACGCCGAGAACCAGGTCGCAGCCTTTCTCTTTTACGATGGCAACGAGACGATCGATCTCTTTTTTGGAGCTCTCTCCCTTGAAAGTCTCGAACACAAGCTCACAGCCGGTTTCTTTGAAACTGTCTTCGATGATGCCGCCGACACGTTTGATACCGCCTTCACTGATTAAAATAAACGATTTCTTACCCAGCTTCACTGCATACTCTGCTACATTTGAAAGTTCTCCTGCGCCCTGCACATATTTTGATGGGCTGATAATTACATTTGCCATAATAGAATCCTTCCTTTCCTTATGTCTATGCACCTATTCCGGCATAATCACTATAAAGTAAGTATAATCATTATGCCATAAAGTTTCCCCAATTCCGAAACTCTATGTGATTATTATAACAAACTCTTTGTATGAAGGAAAGAAATTATTTTAAAAAACGCAAAAAAATTGCAATTTTTTTGTCATGGCCATGGCTTCAGATTTTATGTTGTTATTCAGCTTAACGCTGCGGTGACAAGCGCCATTTTGTATACTTCTTCTGCGTTACATCCACGGCTTAAATCATTGATCGGCGCGTTCAGTCCCTGAAGCACCGGTCCGATGGCTTCGTATCCGCCGAGACGAGCAGCAATCTTGTAACCGATGTTGGCCGCGCTGATATCCGGGAAGATAAAGGTGTTGGCATGTCCGGCCACTGGGGAACCCTGGCATTTAATTCTGGCAACTTCCGGAGATACCGCAGCGTCAAACTGCAGCTCGCCGTCGATGGCAAGATCCGGCGCTTGCTCTTTTACCTTTGCTGTGGCATTTGCCATCTTTGTCACAGACTCTCCTTTGCCGGAACCCAAAGTGGAGTAGGATAACATGGCTACCTTCGGGTCAATACCGAATACCTTCGCTGTCTTTGCGCTCTCAATGGCAATCTCCACCAGGTCATCTTCACTCGGATCAATGTTGATGGCACAGTCCGCGAAAGCCAGCTTCTCATCGCCCTTCACCATGATGAATGTGGAACTCACAATCTTATTACCCGGTTTTGTCTTGATCACCTGCAAAGCTGGACGAACAGTGTCTGCCGTGGAATAGGTGGCTCCACCCAGCAGACAGTCTGCCTTACCCATTTTGACAAGCATCGTTCCAAAATAGTTTCCCTGGGATAAAGAACTTCTTACCTGTTCCTCAGTCATCTTGCCCTTGCGGAGCCTCAACAGCTCTTCCACCATCGCTTCCATCTCCTCATAAGCAGCCGGATTGACAATCTGGCATTTGTCGATGTGGAATCCGCCATCTGCGGCAGCCTTCTTTACTTCTCCTTCCTCGCCAATAAGAATCACATTCAAAATACCCTGATTGGTCAGTTTACCTGCCGCATCCAGAATACGGGCATCTGTACCTTCTGTGAAAACGATTGTCTTTGAAGTTGCCTTTAACTGTTCTTCTAATTTTGCAAACATTCTTTTTTGTCCCTCCAATAAAAATAAAATAAATTTGTGTATCTTTTGAGCATGTATACAAAATACATGTAGCTCTATCTTAATATTGTACCACCGATATTGCAAGTATTTTATTCCAAACATAGACCGTACTGTGTCTTGTTTCTATCAAAGCTGACCGCATTTCTTCGACCGTACTGTGTCTTATTTCTATCAAAGCTGACCGCATTTCTTTCTATATATATACTGCAACGCGCCGTCCACAAACACACCGTCTCGGAAAGTTCCCGCCTGTATCATCTCCCAGTCGCCATCCTTTTGCTCCTCCACCGGGATACAGGCATATCCGTCCCATACCTTTCCATCCTGAAAAACCGCGTCACAGAGCTTCGTGCCATCCTCCATGTAGACCTGATACCGGTTTCCCTCCCAGCGATAAGCTGTAACACCGGAACGATAACGATTCTTATAGCCGAGGCGGAACTTCTTGCCGGTGAGCCGGTGAAACATATTCAGCATAGTCTGATTCAGCAAAGATGTGTACCGGATTCCGTCCAGTTTGTCATAATAAACCGGATAAAATGGCAGAACCATGCGCTGGAATACCTTTCGGAGGCCCTCCGGATCCCGAACTACTCCCGTCCGGTCTTTTTTGCTTTCCGGCTGGCTCTCTTCCTTTTCCGGCTGGCTCTCTTCGTCGCCCTCATTATCAATACAAGCAAAAAAATCATCCAGGATACTCACAGACTGTGAGGTAAGTGACTGCCTGATTTTATCATAGTATTTCTGTACCTCATCGGAAGGAACATTGATCTGTGTCAGTTTATCCCAGCTTCCTCTCCGATAATGCATGAACATCCTTTTAATCACCTGAGTGAGATAGTGATAAAACTCTTTCTTCGCCGCGGTCACTTCCGGAGCTTCTCTTACCGGCTCCTTTTTCCTTTTCATTTCCACAGCGTCCACCTGCAAATCCTTTATTCCATTCTGTTCTTTTCCTTCCTCTTGTCCGGATTTTTTTCCGGATAACATCACGACGGCAGCTATTGCCACAATGATAATCACAAGCGCAATGATAATTATTACATTTCCACTCATTTTCTACCTCCGTCTCTTCTCTTTTTTAACATTATGTACTAATTTTATACAATCCGCACAGAAATTTCAACATAATTCTATGGCATATTAGTATTAATCCTGGTATTATCCGTCACATTTTTTTCTTTTTCGTCTGATAGAATAATAAAGATTCTTGTAAATCCCGCATATTAATGATATGATAAGCCATATTTTCAGCGAGGAAACCTGTATGTTTAATTACTTTATTCAATTCAATGTCAAGATCCTGCTGGTACTTGTGATTTTCGGTTTTATCATGGGCCGTGCCCGGCAATCCGCCTGGCGAAATTTTTCCAGAAATGCCCGAGGATATTTTTTGCTGGATTTTTTTAATCTCGTCGGCACGCCGATTCATGAACTGTCGCATCTGATTTTTGCCCTGATTTTCGGATATCACATTGACAAAGTATGTCTTTACCGCCGGATCAAAACCGCCAGAAAGAACGGCGGCGCCCTGGGCTATGTGAAGATGCATTACGAAGGCGACGGACTGCTTCACAATCTCCGGCGGGATGTGGGACTGTTCTTTATCGGCGTTGGGCCGCTCCTGCTGCCGCCCCTGTTTCTTTTTCTCGCGGGACGGCTGCTTCCGGATAGTTTGCAGGCGCTTCCGGCCGCCTTTCATAACGGAACAGATTCTTTTTTTAAAGCCTTGCAACAGCTTGATGACACTGATATAATAATAATGTTTGTATATTTATATGTTATAATCAGCGTATCAATGAATATGGAGCTGAGCCGTCAGGACCTGAATATGGCTCTCAAAGGTCTGCTGGTACTGGAACTGCTTTTTCTCCTGCTATCTGTTTGCGCCCATCTTTTCGGTTGGGATCTGGACACATTTATTGGCTTTCTTTTTCAGTGGAATCTTCTTATCGCCTCCATCGGGATTATCTGCGGGCTGACCTTTAATCTGATTTCACTGATTTCATCATAAATAGATTCCTCTGGCGGAACTATCACCCCAAGATGGGACTATCCGGGAACAATGCGAACTCTATCGCGCAAAATACATTTAAAAAGGAGTTTCTCAATGCGAGTCATTCGTACTATTAAAAAAACAATTATCAAACGTTTAAAACTGATTTACAAACACTACCGCTACAAGATTTATTTTCCACGTTATTACCGGGAATGCTGCAAAAATAATCCTGTTCATGAAAACAAGATTCTTTTTCTGGAAATGCGGTTTGACAAACTTTCCAATTCCATGGAGCATATGTACCATGTGATGAAGGAGTCCGGCAAATACGAGCTGGCCGAGGCACATCTGCATTTTAATTTCTCCAGAGGACATGAATTTACAGAAAATGTAAAATATATGATTCGGGAACTGTCCACCAGCAAATGTGTCATTTTAGACGAGGCATCCATTGTACTCTCCTGTCTCCCTCTCCGTGAGGAAACTATGGCCATCAACCTGTGGCACGGCTGCGGAGCTTTCAAAAAATTCGGAAGAAGCACCGCCGAACTTAAATTCGGCGCTTCCGCCGCTACTCTGAACAAATATCCCAATTACGGCAATCTGGACGTGGTGACCGTCAGCAGTCCGGAAGTCATCTGGGCCTACGAGGAAGCTATGAATCTTCCGAAAGGCATCGTGCAGGCGACGGGCATCAGCCGGACGGACTTATTTTATGATGAAGCCTTCGTAAACAGCCGGAAGGAGAAGCTCTATGAGGTAATGCCGGAGGCAAAGGGCCGGAAGGTCATCCTCTATGCGCCAACTTTCCGCGGACATGTAGCTTCCGCCACATCACCGGATGAGATTGACTTTTACCGATTCGCCGAAGAGCTGAGTGACGAGTATGTTCTCGTATGCAAGCACCATCCTTTTGTCAAATGCCCTCCGGAGATTCCGGAAGAGCTGTCTTCTTTCGCCAGAGATTTAACGAAAGAACTGACCATCGAAGACCTGCTTTGCAGCGCGGATATCTGTATTTCCGACTACTCATCGCTGATTTTTGAATACTCTCTCTTTGAGAAACCGATGATTTTCTACGCGTATGATTACGAAGATTACTGCGACTGGCGTGGTTTCTACTATGATTACTTTGAACTGACGCCGGGACCAGTAGTAAAAACCGAGGACGAGCTTCTGGATACCATCCATCACATTGACGAGCAGTTTGATAAACAGAGAGTCATTGATTTTAAGAATAAGTTCATGGGAAGCTGTGACGGACATGCCACAGAGCGGATTATATCTCTAATCCACTGAAATGTACAATTATAAAGAGAATTGTGCTGAAACCGGGAAGAGCCGCACAGAGCACTTCCCGGTTTATTGAGAAATGTATAAGGTATAAAGACCAAAAATTACTTTATATTAGTTTAATCCCCTCTTTTCCATACATTCTTCATAGCTGAAACTTTCCGCCAGAGCCTTCAAATCATCAAATTCCGCATCCGGAGTCATGCTTTTAATCACATCATATAAATCTTCATAATTATAAGCATTGACCGAAATACTCCGGGCCAGAGAATACTTTTCATCATATTCTTCACTGCTTTTTGCCGTCCAGAATCCCTGTTGCAGCCGAAAAGCCTTTCCGTTGTCACGAAAAGCATCGGCATTACCGGTAATGGCATTATATAAGGCGGCAAAGCCCGGACCAATCTCTGACTGATATTTTCCTGCCACATAAGAAATCGTTCCTTCTTTGAAACCATAATAATTATCTTCAGAAAAGCAGTCGATGGTACCGCACTCAATATCCATGGATTTAAGGACTTCCATCAGAGGGCTGACGGGAACAGTAGACAAAATCGTCGTATATTCACCGGATTCTACCAACGCCTTCGCTTCCTCGCATTTATCTTCTTGTTCCAGATATCCCGGACAAATCGTAAACTTCAATTCTCCGATTTCAATGGTAACTGCTTTTTCTGTCGTCGCCAATTCCTCTGGCGTCTGCTCGAAGCTTACACCATAAAAATCCTGCAGGGTCTCCAGAATCCCCAGAGTACGAAGCCGATGCATCTCGTTCCCCTCAGCGGCGCCACTGGAAAAAATCAGATAACTTTTCCCCTTTTCTTCCAGCGACCGGGCCATATCTGCCCCCGCTTCATATTCAAGATTGCTGCCCGGACCAATCTCTCCGATATAATAAGGATTTGTCGCCACTGCTTCGAACTCCTCATCTGAAGACGTCGCAGACGGCCGAATCATGTACATCTCATGCTCTGCACAGAACTCCACTTCCTTTTGCAGATCGTAAGATCCAAACACCATCACGCCTTCTGCTCCGTTTTCCGCACACTGTTCCAGAAATTCCATCAGTTCATCGCTGTTTGAAATACTTTCTGAATAAATAAATCCCACATCCGGAAAACATTCTCCAATATAATTGTCAAGATAATCCTTGAACATCATCACCTGAGCGTCTTTAATATTATAGGTAGCGACGCCGATGATATGGCTGTCCAGTCCACTGGCCGCAGCCTCTTTCTGATTCTGACCGACGATATCGTCACTATCTTTCACTGAGCATCCGTAAGCCAAAGAAGCGAGAACTATCACCACCAGAAGAAACAGGACATATTTTTTCATCTTTCCAGACTCCTTTCTTTCCCGTCAAATAAATGACAGGCCACCTCGTGTCCTTCTTCAATCTTTTTTAAAACAGGCCTTTCTCTGCGGCACAACTCACTGCAGTGGCTGCAACGAGTCTGAAATGGGCATCCTGGAGGTGTATCCAACGGACTGGGAATCTCGCTGTCCATACGCTCAATTTTTTTATTAAAATCCATTTTTGTATCAAATATCGCTTCTATTAATGTCTGCGCATATGGGTGCTGCGCCTTTGCCACATCTTGTCCCGGAATGATTTCCACAATATTTCCCAGATACATTACGGCCACCTGATGGGCGAAAGACTGAATTAATCCCAAATCATGTGCGATAAAGCCAATGGCAATATTTTTCTCCTTCTGCAGCCGGCACACAAGCTCTATGATCGTCTTCTGTACCGATACGTCCAGAGCGCAGGTTGCCTCGTCCATGATGATCATTTCCGGCTCCAGCGCAATGGCTCGCGCAATGGCAATCCTCTGTCTCTGTCCTCCTGACATATTATGGGGATAACGATTGGCAAAATCACCGGGCAGTTCCACTGTTTCCAGAAGCTTCCGGGCAGTTTCCTCCTTCTGAGACGCTTTGATCCGCCCAAAATTCATAAGCGGTTCGCAAATAATATCCCGAATCTTCATCTTGGGATTAAAAGATTCATTGGGATCCTGAAAAACCATCTGAATATACTGACGGATCTGCCGCAGTTCCTCTCCCCTGAGCTTTGTCATATTTTCCCCTTTAAAAATAATTTCTCCTTCTGTGGGCTTGTCCAATCGGATTACAAGACGCATAAAAGTGGATTTCCCACAGCCAGACTCCCCGATCAATCCCAGCGTCTTCCCTCTGTAAAACTTCAAGCTTACATCGTTGCAGGCAGTTAGCGTCCTTCCTCCTGAAGCCGGAAATCGCCGGGTCACATGCCTTGTCTCCAAAAGCAAATCTTTTTCATCAAACATAACGTACACCTCCGTTATGAAGTGACTTTTGTCAAGAAGCAAATTTAGAAATATCAAACT
>CAYULX010000051.1:0-15691 GCA_964445535.1 uncultured Eubacterium sp.
CCGGCCTGTCCTGTGTATCCGCCGCCGTGTACGTTTACTAATACGTCAAATTTATCTGTTGTGGATGTTAATTCCAATGGCTGACGAGCGATAACTTTTAATGTATCAAAGCCGAAGTAATCATCCATATCTTTCTTATTGATTGTTACTTTTCCAGTTCCTGGCATGAGGTAAACTCTTGCAACACTGCTTTTTCTTCTACCAGTTCCGTAATATCTTGTAGTAGCCACTTACTTTTCCTCCTTAAATTAATACTTGATTTCTAATTCTTTTGGCTGCTGTGCAGCATGTTTGTGATCTGGTCCAGCATATACATAAAGCTTTCTGTACATCTGTCTTCCAAGAGGTCCTTTAGGAAGCATACCTTTTACGGCAAGTTCAAGAACTTGTTCTGGTTTCTTAGCCAGTTTCTCTTTTAATGTGGTTTCTTTCATTCCACCAACGTAATCGCTGTGATGATAGTAAATCTTCTGGTCTAATTTCTTTCCGGTTACTTTAATCTTATCAGCGTTTACGATGATTACATAATCACCGCAATCCATGTGTGGTGTGAAAATCGGTTTGTTTTTTCCTCTTAAAACTTTAGCAACTTCAGATGCTAAGCGTCCTAATGTATGTCCCGTAGCATCAACTACATACCAGTCTCTTGTGATGGTAGATGGGCTAGCCATAAAACTTTTCATGAGTCTGTCTCCTCCTGTTAAAAACTAAATCAATCTTGTACGAAATGTGATTTCCTGGCTGTCCGGACCCTCCATCACATTCAATCCTGCCTGTGCAGGTCTATGAAAAAAATGCATCCCGGGGCTTTGAGATGCATTTATTCGCATATCACAGTTAGATATTATATAATATCCGGCCGGGCGTGTCAACGAATTTTTCAGGATATTTCATCTTTTTTTCGCTGTATATCTGCCCAGCCGGCATATGAATTTTATACTTTATATCATCGTGAATTTTCATATTGAATCCGGATTGCCGAAACTTTCTCACCCGGCATATATAGTTTCTCTAATCAGCGGGCCTTTTGTGAGAGAACGCTTCGGCGATTTTACCCATCCTGTCTTTCCATTGGCAAGTTTCACTTTAAAGCGTACTTTGGAGCCGTTCACATAGCATTTCTCCACTCGGAATTTCTGCCCTTTGTTCACCCGGATTTTCTTCTTGGAAGAAGTGGCAGACTTGTACAACCAGAAAGATTTCCTGGCTGTTACTTTTTTTCCAGGGCTGTCTATATAATTTTTATGAATTTTTACCTTTCCGTATTTCGAGATTTGTCTGAGAGTACCGTTTTTATATTCATATGTATACTTCATATCAAGGGTGGCAAACGCCCAAGACATAGAATAGAACTTGACTTTCAGACGGTTTCCTGATACTTTCAGGACTTCACCTGTATTATGCATTCCATATTTAAAAAATGTCTGGAAATCCAGTAACTGATTCAGTCTGCCATTGTCATAGACATATAATCCACACGGGCCGTCCAGATTGTCTCCCTGCAGGTAAATATAGACGATGACCGTTTTATTTTGAAGCGTATATAATTTGACGTAATCTTCATAAAAATGATAGTCATGTGTTAAATGAATCACTTCCTGACCGTTTACGTACATGAAAAACTCGTCATAAACATCCGTCGCTATCTGTTTTTTTCTGATTTGAATGGTATCATTCACACCATCCCCGGTGATGTCATAGTTCGTATAATAGCTTCCTTCTGTCAGATCCACTTGCTGAGGGTTTGCCGCCTGCGCCGTTCGGTATGGCATCAGACAAAATAGCAGCGCCAATGCCAGCATACTGCCAAACATATAAATTTTCTTCATAAACTCATTCCTCCCGTCTTGTTCGTTTTAAAAAGCCTGACTTGTGCATTTTCATTTTACCATAGGCTCTTTTGACAGACAATACACGAGACAATGATATTTCGGCGCTATAATTATCTCTTTAAAGATATTCAATTTTTTTCAGAAATAATCCTTTGGCCGGGACCGTTTCCCCAGCTCGGGTTCTGTCTCGGCTTTCGAGGATTTCTTTCACATATTCTGGCGGCCAGTCATGTAATCCGACTTTGATCAGTGTACCGCTGATGATGCGCACCATATTGTAGAGAAAACCTTCGCCTTCCACGCGGATAATGATATCCTGAGAAAATCCTGTATCGGAACTTCCCGTTCTCTGTCCTATATCTGTTTCCGCCATACATAAATTATTCTCCTGCTGCTCCACCGCAATCCCGAGCACCGTCCGCACCGTGGTTTTTACCTGTGTCCGGGCGGCGCAGAAACTTTTGAAATCATGGGTTCCCACCAGGTACTGTCCCGCCTCATTCATAGCCACTACATCCAGATGGCGGGGCAGCCAGTGGCTGTACAGCCTCCTGATCGGCAGGAGTGTTCGTCCGGTATGGATATGATATTCATAGGTTTTTCTTGTATCGCAGTATCTTGGATGAAAATCGTCAACCACCTGACGGGAATCTATGATACGGATATCCTCCGGCAGACAGGAATTTAAAGCAAAAAGCAATCTCTCTCCCGGTATGGGCGTGACAGAATCAAAAACCGCCACATTGCCACAGGCATGTACGCCGGCGTCGGTCCGGCTGGCGCCGATTACCTGAATTTCCTCTCCGGTGAGTTTAGTCAAAGCCTTATTCAATTCTCCTTCTATGGTCGGAACACCGGGCTGAACCTGCCAGCCGCAGTAATTGGTTCCATCATAGGCGACGATGAGTTTAAATCGTTTTTTAGTCTTCTTCATGACCATTCGCTTTCTTTCATTATTTTTTGGCCATCTCAAATGCCATCTGACAACCTTCAATGATGGCGTAAGAACTGTAGGTGGCGCCGGAAATTGCATCTATTCCGTCTGTATTTCCTTGTTTTATGATTTTTCTGACTAATTGATTCGATGCCCGATTTAGGTATGCAATATTATTTTCCATATCATCGCCCGTCCCTGTAATATTTTCAATGGCGGTAATTTTATCTCCGGATATGGTCACGTCCATTTGAATTGTGTAAGCAAAAAAATCTGCATTGGCTCCCGGAGCACATACAACACTGACGCTATATGTTCCATTATTATAATATACGCCTTCACTTTCTGTACTTCCTGTGCTTTCTGCAGCGGAAGTAGTACCGTCATCCGTTGATCCCGCTGTTACTTTCTCCGCCTCTTTTAACGCATTTTTAACTGCCTCAATCAGTCCCTGAGAACTATAAGTGGCACCCGATACCACATCCACCTCTGTGTTCTGCTGCGCAATGATCACTGTTAATAATTCTTTTGCTTTATTAAAAAAAGATGCATCGTCCTGTGATTCCACAACATCAATAGAGGTAATCCTGTGATCTTTAATTGTAACAGCGACCGTAATCGTTCCGCTGAACCCATCTCCGCTGCCGTAATATACGCCATCGTCATACGGTACCGTCCCTCCGGTATCCGTTATTGTCTCTGTTGTCTCCGAATCACTCTTGTTTGAGGACTTATTATTCTTTTTATTATTCTTACTGTTTGAGTTGGATACTTTCGCTTTTGACAGGGCGTTTCTCACCGCTTTAATCAGTCCATTAGAACTGTAGGTGGCGCCGGAGACCACATCCACATTGGTCGATTGTTGCGCAACGATACGATCCAGGACAGTCTTTGCTTTTGCAAAATAAGACTCTGTTTCCCCAGAAGCGCTCAGAACTTTGATCTTTGATATTTTTCCATTTTTTATGGTAACCTGTACCTTGATCTGTCCGCCAAATCCCTGGGCGGAACCGGTATATGTGCCATCTTTATATTTCACATCCGACTCATCCACGGTTTCCACTGCAGATGCCGTATCAGAAAGCAGATTCGTAGCAGTAGTACCGTCTGATTCTGTTCCGTAAAGCGCATTTTCAACGGCATCGATGATGCCGTTGGAACTATAGGTCGCTCCGGAAATCACATCTACCTCCGTACTCTGCACAGAAATGATCGAATCCACTACCCCTTTTGCTCTCTCAAAATAAGCCTCTGTCTCTCCCTCCGCACTGACGATATCTATTATCGTAATCTGTTTTTCTTCAATCGTAACATCAGCTATAATATCTCCGCCATAGCCGACTCCTGTCCCTCGATAAACTCCATCTTCCAAATCAAAAGAGCCTTTTGTCTGTGTTCCAGTGTTTTCCGCTGTCTCTTCCACTCCATCGTTTTGAGCCAGTAATTTTTGCAATATTTCGGATATTTCTGAAGCCGAAACTTCGCTTTGATTTGCCTCTGGCTTCTCATATCCGAATAATCCTGTAATCACCAATATTCCCAGACAACATGTTGGAATCAACATTTTTAAAGTTTTCCATGAAGAAAGGAGCGCGTGTATATTTTTCTCCTTCATCCATCGACATAGTTGTTCATATATTTTTTTCATGGGAACCCTCCATATACGGGCCTTATAAACATCTCATAAAATGTGCCGGATTTATATTTTTCATCGTTTCGTCCAAAAGAGATACCGATAATCATTTCGGTATCTCTTTTGTATCATGCCTTTATTTGGTTTTCACCTTCAACACTTTAGAATAAGCGCCATATACTTTTTCACCATTTACTGTCTTATATGCACGCACTTTATAATAATATGTCTTTCCACTGGAAAGCTTCTTGTTGGTGAACTTCACCTTGCTGGCTTTTTTAATGGTTTTCACAACCTTATAATTTCCATTTTTCTTTTTCGCACGTACAATTTCGTAACCGCTGGCTCCCTTCACCTTTTTCCATTTCAGGGTGACAGATTTGGCTTTTACTTTTTGTTTCTTTAATTTTTTCACCTTGGCAACGCTTACCGTCTCTGCTGTATCGCCAGAATCCTGATCTGCAACAACATTACTGGTAGCAGAATCCTGTCCTGTGCTTGAATCCGCTGGTGTGGTTACATTTTCAGTACTGGTGGTTACATTTTCAGTACTGGTGGTTCCATCTCCAGTGCTGGTGTCTTCGCCTTCATCTGTTTCGGTCAAAGTAAGCGTCGCTATCAAAGATGCGTATTTTCCACTGGTGTCTTCTATGACAACTTTATAATCTCCACCTATAAGACCATCTGTATCATAAGTAATTGTCCCATCTTCGTGCAATGCTGCATTCGTGACATCGTCAATAGTAATTTCATACTCAAAGTCAGAATACTTTTCACTCCAATCAGCGAAAGTCATCTCTTCTCCATTTTCATCTGTCAGAGTAATCGATGTCTGACCGGCTGAAACATCAACAGATTCCACCGACATGTTGGCTGTTCTTATCGGCACATATACTCCATCAGAAGAATTCTCATCATAATCGTTGGAAACATAATAAGTAACCATTCCAGTCGAAGTATAGAATACGATTGAATTGATCGTCTCTCCCATCATAGCTTTATAATGATCCGGATTTAATTGAACGCCGCCATGTACCTCTGTCACAAATCCGGTACCCCAACTGATTTCCAGAGCGGAACCTGTAGACCAAATATTTTCCATCTGACGGAGAGCATATCTATGTTCCTCACCATCTTCGTTCTTCGTGTTAACTATCACGCCGAGAACTGCCGTTGTTCCCTCATAATAAGCAGAAGTGTAATATGTTGCCTCACGACCCGAATCGGTTTCACCGGTCCAGTAAGTTTCTTCTTCAATTGCATTATATTCATAATTAAAACACTCTGCCCAATCTTCTTGCACAATATCGATCTCATAATCTCCATAATCGCTTTCGGTCAGGAAAACGCTATCTCCCGAGTTCTCATCATTGGAAAGTACAAGATCCATCGTATCTACATATTCTTCCTCATATACTGCCGCGCCAAAGGTCAGTTCCCCTTCCTCATCATATGACGCCACTTTATAAAAAGGCATATCTACTTCATCGTCCATTTCATAATACGAATAGCTTGGCTTTGTAAACAAGACAGAAGCGCCGCTTAACTGCGTAACGCTCGTACCCGTACGATTCGTTGTCACTATATCGTCTGCCGTCGATTCATCGTCGACTTTCTCTGCGTCAGTTCCGTCTATAGACTCTATAAACGCATTATAATCATCTTCTGATTCGAACATCACCGGGAATGTAACACCAGAGATCTGATTTACAATACCTTCCTCTTCTGAGTCTTCATGGTAACTTCCCCGCACGAATGAATATGTCTGACTCTTACTGCCGCTTGCTGACGTATATGCGTCTACAGTCACATCATTGTATATGCGATTACCGTATTCGTCTGATAATTCTGCATTGTAAAATTCGTCATAAGGAATATTCATAAGAACGCACTTATAAAAATCCTCTGAATCTTCTACTGTTGCTGCCAACGCTGTCGCAGGAATCATCCCCCCCGCCAGAGCCACTGACATCATAACAGCTGCGAAACGTTTTAGCTTCATTGCAATTGCTCCCTTCTTATTTCGTCTTTTTAATCTGTTAACACTCGCCTTAAATTAGCTTTAACTAATGTACATTTGTCATATCTAATTTAAGATAATTATATAGGGAGTAATAGTGTTCGTCAACCGCACTATAGATAATTATTCTCAAGTATTTTTTTTTTATATATTTTATATTTATTAACTCAATGTGTTTTGCCGACATTTTTCAGGAAGTCCTGTGTTTAATCATATTTATAGTCCCAAATACCAACACAGGATTCTCATCACCACGTAGAGACTCAAAATCCCATAGGCAATAAAGTCATTTCTACCATATATAAGTGGCTTTAATTTCGTCCGTCCTTCTCCGCCGTTGTAGCATCGGGCGTCCATGGCCAGAGCCAGATCGGAGGCCCGGCGGATGGCGGAGATGAAGAGTGGAACCAGCACCGGGAGCATTTTTTTTGCCCGTTGAAGTATGTTGCCGGATTCCAGATCTGCACCTCTGGACATCTGTGCTTTCATGATTTTATCTAACTCTTCGGTAAGAATCGGAATAAAACGCAGCGCAATGGAAATCATCATGGACAGTTCGTGAATCGGTATATGCAGGTGCTGGAGGAATCCAAGAGATTTTTCCAGTCCGTCGGTGAGCTGATTGGGCGTGGTGGTGAAAGTCATGATGGATGATCCCATAACCAGATAAACAAGGCGAATCACCAGATAAAAGGAGATCCAGATACCTTCCCGGGTAATTCTTACAGGCCCGGCTTCCCACAAAATGGTTCCCGGGGTGCAGAGTAAATTTACAATTGCTGAGAAGCAAATGATAATAAATAATGGTTTCACTCCCCGGAGCACCATAGAAAAAGGCACCCGGGATAGCAGGATGATTCCTCCCAGAAAAGCCGTTGTCACCACCAGTCCCAATATTGATTTTGGAAAAAACAGGGTGATCACAAACAGGAGAGTACCTGCCAGCTTTACCCTCGGATCCAGGCGATGAAGGGGAGAATCCGCTTTATAATATTGTCCTAATGTCATTTCTCGAAGCATCGGTTTTCCTCCAAAATGCGCGCAGCCAGTTCCTGTACGGTCAACGGTCTTTTCTCTGTTTTTCCTGGTTCTCTTGCTTTTTCTTCGGTCTCTTCTGTTGGAGCTGACTTGTTCTGTGTTTGCGTGCTCAATTCTGATGCCGCATGGCTCATGTTTCTTGCAGCATCATTTTTAAAATATCCGCCTGCTTTTAAATCGTTATAAAACTGTAACGCCTGAGGCAGGGCAAGTCCCATGGCTTTCAATTCTTTTTCTCTGGAAAATACTTTTTCCGTGGTGTCATCCATGACCAATTGTCCATGATTCATCACCAGAATCCGGCGGGCATTTTCCGCCACATCGTCCATATCATGGGAGACCAGGAGAATGGCGATCTTCTTTTCTTCATTGAGATAGCGAAGCAGTGAGAAAAGATTCTCTTTTCCCTTTCCGTCCAGTCCTGCCACCGGCTCATCGAGAATCAGATATTCCGGTTCCATGGCAAGGATTCCCGCCAATGCCACCCGTCTTTTTTGCCCGCCGGAGAGAGCAAAAGGAGACGCATGTTCCAGTTCAGGAGAAATCCCTACCAGTTCCATGGCTTTTCTCGCTTTTTCTTCACAGGTCTGCTGGTCGAAGCCCAGATTTTTCGGTCCGAAAGCAATATCTTTCAACACCGTTTCCTCGAAAAGTTGATACTCCGGATATTGAAAACAAAGAGCCACCTTCTGCCGAAGTCTTTGAAGGGAAAATTTGCCGTCAAAGACATTTTCGTCATCGAAAAAATATTCTCCGGAAAGAGGTCTGAGCAGACCATTCAAATGCTGAAGAAGGGTTGATTTCCCGGAGCCGCTTTGGCCAATCAAAGCCACATATTCTCCCTTTTCCAACAAAAGACTGATGTCCTGGATGGCGTATTGCTTTTCTTTCTGCCATTGATCCTTATATTGATAACTTATATTTTTTAAAACAATTCCCATAATTATTTCCTGTCAAATGTACGGAACCACAGATAGAAAGCTATTATTTCTATCTATGATTCCTGTTTTTTTTGTCCTATCAAATCATAAATAATAATAGTATTCCTTTTATCAATTATCTTTGTTTTTCTTTCTCTCTTTTTCTTTGCTGGCAGCCATACACTTTCTGACGGCCCTATCTTTTTTACTTTTTCATGTTCCCCGGCGTCAATTTTTTAGAAAATCCATCAACGCTGCGCCGGTCTGAATCTCCACTGGAATCTTCATGCCTCCCTGTCGCAGCAGATAAATCAGTTCTTTGTCAAAGGGCAGGGAGATACCAAGCGTTTTGAGATTCTCAGCTTGCGGCCAAAGTTCCTCCGGGCGTCCCTGCATGGCTACCTGTCCTTCATTCATCACATAAATGTAGTCAGCGTTCTCCACTTCTTCGATGTGATGAGTGATATAGATGACCGTGATGCCCTTGTCTTTGTTGAGATGACGAATGGCGTCCAGAACATCTTGTCTTCCCTGCGGATCCAGCATGGCAGTTGGCTCGTCAAAGACGATACATTCCGGTTCCATGGCGAGAATCCCCGCAATGGCTACTTTTTGTTTTTGTCCGCCGGAAAGACTGCCCGGCGACTGTTCCCGGTAGGCGGTCATCCCCGTTGCCTCCAGGGCTTCGGCAATCCTGTTCCAAATCTCTTCTGTGGGGACACCCAAATTCTCCGGTCCGAAGGCCACATCTTCCTCAACAAGGTTTCCGATAATCTGGTTGTCAGGATTCTGGAACACCATGCCTGCCGTCTTTCGAATTGGGATCATATTTTCCGGCAGGGAGGAATCCATATCTTTTATGAAAACAATCCCGCCCGTGGGTTGCAGCAATGCCGTCAATTGTTTTGCCAGGGTAGATTTGCCGGAGCCGTTATGACCGAGAATACCGACGAAATCCCCTTTTTCGATGGAAAGGGATACGTCATCGAGGACTGTTTTCTCCTCCGGAGTCTCCTGAGCTTCTGTGTATGTTTTATATTTAAAAATCAAATTTAATGTCTCTATTATTTTCATAACTTCTTATTATATATTATTAATCTTCTAATCCATTTATTCTTCTAAGGTAATTTAATATAGTTAACTAATTAGTTTTTATGATTGCTTTAATCCATTCATCTATTTTTCTATATCCACGCGGGATTTCCTGCTGTAATGACAAAAGAGGAGACCGCTGTAACAGTCTCCTCCGATCATTTATTTATTATACTAATTCGATGATAACTTCCAGAGCAGCGTCACCTTTACGCTGTCCAATTTTGACGATTCTAGTATAACCACCGTTGCGGCCTGCGTATTTTGGACCGTACTCGTCAAAAATCTTCTGAGCTAAATCAATTTTCTTTGTATTTGCTTTTCTGCCTTTTGCCTCAGCAGGCACTTCTGTTACAGGATATAATACCTTTAACATCTGACGTCTTGCATGAAGTCTGGATGGCAGATCTTTTTTGATTTCTTTCTCTACAGTGTCGTATACGGTTACTTTCTTGCCGTCTACTACTTCTTTTACTCTCTTGCCGTCTTTATCTTTTCTGGCAACCTTTGCCTGAACTTTTACAACTTCAAAGTTATCTTTTTCTTTTACACCCAGCGCAATGAGACCTTCTGCAATTTTACGAATCTCTTTTGCCTTTGCCTCTGTTGTACGAATCTTACCATGATACAGTAACTGTGTTACTTGATTACGTAATAAAGCTTTTCTCTGGTTGGATGTTCTGCCTAATTTTCTGTATTTTGCCATTGTAATGGACCTCCTGTTTATTTTTCGCCATGCTTACTTAACCTTCAGCCTAGGCGGGTCTATTGTCTTCTCCTGCGCCGTTTTTTAGGCACGGGAACAAATCGGCAAAAGCCGATTACTTACTCTTCACTTGAATTGAGGGAAAGACCCAACTCTTTCAACTTTGCCAATACCTCTTCCAGAGACTTCCGTCCCAGATTACGAACTTTCATCATATCTTCCGGAGTCTTATTGGTCAATTCTTCTACGGTATTAATACCTGCTCTTTTCAGACAGTTGTAAGAACGAACGGATAATTCCAGCTCATCGATGTTCATCTCCAGCACTTTGTCAACCGGGTCCTGAGCGGTCTCAACCATGACCTCGGCAACCTTTGCATTTTCAGATAAATCAATGAACAGATTCAGGTGCTCGCTCAATACTTTTGCAGCAAGACTCACTGCCTCATCCGACGCCAGCGTTCCGTTGGTGAAAACATCCAGCGTCAGTTTGTCAAAGTCCGTAATCTGTCCGACACGAGTATTCTCTACTGTTAAGTTTACTCTCTCGACCGGTGTATAAATAGAATCCACTGCAATTACATCAATGGAATAGTCTTCTGTTTTGTTTTTATCTGCTCCAACATAACCGCGGCCTTTTGTGATAGTCAGCTCTGCTTCGAAATGACTGCCTGCACCACCGCTTAATGTTGCGATGACTAAATCCGGATTGATAATCTCGATGTCACTGTCAACCTGAATGTCAGCGGCTGTGACAACACCTTCACCGCTGCATTCAATAAAAGCTCGTTTCGGCTCATTGGATGAACTATTATTCTTGATAGCCAGCTCTTTGATATTCATAATGATTTCAGTGACATCCTCTTTCACTCCAGGAATAGAACTGAACTCATGCAGAACACCTTTAATCTTCACTGCACTGACAGCCGCCCCCGGTAATGAGGATAACATGATTCTTCTTAAGGAGTTACCTAAAGTTGTGCCGTAACCTCTCTCCAACGGTTCCACCACAAAACGACCATATTTATTGTCTTCTGAAATTTCTGCTATTTCAATTCTTGGTTTTTCAAAATCAAACACGAATGGGACCCTCCTTTTGGACAAACTTCAATACATACCACAATTGAATGCCCGAACATCAGGCATTCAATTGGAAGAATCATTAATTATTTGGAATATAACTCGACGATTAATGTCTCATTTACCGGAACATCAATCATGTCTCTGGAAGGAAGCTCTTTTACGCTTCCTTTGAAGTTCTCCAGGTCAGCGTCTAACCAAGCTGGTACTAAAATACCATCCGTAGTCTCTGCGATATCTTTATATCTCTGCATAGTCTTTTTGTTCTCTTTTACCTCGATCACATCGCCAACGCTTACTCTGTAAGAAGGAATGTTTACACATTTTCCATTGACAAGGATGTGTTTATGTCCGACAATCTGTCTCGCTTCTCTTCTTGTTCTTGCAAATCCCATACGGAACACGATGTTGTCAAGTCTTGTCTCAAGGAGAACCATCAGGTTAGTACCTGCAAGACCCTGCATTCTCTCAGCCTTAGCATAGTAATTTCTGAAAGGTTTCTCTAATACGCCGTAGATGAATTTTGCTTTCTGTTTTTCGCGAAGCTGAAGACCATATTCACTGATCTTTCTGCTGGAACGAACTAACTTTCTGTTGGATTTTTTATTTACGCCCAGATATACAGGGTCCATATCTAAAGACCTGCATCTTTTCAGGACTGGAGTTCTATCAATTGCCATTCTAACTTACCTCCTATCAGACTAGACTCTTCTTCTCTTTGGCGGACGGCATCCGTTGTGTGGTACCGGAGTAACGTCTCTGATACTTGTTACTTCAAGACCGCACGCCTGAAGGGCGCGGATTGCTGCCTCTCTGCCTGAACCAGGTCCCTTAACCATAACTTCAACAGTTTTCAAACCGTGAATGACCGCTGCCTTGGTGGCCGCTTCTGCCGCCATCTGCGCTGCGTATGGTGTAGACTTTTTGGAGCCTCTGAAGCCCATCTCTCCTGCGCTCGCCCAGGAAATAGCATTGCCCTCAGAGTCAGTTAATGTTACAATTGTATTATTAAAGGATGACTGGATGTGCGCCTGTCCATGCTGGATATTCTTTTTCACACGTTTCTTCGTCACCTTTTTTGCGACTTTTTTTGCCATTGACGAAACCCTCCTGTTAGGTTATTAAATCTATAAATAATACTTATTTTTATATTTGAAAACTTCCCATGCCCCGCCTGTGCTGCGTCAGCAAATAAATACTCACGGTCTCACGCGGACATAAGAACAGCGTAAAACATAGTTTTACACTTATTTCTTCTTATTTGCAACTGTTTTTCTAGGACCTTTACGCGTTCTGGCATTTGTTTTTGTTTTCTGTCCACGAACCGGAAGACCTTTTCTGTGACGGATGCCTCTGTAACATCCAATCTCCTGCAAACGCTTGATGTTCATAGCGATTTCACGACGCAGGTCACCCTCTACTGTGTAATCTGCATTGATGATCTCGCTGATGCGACGAACTTCATCGTCTGTTAAATCGCGTACGCGTGTATCCGGATTAACGTTTGCTGCCGCAAGAATCTTGTCAGCGCTTGTTCTTCCAATTCCATAAATATAAGTAAGACCAATCTCTACACGTTTCTCTCTAGGTAAATCGACACCCGAAATACGAGCCATGTGTGCACCTCCACTAAAAATCTTATTCGACTCAATCCATCGTTACCGCAGTACGGTGAAATGACTAACGTGTCTCTCATCGAACGCTCTTTTCAAATTCAAAATAATTCTCTTAAAATAAAATCGGTAAACTTCCGTTTACCGCAGCCGCTTATTTAAAAATATAATTGCCATGACGGTAGCAATGTCGTACAATACCCATCCGGGTACCGTAACCAATGACACAACAAAAATCAAGTATCGTCCTTAATCCCTGACCGCCTGGGCGGTGCCGAACTAATTCTTATCCCTGTCTCTGTTTATGTTTTGGATTTTCGCAAATGATTCTGATTGCGCCTTTCCGTTTGATAATTTTACATTTCTCACAGATAGGCTTTACTGATGCTCTAACCTTCACGATAAACTCTCCTTTCCAAAACGTTCAGCAAATATTATACCATTCATCTATACAAAAAGCAAGCACGAAAACGCCAAAAATCGGCATAAATATACCGTCCTTCAAGGATAAATCGTACAAAGCCTTTTACCTATTTATCTCTCCAGATAATTCTGCCTTTTGTTAAATCGTATGGGGAAAGTTCGATAGTCACTTTATCTCCAGGTAAGATCTTGATAAAGTTCATGCGTAATTTGCCGCTGATGTGTCCTAACACCTGGTGACCGTTTTCCAGCTCCACTTTGAACATGGCGTTCGGAAGCTTCTCTACTACCTTTCCTTCTACTTCAATAACATCTGATTTTGACATACTAAATAATCCTCCTGCTTTCTTTACTTGCGCTCTCCCGCTGCCAATACTGCTTTTTTTATCTGCATATCCGCGTCGGCCGACTGAATCAGAGACGGGAAAGCTTCTGCCATTTTCTCAGAGCGCATCATCTGAACATGTTTCTTTTTTTTCATTTTGGGGTTGGCAAGACATCTGTGTATGCCGTCACACAATCCTACCATCTCGCCGGCCTCGCTGACGATCATATAAAGTCTGCCCTTATCATGACCGCATAAAGACGTGGCAAAATAACCTGCTTTATATTCTATCATATATTTTCTCCGTTACAAGCAAAAAATTCTAAAAAAGTAAATTTATTTTATCTGTTTTGTTTTATGAAAACTTCTCATATCCGACATAAAATTTTTATTTCTCCTCCGGCAGCATGGAGAGAATCTCACAGCCGTCATCGGTGATGACAATGGTATTCTCGTAGTGGGCGGAAAGCCTTCCATCTCTTGTGACCACTGTCCAGTCGTCGTCCATCCACCATACGTCGTAAGTCCCCGCATTGATCATCGGCTCAATAGCAAGGGTCATTCCTTTCTGCAGTCTGGCTCCCCGGCGTCTCCGGACAAAATTCGGAATCTCTGGTTCTTCGTGAAGAGAGGCGCCAATGCCGTGTCCCACCAAATCCCGAACCACAGAAAAACGGTTATTCTCTGCGTAAGTCTGGATCCCTCTGGCAATATCAACTAAATGGTTGCCCGGTTTTGCATTTTTTATTCCTTCAAAAAAAGATTGTTTTGTCACATCAATGAGTTTTCTTGCCTCATCGCTGATATCACCGACGCCGTGGGTTCTTGCAGCGTCGGAATGGTATCCTTTATAGATCAGTCCGGCATCCAGACTGACAATATCTCCATTTTTAATGTAACGTTTGTCCGACGGGATTCCATGCACCACCTCATTATTCACTGATACACAGATGGAAGCAGGATATCCGTTATAATTTAAAAAGTTTGGAATACATCCATAACTCCGGATCATCTCTTCGCCCAGACGGTCAATGTCCTTGGTAGTCATTCCTTCTTTCAGTTCTTTTCCCAGTTCATAGTGGATTTTCGCCAGAATCTGTCCGGCCGTCCGCATTAATTCAATCTCGTGTTCGTTTTTAATCGTAATTGACATCGTTTCTCCCTTTGTGTTGTTCTAGAATGATTTTAATTTATTTGTCTATAATAATCGGAATCTGTTATTCTGTCAAATGTAATTGCCCCTTAACCAGGAAGAGCAGGGCCGCCGTCCGCAGTCCTGCTCTTCTTTTTCTGATTGTCAATCAAACCATTTTTGCTTTTATCCAAGTACTGCCGTAATCTCGTCAAAGACCACTTGAATATCCTTGGTTCCATCCACTGTGAGAATGACTTCCTTCTTATTATAATAGTCAATCAGCGGCTGGGTCTGTTCATGATATACTTGCAGTCTTTTCTTGACGGTCTCCGGCTTATCATCTTCACGGAGAACCAGTCCCTCTCCGCACACATCGCAGATACCTTCCTTCTTGCTTGGAAGATTTACGACGTGATAAGTGGCGCCGCAGTTTAAGCAGGCTCTTCTTCCGGACATTCTCTCGATGATATTGGCATCCGGCACATCCACATTGATGGCATAATCAATCTTCTCATTCTGATTATTCAGTGCGTAATCAAGCGCTTCTGCCTGCGGAATATTCCGTGGAAAACCGTCCAGAATGAAGCCGTTCATACAATCTTTGTTTTTAATTCTGTCAATGACAAGATCTACCGTCAGCTCATCCGGAACCAACTCGCCGGCATCCATATAGCCTTTCGCTTTCTTCCCCAGTTCTGTATTATTTTTGATATTCATTCTAAAAATATCACCGGTGGAGATATGCGGAATCCCGTATTTCTCTGCCAACATCTTCGCCTGCGTTCCTTTACCGGCTCCAGGCGCACCTAACATAATAATTTTCATACACATCAACCTCCTCAATCCAAAAATCTACACTGCCTCAATGTTCTTCGTGGCGACAACATCCACGCCGGTACCGGCCACATTCGGAACGATCACATCGCCGATCTTCACCGGAG
>CAYULX010000052.1:0-15491 GCA_964445535.1 uncultured Eubacterium sp.
TTTCAGGGTATAGACTGGATCGTCATCGGGTAAACTCAATTCGAAGAAACTGAAGGTAATTTTCTGTTGCCCAATTTCAAAAAAGTCGTTATAATAATCTTTGGTTAGCATAGTTCCATTATAACATGGAACGGGGAGAAAGGTGGTTGTCGTTAGCCATCTTTTTCTTTTTTAGAGGATAAATTTCGGGGCAGGCGTGACTCGTAAGAGTCGCGCCTGCCCCTGTTTGGAACTATCTATTTCCCGACAGCCCCTTTTTCCAAAACACCCACCATTGTCACCGATTCTGCTAAAAACTCTCTGACAGTCTCATAGCATTTTTCGTCAATCATTCCGGCAAATTCCGCAAATTTCTGTGTCATACGATGATGTTTTCCGGAGTCTTGAAATTTTCTCAGAGAAATCTATCTTTTTTTCGTGTTAAATGAAAAAAGTGAATTTTCACTTTATTTGCAACTCTTTAAAATTAATCGCTAAATCTCCATAAATACCGCAGGGAACTACGCCGTCAAAACTATATTCATCACCATTTTCTTCATCAAAATTATATACCGTTATACGATTCTTCTCCGGGTCAACAATCCAATATTCTGTATTTCGTTTTGCTAATGCCATAAGAACACCTTCCTTTCACGATGAATCTAATGCTAAGGATATTATACTTTAGGATTTCTGCGTTATCAATCTTTTTATTCGAGGCATAATGAAAGGGACAATCTACTCACAGCAGACTGTCCCTGTTAATAGAGCAAACCATATCCTTAACATTGCCATATCAATTATTTATTTTTTTGAATTGTATTGGAGTTTTGATTATATGCCTTTGCCACACATTTCCACTCACCGTTCATCTTTAATAGGAGCAGCACATCTGTGAAATCAATTCGATTGCCCCAGCCTTCTTCCAGAACACGAACTACCGCCAAAGACTCTTCCACCAATAAAACGTCTACGCGGGCATTGAAATTATCTCCTCCAGGAACAGTGTCCACGTTGTGATAGAACTGCTCAATGGAACCGTGCTCCAGCTCGCCGTCCAGATATCCGAACAGCACTGCCTGATATTCTTTGATTTCTGCTCTCATTAATTTAATTAGTTTTTGTCTCCTTTTTATCCTCGCCCGCTGCCAGCGTCTCTCTTATGTCCTGCCCCGCCGCGTCGTACAGCTGTTCCTCCACATGAAACAATTCTCCCGCCTGCGCTCCGGCGGCAAATAATATTGCCATCAGCAGTAAAAAATACCCCCATGCTAAAGTACTGACCTTAGTATGGCGGGCATTTTGCGAATTCACTCAGACAGATTATTCTACATTTTTTTTTGATAAATCTTTTATTCTTCCGACAAGGCGTGGGTAAGCCGTGCGGCGAATCTTTTCATCTCCCTGGCGTTGTCCAGGACGGTGCTGGTAATTTCTGCGCCTCCGAGCATTCTTGCCAGTTCTTCCACAGATTCCTCTTCCGACAGCCGGTAAATCCGGCTGATGGTGGAATTGTTATCGCTGGTCTTTTCGATCAGATAATGAGAATCAGCCATGGCCGCGATCTGCGGCAGATGGGTGATGGCGATGACCTGACGCTTTCCGGCAATCTGCGACAGCCGCTCCGATACCTTCTGGGCGGTTCTTCCGCTGATTCCGGCGTCTATCTCGTCAAAGATCAATGTCTCCATCTGCTCCTCATCGGCCAGTACGGATTTGATGGCCAGCATGATACGGGAAAGCTCACCGCCGGAGGCGGTTTCCTGCAACGGTCGGACGTCCATGCCGGGGTTGGTGGAAATCATAAAACAAATATCGTCTTTTCCGTCTGCCCGGCAGGCAGGCGCCTCTGTGAAGGCAATCTCAAAGCGTACCTGATTAAAGTTCAGATCAAGGAGTGCGTCCCTGATGGACTGCGCCAGCGGTCCCGCCGCTTTTTTTCGAAGCGCCGTAAGCGTTTCACAGGCGGCGTCCAGGTCGGCCGCCAGACGGTCTCTCTGCCTTTTCAGCTCTTCCATTCGCTCGTCAAAATGTAAAAGCGCCTCGAGGCGGCTTTCCGCCTTTTCCTTATATTCCTTTATGGCCGGAATGGAATCACCGTATTTTGCCTGTAAACGATGGATTAAATCCAGCCGTTCCTCCGTCTGTACAAAGGTCTCCTCGTCAAATTCCATGGAAGACATGTATTCTGACAAATCCCGGTTAAAATCATTCAAGAGGCTGTCCACGGTGGAAAGTTCTTCCACAAGCGACCCGACTTCCTCATCATATTTTGTCACGTCGGACAGAGAGCGGATAGCTTTACCGAGAAGATTCTCCGCGCTTCCTGCGCTGCCGCTGGTCATCTCATGGACAGCGGCGCAGGAAGCGAGAATATCTCTGGAATGAGAGATTCTCCGGAAGAGTTCTTCCAGCTCCTCGTCTTCTTCTTCTTTTAATGACGCGCTCTCAATCTCCTGTATCTCATATTTTAAAAATTCAATTTCACGGAGACGCTCCTCCTCTCCCAGATTCTGCTCGGAAAGCTGGCGTTCCGTCTCCTGATACTGCCGAAACAGGCCGGCCACCGTTTCCTTTGCAGGAGTAATCTCCGGTTTATCGTAATTGTCAAGGATTCTCCGGTGATTCTGCGGTTTAAGCAAAAGCTGGTTCTCATGCTGACCGCTCAAATCCAACAGAAATGGCGACAGCTCCTTTAACCGTGACGCCGTGATGCTGCAATCGTTGACTTTATTGATCACTCTATTATTTGTAATTCTTCTTGAAATAATGATTTCGCCGTCCTCAAAAGGAATGTCAAATTCTTCCATTTTTTGTTTCACCACATCGCTCTCACTGTGAAAAACAAGCTCAATGAGAGCGCTGTCACAGCCGTTCCGTATTATATCCTTTGGAATCTTGTTTCCCAGAGCGGACTGGATGGAGCCAATCAAGATCGACTTTCCGGCGCCGGTTTCTCCCGTCAGAATATTTAAGTGGCTGGTGAAATCAATATCCGTTTCCTCAATCAGTGCAAGATTTTTTACATGTAAATTAATCAGCATGTTTTCCTCCGCAAAATTATTCCAGACCTTTTATGATCAAATAAATCTCATTGATGACATCATCCACCATCCCCGCGTCCTTTATCACGCAAAGCAGGGTATCATCGCCGGCAATACATCCCACAACACCTTTCATGGCAATGGAGTCGATGGCGGCGCCGCAGGCCATGGCCATGCCGGACACGGTTTTTATGACAAGCAGATTTCCGGCGCCTTCCATATGTACGATGGCTTCCGACAAAACCCTCCGGTATTTATCGGAAACATGCAGGTCTCTTGTCAAAATCGGCGCATATTTCTGTCTGCCGCCCTCTCCCGACACCTTCGTCAGCTTCAACTCCCGGATATCTCGGGAAATGGTTCCCTGGGTGGAAGGAAATCCCTCTTCCTGAAGGCGTCTTGTCAGTTCTTCCTGGGTTTCGATATCATACTTCTCGATGAGTTCCAGTATTTTTTTCTGCCTTTTTCCTTTCATATAAACCTCTCTCAATCACAACAGTTTTTCTTTTAATATTTTGACAAAACTCACTTCTTTCATCTTAATAAACGGCGTGCATTCTTTCGCTTTATAAATACGCACCTTATCTCCCGGGCGAAGCACGATACCCTCTCTGCCGTCCGGAGAAATGACCGCTTCCTCCCTCTGTCCATGGCGAATGTTGTCCAGAGTGATGGTCACCACATCACTTTTGGCAAGGACAACGCTCCGGATTGCCAGGGAATGCGGACAAATTGGCGTCACCACGAAATTTTTGCAGGTGGGATTGATAATCGGTCCCCCGGCAGAAAGATTATAACTGGTCGATCCTGTGGGCGTGCAGACAATGACGCCGTCGGCATGATACTGCTCGATGAGCGCATCATTGATTTCAATGGACAGACCGATCATACGGGAAAAAGAGCGGCGGCTGATCACAAAGTCATTGAGCGCTGTGAACGTTCCGGAACGTTCTCCTCTCCGGAACACCTCCGCCCGAAGCATCATTCTTTTTTCCAGTTCATATTTACCATCCATCAAATCCCGCAACGTCTCCGGCAGTTCTTTTAAATCCACATCCGCCAGAAACCCAAGGGTCCCCAGATTAATGCCGAGAAGAGGGATATTTTGTCCCACCAGCCGGCCGGCCGCCGCAAGAATTGTCCCGTCACCACCGATGACAAGAATACATTCGGTATTTTCCGGCACCTGTATGGGCGTTACATCATTATAATATCCGTCATAGATATGACATTCCGCTCCCATCTCCGTCAAAGTATCCTTAATGTGACCGGTCAGCGCCAGACCCACATCCTTTTGCCTATTGGGAATAATTAAAAAATTCTTCATAATGCCTCACTCATCCTGTTTTCATGTATGGGACAGCGCCCCGTGGGAAGCCCCGACCACTGCCGGAATCATCTTCTCATCAATCTCATGGACATTTTCCGTTTTTTTCAGATGCAGCAGGTATTCAATATTTCCCTCCGGCCCCTTGATGGGAGAATAATCCAGATGAAGGAGAGAAAACCCAATGGACATCGCATAATCCATCACCAGCTTAATGACTTCCTCGTGCACCTTGGTATCTCTGACCACACCTTTTTTTCCGACCTTATCTCGTCCCGCTTCAAACTGCGGTTTGATGAGACAGACAACCTCTCCGCCGTCTTTCAGGCAGTTCTTCACCGGCAGAAGAATCTTTGTAAGAGAAATAAAAGACACATCAATGGAAGTAAAGTCCACTGCTTCCCCGATATCTTCCGGCTCCACATAGCGCATATTGGTCTTTTCCATGCAGACCACCCGGTCATCGTTGCGAAGCTTCCAGTCAAGCTGTCCCCTTCCCACATCGATGGAAAAGACTTTTACCGCCCCATTTTGCAGCATACAGTCGGTAAATCCTCCGGTGGAGGCGCCCACATCCATACAGACCTTACCGAAAAGATCTAGGTCAAAACATTCCATGGCCTTTTCCAGTTTGAGACCGCCCCGGCTCACATATCGAAGGGTCGTTCCCCGCACCTCGACAGTATCCGCCGCCTTTTCATCAAAGGTACTCCCCGCTTTATCTTCTTTTTGTCCGTTCACATAGACAATGCCGGACATAATCATGGCCTTTGCCTTCTCCCTGGAAGCTGCCAAGCCCTTTTGTACTAAAATCATATCCAAACGCTGCTTCATAGTTCCCTCACCTTTTCCATAATACGGGCGGCCATGGAAATCGCGTCAATTCTCATCTGTTTTCTCTGCCACTCCACACTGCCGTGCTCCACAAAGCAGTCCGGAATACCGAAGGTCAGCAGATGATTCTTATAATCATTCCGGTGGAGAAAGTCGGATACCGCTTCCCCGAATCCTCCGGACAGCACATTTTCTTCCGCTGTGACAAGGAGCGGATATCTCTCCGCCAGATCGTGAAGCATTTCCTCATCCAAAGGACGAATAAAACGTACGTTGACAAGTCCCGGACAGACGCCCTGCTCCTTCAGAATCTCCGCTACTTTCAGAGATTCTTCCATCATATTGCCCACCGACAAAATGACCACCGTCTCGCCCCTGTAAATACTTTCACTTCTTCCCAGTTCCACCGGAGGGCGATAATTCTTTAATCCGTCAAATGCATCTCCCCGCGGGTAGCGCAGGGCAGCCGGCCCGTCGTATTCCAGGGCAAAATGCATCATGTCTTCCATCTCGTATTTATTCTTAGGAGCCATCAACACGAGATTCGGGATACTGGAAAGATAGGAAATGTCGAACAGTCCCTGATGCGTCTCGCCGTCCGCCCCAACCAGTCCTGCCCGGTCTATGCAAAAAAAGACCGGCAGCTTCTGAATACAGACATCGTGAAGAATCTGGTCATAGGCCCTTTGTAAAAAGGAAGAATAAACCGCCACCACCGGCCTTATCCCGGAAGCCGCCATTCCCGCCGCGAAGGTCACGGCGTATTCTTCCGCGATACCCACGTCAAAAAAGCGATCCGGATACGTCTTTTTAAAGGCATTCAGCCCGGTTCCCGAAGGCATGGCGGCAGTGATGGCTGCCACCTTTTTATTCTCTCCGGCAATCTCCAGAAGGGTTCGGGAAAAGACGTCCGTATAACTTTCCGCCGTCTTTTTCCTGAGCGGTTTGCCCGTCTTAACATCAAAAGGCTCGATACCGTGGAACTTCTCCGGATTATTTTCCGCGATGGGATAGCCTTTCCCCTTTTTGGTCATCACATGGATAAGAATCGGCCCTTCCATATTTTTGGCACGGTTAATGGCCTGCATCACCGCATAAATATTATGACCGTCCACCGGACCGTAATAGGTGATTCCCATATTTTCAAAAAGCATCCCCGGAATAAAAAGCTGTTTAATGGAATCTTTGGAGCGCTTGATGGTCCTCACCATGCTATCCCCCACACCGGGAATATTCTTGATGGCCTGTTCCACATTATCCTTAAACTCTCCGTAACTTTTTCTGGAGCGGATATCATTTAAGTAGCGGCTCATGCCGCCCACATTTTCTGAAATGGACATTTTATTATCATTTAAAATAATAATGATATTCTTCTTTTCTTTCCGAAACAGTGCCAGATTATTGAGCGCCTCGTAAGCTATCCCGCCGGAAAGTGCGCCGTCTCCAATGACTGCCACGATGGTCTCTTTTGTCTTCTTCAAATCTCTAGCAACGGCAAAGCCGACGGCCGCCGCGATGGAAGTGGAACTGTGTCCTGTGCCAAAACAGTCATATTCGCTTTCTTTTCGTTTTGGGAAGCCGCACATGCCTCCGCTTTTTCTCAAAGTAGCAAAATCATCCCGCCGTCCCGTCAAAAGCTTATGAACGTAGGACTGATGCCCTACATCGTAAATGATTTTATCCTTCGGCAGATGCAGGCACAGGTGGAGAGCCATGGTAAGCTCCACCACCCCTAGATTGGAAGCGAGATGTCCGCCGGTCCTGCTGACATTTTCAATGAGGAAATCACGAATCTCCTGCGCCAGCACCGGATAAAGTCTCGCCGGTATTTTTTTAATATCATTGGCTTTTCGTATTCTGTTTAAAATTTGACCCATTTATTTCGTCCTCCGGACTTTTTATTATTATTGTAACGATTCAGCCATACGCTAGCAGCAATCTTCCGAGCTGTCATGACTGAGTGGTTACTTATTTTTTTCTTCCGCTCAAATACAGCAGGAGGTCACGAAGAAATGCATGATCCCGGTGCAGAGAGCCAAAAGCATCCAGGGCCTCTTTGGTATATTGTATCACATCTTTTCCGGACTGCTCCAACCCTTTCATGGATACATAGGTGTTCTTTTCATTTTTTTCATCGCTTCTCACCGGCTTGCCAAGCTCCTCCTGAGTACTTGTCAGATCAAGGATATCATCCTGAATCTGAAAAGCCACACCGGTCTTCCTGGCAATCTGCTCAACAACATTCACTTCCTCCGGGGATGCGCCGGCAAGAATCGCTCCAATCATCATAGCACACTCAATGAGCGCCGCCGTCTTATTCTCATGGATGAACAAAAGCTCCTCAAATGAAATCTCCTGGCGTTCCGATTCCACATCAGCCGTCTGCCCGCCAATCATGCCGTAAATGCCGGGTTTGGCGGAAAGAATCTGAAGAGCTCTCGCCGTGCGGATATCTTCTTCCGTACCTTTAAACGCCTTTGACGCAGTTTCAAAGGCATAATTTAACAGGGCGTCTCCGGCGAGAATCGCTACAGCCTCACCATACACCACATGGGCGGTCTTTCTCCCTCTGCGATAGTCGTCATTATCAAGGGCAGGCAGGTCATCATGAATCAGCGAATAAGTATGAATCATTTCAATAGCCGCCATGAACGGCTCAATGAGGCTTCTGTCACTTCCGCCGAACATTCGGTATGTCTCGTCCATCAGCATCGGTCGAAGTCTTTTGCCTCCCGCCCGCATGGTATAATTCATGGCGCTTATTACTGCTTTCTGATATCCGGTCTCCTCCGGCAGAAAAGAGTAAATGACCTCCTCCACTTCTCTTGTTCTTTTTTCAATTTTGTCCTTCAGGGATATTTCCATCTTTTCCCTCCTGCAATACAATAATTTCTTTTTCCGTTTTATCCAGGGTCTGATTACATTTATCCAACAATTTCACACCCTTTTTATAATACTCCATAGAATCAGACAGACTAAGCTCCGGGTCGTCCAGCCGCTCCAAAATCTCATCCAGTTCCTCAAATGCCTTCTCTATGGAAAACTTCGTCTTCGCCATGTTTTAATCCTCTTTCTCTGTGGAAATGTCTGCTCCACTCCGTCCGCGTGTCGCCCGGAACGAATTCTGCTTTCTCTTAATGACGGACACCGGAGACACTTCCGCCTCCCCGTCAGAAAAAATCAAATGAATTGTCCGGTGAATCTTTAGTTGCTCCACCGACGCCACCGGCCGGCCCTCTTTATCCTGGGCGAACACATATCCGCCGGTCAGCCTCGCCGTGGGCGACAATCCGTGGAGACGCTCCGACTGAAGATTAAGACGATGTCTCGCCTCCTTGATTCTTGTGTTCATACTCTGATGCAGACGCTCACCCAGGCTCTGACAAAGCATCTTCTGTCTCAAAAGCTTCGTGCCGGGATGACATGCCTCCAGCAGACGCTTCGCATCCGAGAGCCGCTGCCGGTACGACTGCACCCGGTACAACATCCGCCCGTCAAGCTCGTCGCGGTAACGGTCAAACTGCTGAATGACAGAATAAACATCCGGAATGGCAAGCTCACAGGCTGCCGACGGCGTCGCCGCCCGGACGTCCGCGCAGTAATCGGCGATGGTCATATCCACCTCATGGCCGGTGCCGGAGATTACCGGCGTCCTAGCCTCATAAATGCTGTCCGCCACGAGCCTCTCATTAAAGGCCCATAAATCTTCGATGGAACCGCCGCCCCGTCCGATAATGATGATATCCACACCGCTCTTGTCAAAATAGCGGATTCCTCTGGCAATACTCTCTGCCGCACCCTCTCCCTGCACCTTTGCCGGGAAGAGATAAAGCTGTACAAAAGGATTCCTCCTGGCGGCGATGCTCTTGATATCCTCAATGGCCGCACCGGTCAGCGCCGTGACAATGCCGATACGCTCCGGATACGGCGGCAGGGGCTTCTTTTTTTCAAAATCAAAATATCCCAATTCCAAAAGCTCCTGCTTTAACCGCTCGTAACGAAGGTACAACTCTCCTGTTCCCGAAAGTTCTATCTCCTTTGCATAGAGCTGATAGGCGCCATCCCGCTCAAACACGGAGATATTTCCCTGGACGACGACCATCTGTCCATTTTCCATCTGAAAATGCAGTCCCTTCGGCCGGTCCGTGGCAAACATCACACAGCGGATGGTACTGCGCTCATCCTTCAATGTAAAATAAATGTGTCCCGAAAAATGATATTTGCAGTTGGATACCTCTCCTTTCAGGAAAATCTTTCTCAGAGCGTAATCGCTATCAAAAATCCTGCGGATGTATGAATTTATCTGTGAAACGGTAAAAATCTGCTTCATATTCTGTCCTGTACAAAAACAGGCGGCGCAAAACCCCATATTCCGTTTACACGCCGCCTGAATACTTCTATCTTTGTCAATTCAAAGTGCCATTTACCAATGCACTGACGCTGACGGAACCACCGTGACCGCGCCGGTCTGGTATCCGGGCCGCGTCCCCAGCTATGCCAGCTTAGCCAGCACTCCATTGATAAATCTCGGTGCATCTTCGCTGCAATAAATCTTGGCCAACTCAAGTGCTTCATTAATGGCCACTCCTTTTGGAATGTCCTCATCTTTTAACAGCTCATATACCGCAAGCCTGAGAATGGCAAGCTCCGTCTTGCCAAGACGTTCCAGACGCCAGCCGGTACAAATCCTCATGATCGTCTGGTCAATCTCCTCCTGAATATCAAGAATCGCATTGACCTTCCCGCGAATATAAGAGCTGTCCTCCTCGCTGATCTCCGGTTTCTCTTCCAAAAACATCTCCGTCTGTTCCTGCAGTTCTTCTCTGGTATTAAATTCTATGCGAAAAAGCAAGAGAAAGATGCTCTTTCTCAGCTCTCTTCTGCTCATTTTCATGTAGGAACCTCCATCTATCTTCTGTGCAACTAATTTCTCACTGCCAACCCGGCAGAACAGTAATACGGCCGCCTGGCTCCTGTCCGCGGCGGCCTGCTATTGCGCTTATTCGTCTTCCGTCTGAATCCCTGCAATACGGATATTCACCTCATTAACAGTGAGACCGGTCATGGTCTCAACGGCGCTCTTTACCTTCTCCTGTACTTCTCTGGACGTCTTAGGGATGCTGACTCCGTACTTGAGAATCAGATTAAGCACCACATCCACCTGCTCGCCGTCAATGCTCACCTTCACGCCTTTGGAAAGATTCTTCATGCCAAGCTTGCTGACAATCTCATTGGTAATGTTGCCGGACATCTTCTGCACACCTTCCACTTCCGTGGCCGCCAGACCGGCAATCACCGCAATGACCTCGTCGGCAATCTGCACCTGTCCCACATCTTCTATCTCATAAACGGAATGACTCACTTTATTCTCTTTGTCCATGGGAAACCTCCTTCTGCCATACCTGCCTTTATGCACCTGTTCTATCTGTTCTATTTGTCCTGACTGTCCACTCTCTTATTGCTGTCCATTCTCTCATAGTATAAACAAATGACATAAATTTATTTCCTATATTATAACAGACATCCCATCTTTTGCAACTTCTTTTTCCCGAGGGAAAAAGAAGAAAAAGAGAGGAAAGGAGCAAACCGCCGGCTGAATCATGTTGGCCCGTAGCCGCGCACTGTGCGCGACTCGGGTTTGAACAGTAACGTTCGGACACTTATAAGAAGTTATTTTTTCGTGCAAAGCATTGTTTTCTTCGTGCAAATCGTATATACTAAAAATATCAACAGAAAGGAGTTGATACTATGGCCGGAAATACTACAAACATTAGCATCCGCATGGACAAAGAATTGAAAACAGAAGCCGAAGCTCTTTTCAACGAGCTGGGTATGAATCTGACTACGGCATTCAATATTTTTGTACGTCAATCGCTTCGTGAGGGCGGCATTCCTTTTGAGGTAAAGCTGGAACAACCCAACAAAGAAACGATGGCCGCTATGCTGGAGGCAGAAAGGATTGCAAAAGACCCGTCTGTAAAGGGTTACGATGACCTTGACGAGTTATTTGCTGATTTAAAAAAATGAAGAAAACATAATATACTGTCAAGTATACGACCGCCTTCAAAAAAGATTATAAACGTGCACTCAGACGCGGCATGAAAATCGAATTACTGGAACAAGTTGTAGAACTTCTTTCAATGGGCGAACCTCTGCCAGCTAAAAACTGCGACCATGATCTATCTGGCGACTGGATAGGTCATCGAGAATGTCATATCCGCCCGGACTGGCTGCTCATCTACCGAATTGAAAATAATGTACTGGTACTGACACTGGCTCGCACCGGGTCGCACAGCGACTTATTCGACAAATAATTGCTACCGCCACATGGGAAGATTCCCTTGCGGCGGCAGCCTTTGTGTAATCGATATAACATAGTACTCCCTGCTTTCAATACCATGGCGAGAGATTACTGAACAATAATCTGCCCTTTAAAACCTGCGGCACGAACCTGATCTCTCACCGTATTATTTTTCACATATACCTTGCAGGTTTTCGGCAATCCGTTTACCTGTATCTTTTTGAGTTTTTTAGCTTTAATATATATCTTTTTCAAGCCACACCGACTTTTTCTTCCAAAACCTCCCCATATGGTTCGTACCTTTTTTGGATAGGTCAGCGCTTTTAATTTGGTAGAGGCTCGGAATAGTTGGTTTTGGGCTACTTTGAGATTTTTGCTTAGTTTCACGGATTTAAGATTTTTCATATCTCCAAAAGCCGCTGTCCTGATCTTTTTTACGGAAGAAGACATCTTTATGTTCCTGATATTATCATTCCCGTAAAATGCATATACGGCAATTTCTTTCACCGAATTTTTTACTTTATAATTTTTGGAACCATTTGGCACGTCATAGAGTATCTTTCCGTTTTTACTGTAAATATCCCCGTCCATGACCTTATATTTTGGATGGTCCGGAGCAAAGGTCACTTTAGTATTCGGGCATTCTCTCAAACGGGGCATGACGTCGATGTCGGCAGGAATATATATATCTTTTAGCTTTGGACAATTGTAGAAATATAATCCACATTCTTCCATATCTTTCGGATCTTCAAAGACGACTTCTTCCAGCTCCAGGTAATTGGAAAATCCCATGTACAATAACGGAATCCCTTCCTCTATGGTAAGCTTTTTCAGATGTTTCTGATAATAACTCAAGCGATAAGGTTCTCTGATTACCATTCCCTCTGTTTCACTTTCTTCGTCATGTCCATAATCAAAATGCTCAACTTTATACGTTTTCCCTTCGTAGGTAATCTCATTGTGAACCGTCAATTCTGAATAATCCTCACCGCCTGATATATCAGGAATCGCCATTTCTAAAGATGCCCAGGCTGAATCCGTACCCAGAAACAAGGTGTATTTAATTCCGTCTATCATGACATCTTTTTTTTCAGCAGCATATGCAGGCAATGAAAGGAATAATACTAAAAATGCTGCGGCCAGTATACTTCCTTTTAGTAATGAAGATATTTTTGTTATAGTCATATTGGAAATCCTCCTTTCGTCGTAAATATATTTCTCCTGTAATCCACATCATAATCCGATATTTTTAATTTAAGATATTGATGCCTTGTAACTATTATAATTATGTAAACTTAAATTATAATCATCAAGGAACAAATCTATATTATTAAAAGAACCGCCACCTCTTACTTTTTGAACAAAAGAAACACTGGCATCTTTTACAGCTTTGAACCGTTTAGGCATAAAGGTTGGATTATCTGGATAGACTAATCCCGGATTTTCTGTCGTTGTTTTTCCATTAACGGCAAAATTAAGTTTAAATTTATAACCAGAGTTCCTTGCTGGCATATAATTTTTTAACGTACCTGTATTTACTTTACCGGCTTTGATTTCAGCTTTTACAGTAAGAATTTTATTATTGATAAAATCTCTATCCTGTAAATATTTGTTTGACGAACTATCATCTGTTCCCCATTTGTTTAGATTAGCCTCTTTTACCATAATCCGGTGTGCATACATATCTTGTATGATGTTTACAGAAGCAAAAACACCATATTTCCTTTCTTTTTGATATTGTGGTTTAATACAACTCAGATACTGTGGACTTTTGATTTTTATCTGTAGCTTTGACTACTCGACAGGAGTGTATTGCCACTACCTTTATCTGAATTGTTTATTAGCTGGATGTTGCCGGGAGGTTCTCCTCTCATTGAGTACTTATTTCAATCAAGTCTACGATGATAATTGCTGGTGGATATCACGGTATCAGACTATTTTTGAAAGGGAGGTATTTCCTCATGATTTATGTTGGTATTGATGTAGCTAAACTCAATCATTTCGCATCTCTCATCTCTTCTGATGGCGAAATCCTTGTTGCTCCGTTCCAATTCTCAAACGACGGTGATGGCTTCCAGTATCTCGTTTCCGCCTTCGAACCATTCGACGACGAAGAGATCATCATCGGTCTTGAATCAACGGCTCATTATGCCGACAACCTGATCCGCTACCTTGTTGCGGAGGGCTACAACGTTTGTGTTCTCAATCCCATTTCTACTTCTTCCATGCGGAAAAACAACATCCGCAAAACGAAGACAGATAAGATTGACACTTACATCATTGCCCAAACTCTTATGATGCAGAAATCCTACCGGTTCGTTTCCTTTGAAGATCTTGATCTGATGAACCTCAAAGAACTGGGGCGTTTCCGTCAGAAAACGATCAAACAGCGAACCAGGCTTAAGATCCAGCTTACTTCCTATCTGGATCAGACCTTTCCGGAACTTCAGTACTTTTTCAAATCCGGCCTGCATCAGAAATCTGTCTATGCGCTCCTGAAAGAAGCGCCGACTGCTAAATCCATCGCTTCCATGCACCTGACCCATCTTGCTGCTCTCCTTACAAAGGCCTCCCACGGTCATTTCAAAAAGGAACAGGCGGCTGAATTAAGAGTTCTGGCACGGAAGTCGGTCGGTCAATCCGACCAGGCGCTGTCCATCCAGGTCACTTCCGTAATTGCACAGATTGAACTTCTGGATGCGCAGCTCGCCCGAGTGGAGACTGAAATGACAGAGATCATGCGTTTTAACGATTCTGTCATCATGACCATTCCCGGCATCGGTTACCTTAATGGCGGGATGATCCTTGGCGAGATCGGTGACATTCACCGATTCTCCACTCCCAAAAAACTGCTTGCATTTGCCGGTCTGGATCCGTCTATATATCAATCTGGTAATTTCAATGCCAAACGCACACGGATGTCCAAACGCGGCTCCAGGGTTTTAAGATATGCCCTGATGAATGCAGCTCATAATGTCGTTAAGAACAACGCCACCTTTAAGGCTTACTATGATAAAAAGATGGCGGAAGGCCGGACTCATTACAATGCCCTTGGGCACTGTGCCGGCAAACTTGTCAGAGTCATCTGGAAGATGATGACTGACGAAGTAGAATTTAACCTCGATTAAGAGGTCTGTATACCAATATCGATAGATTTTGAAAAGCACCCTAAGGGAGCTTTATTAAAGTTACCCTTTTTTACCATCGATAATAAAAAGAAATTTTTTGCTAATTCATACTTGACTTTTCATAGCTGGTCTCCTCACTAATAATTATAAATATTCATTATACAATTTGCATATTTATCCGTCTCACAAACTTCAACTTTTGACAGTTTTCTTCTTTTCAATATGATATACTTAAATCATCCTCATAATCCCGGCTGCCGTCTCCGGCAGTAATGTGGCTCATTTCGGTTTTATGGGGATTTTTAATTAGCACAATGGAATCACCCTCTCTCGTATATGTAAGATTCTCATAAAATATATGTAAATATATTATTGAGTTTTTGAATAATCGGTTAATTAGGCTGTTTTAGCAGCAGTTTTATCGGTTATAGTTTCGGAACCTATCGTCACTGTATACTTCATACGGTATTTCCTGCCTTTGGTAACAACCATACTTTTTGACAAATTTTGACGTCCTGTACCTGTCTTATTCCATGTTTGTACTTTTGTCCAGGAATCACCATCTTTTCTTTGCAAAATCATTTTTACAGACACTTTTTTAGTTGATAGTGCATTAACAAGTAATGATAATTTCGCCGTATTATTGGTAATAGAAAATGTGGCAGAAATATCTTTTGCCACTTCATATTTTGGCATTATTTCTTCTACAACTGCATTTACTCCTGGTATAACTGACGCTTCATTTCTTATTGCTGGCATTCCCAGTGCTACTACCATTGCTGTTGCCATAACAATTACATAACCTCTTTTTCTCATGCTAAAACCTCCCTATATTGTCAAGTGATTTTTCCTTTAAAATAAAGGGTTTTTCAAGTTAC
>CAYULX010000053.1:0-926 GCA_964445535.1 uncultured Eubacterium sp.
GCACAAATATCGACATAAGGAAACTGCATATAAATTTAACTTTTTTCACATCACCTCTTGACATTTCTTAGCTGGACTTATAAATAAAAATAATTCTCCCATAAAATTAATATTAAAATAGTATTGAAGAATAAAATGTAAAGCTGGAAATACCGATACTTATGAAATACCCATCAAAGCCGATATCTATGGCAAAATGCCGATAAAGTCCAGCGCCTTCGGAACAAAAATCACACAGCCGATGATGACAGCCATGATGGCAGATATGAGAACCGCCCCCGCCGCCGTGTCCTTTGCAATCTTAGCTAGGGGCTTCCTCTCTTCCGTCACCAGATCAACCACGGCTTCCACCGCTGTATTGACAAGTTCCAAAGACAAGATTAACCCGAACAGAATGAGGCAGATGCACCATTCTGTCACAGATAAATGTAAAATAAGCCCCGATGCAATGACAAGAAACATGAAGACGCAATGTATCTTGATATTTCTTTCCTTTCTTATGCATATAAATATTCCCTCAAATGCATAGGAAAAACTTTTATAAAGCGGAGCCTTTTTTTTGTTTGACATATGAATCACCTGCTTTGCGGCGGTTTTCAAATCTGTGTCGCCAAACACAAATATAAAGAAAACCGCACCAGTTTCCTTTGATATACTGTTTTCTATAAGACATCATCCTTTGCGGGCTTTTTTTGTTTTGTTGAATTCAGTATACACCAAAAAGGCTTAATGTCTTTATTTTTGTGCAATATTCAAATTTGATCATTTATAGTATTGTAACATAAATTTTGGAAGCAGACACTATTGTTTGTCAAAATATAAAAAAATGTAATTATCCAGCTATGCTTTCGTTATTGAATTCAGGATCAACATCCGGCCGTCCAGTATCAAAGTCCCGGATACATACAGTGGAAAAAACTGGGACA
>CAYULX010000053.1:936-15281 GCA_964445535.1 uncultured Eubacterium sp.
CGCGCTGTAAAGTAGAACATCCGTTTTTGATTGTAAAACGTCAGTTTGGATACGAAAAAGTCGTAAAATAAGAAAAATGCAGATGTTTTATCTTATATTGCGTGGAACCGATTATTCATAGTAAGGAATCATCAGGTAATTCCCGGCGGTAATTCTGTCGGAGTCAAGCTGATTGCATCGCTTCAGTTCGCGGATATAATCATAAATATCATCAAACCCTGGATTCATATAATCCTCAGCGATGCTCCAGAGGCTATCCCCTTTTTGAATCTCAATGACCTTATACTGAACGTCTCTTGTCTGCTGGTTAGCCTCCACCACGGAGGCTCCGGATGGCATCATGCCGGAAAAGAAACCAACCCCCGCAAGGAGAAGCAGCACTGATATGATAAAGAAAAGCAACAGGCTCAAGTGTCCGGATGATACGCGGCCGGACGCCGGCTGTGCGGTCTCGGAACCCATTCTATCTCTCCGGGCAACTGGTACAGAGGTCATCTTCTCTCGCCCGCTCTTCTGATATCCGGCATCATGGCTTCCCTGTCTGCCGGCTCTGCCTCCGGAACAGTCTGGCCGTCTATATAACCGGCGTCGGCCGTCATTACTCCTTCGGTAATCTGCGTCCTGCCTCCCCACTATACTTCCGTTATATTCTCTCGCTCTTCCTTTCATCTCTTATCCCTCCAAATCAGCATCCAATGCGATATATCCATGCATCAGAAGTCAAATGCAAACATATGTTTCAAACATTTGTTTGTATTATACCGAACATATTTTCTATTGTCAACCAATTTTGACAAAAAAGCCGAAAACACTTGTTTTCTTTTTGGTAAAGTGATAAAATGAAAAAACAAAACATACGTTTGATTGAAAAGGAGTTGTACTATGAGTTACGGTAAGATTACACCTAAACAACAGGAGATTCTTGAGTTCATCAAGGAATCTATTTTAAACCGCGGATATCCGCCTGCTGTGCGGGAGATCTGCGAGGCAGTACATTTGAAGTCCACCTCCTCTGTGCATTCACATCTGGAGACCATGGAGAAGAACGGCTATATCCGCCGGGATCCGACGAAGCCGAGAGCCATAGAGATTATCGACGATAATTTTAACCTGACCAGAAGGGAGCTTGTCAATGTGCCGATTGTTGGTACGGTGACAGCCGGCGAACCGATTCTAGCCGTGGAGAACATCGAAGGATATTTTCCGATTTCTCCGGAATTTTTGAAAAATAAGCAAACGTTCATGCTGAAAGTAAAGGGAGAGAGCATGATCAACGCCGGTATCTTTTCTGGCGACTATATCCTTGTGGAGGAGACTCTCATTGCCTCTGACGGTGAGATTGTTGTGGCGCTTGTGGAAGATTCCGTCACGGTGAAGCGTTTTTATAAAGAAGACGGATATTTTCGCCTTCAGCCGGAGAACGATGCCATGGAACCGATCGTCGTCCCTCAGAACACTCCTTTTTCCATTGTAGGAAAGGTAATCGGACTTTTCCGCATATTCAAATAATGAGACATTATTCATATTATTGGCAGAACGATAGAATGATGTTAGGGTCGAAACTATATAATTAGTTGCGCCCTGTTCCTATAGCACCTTGAAAAATTCATATTTTGTAGTATTATGCCGGGATTTCTGGCATATATGCCGGATATTCCCTTCCTTGTTTTATGCAAGTACCGGATTTTGGGCATAATTCCCTTTTCAAGGTGCTATAGACAGGCTTTTGACCCCAATATCTATAGAATAAAATTATAATAATTTGACTTTCATACCTGATTTGGCCGTAAAAAGCTCCGCAGGAGGAATCGCTCAGACGTCGCTGCTCTGGCAGCTATTCATCTGATACATGTTCCACAGCGGAGCTCTTTTTTCGTTTATTGTTTAATATGCCGACGTATTCATTTTTAATCTAAGGGCGCAGAATGAATTTTCTCTCTGCGAGAGTGTAATCATCACGTCCGGTGAATTGCTTTCCGTCCGCAGATGGGACAGGTCACTTCCACTTTTCCTTTTTTCCTCGGTACACGGATGTGCTGCCCGCAGCCTTTACAGGTAAAGACGCGATATTCTTTACGCATGGAAAACCGCTTCTTTTGTAGACTGAAAAACTGCAAAAACTGCTGATTTTCTTTCTGGCGAGCCGCCACATTTTTTGAAAACATGCGAAACAGGGAATAAATGATTCCGCATAACGCCAAAAGATAAAAAAGCGAACTGTTAGACACCACAGAGAGCACATACACGATGACAGAGGCGATAAAAGTGATTCTGCACAACTCATCATTGCCGTTTCTCTGCTGCATAAAATTAGATAATTTCCATCTTAACTTATCTATGATTCCTGCACCTCCTGAATATATATGTTTAACTAATTTCCATACTGGGCGATGATATTTCCCGCGGAACGTTCGAGATTTTCTTTTGCCTGCCGGATGGCCGTCATATCTTCTTCTGTCATCCGATCCAGACGGAACTTGCTCATAAGCTTAGACAGGGCATTGATGTCCGTCTTTACCTGTTTCTTAACCGGACGCTCGATCTGTTTTCCGCCGTTTTTCAAGGCCCGCTGCGCCTGGCTTAATACCTTCTGGGCGTCTCCGGTCAAGGAAATGGCTTCTTTCCTCAAGTTATCCATGCCTGCGTACTGCTGCGCATCCCGGATGGCCTGCTCAATCTCTGAGTCACTCATTCGATCATCGGCAGTGATGGTGATGGACTGTTCCTTGCCGGTATCCAAATCTCTGGCGGAGACTTTCAAAATACCGTTGGTGTCGATATCAAAAGTCACTTCAATCTGCGGCACGCCGGCCGGCGCGCGGCGAATCCCCTTGAGCCGGAACTTGCCGATGGTCTTGTTATCTTTTGCCATGGGACGCTCGCCCTGCAATACATGAATCTCCACATCCCGCTGATAGGGGGCGGCTGTGGAAAAAATCCGAGAATATTTGGTCGGCAGGGTGGTATTTCTCTCCACCAGCCGGGTGGCAACGCCTCCCACCGTCTCAATGGATAGACTCATCGGCGTCACATCAAGCAGAAGCAGGTCGGAGCCTGCCACAGCAAGCGAATTGCCTTCCAAAGTGTTGCCGAGAATAGCGGCGCCCATGGCCACGCACTCGTCGGGATTGATATTTCTGGACGGTTCTTTTCCCGTGAGCAGCCGTACCTTTTCCTGTACTGCCGGAATCCGGGTGGAGCCTCCCACCAGAAGTACCCGTCCAAGCTCTGAGGCGGCAATACCGGCGTCATTTAACGCCTGCCGCACCGGAGCAGCCGTCCGCTCTATCAGGTCCTGAATTAATTCCTGAAACTTCGTCCGCGTCAAAGCCGTCTCCAGGTGGACCGGCGTTCCCTTCGCCTGCATCAGATAGGGAAGAACAATGCTACTGCTCTGAGCGGTGGAAAGCTCTTTCTTTGCCTGCTCCGCCGCCTCCCGGATTCGCTGCATGGCCGTAAAGTCCCCTGACGGATCCACCTTATTTTGATTCTTACATTCCGCCACCAGCCAGCGGACGATTCTCTCGTCAAAATCATCGCCGCCCAGATGATTGTCGCCTGCCGTCGCCAGCACTTCAATAACATTGTCACCGATTTCAATGACGGACACATCAAAGGTACCCCCGCCCAAATCGTAAACCATGACCTTCTGCGCTTCTCCGTGGTCAAGGCCATAGGAAAGAGCGGCGCTGGTCGGCTCGTTGATAATCCGCTTCACATCCAGTCCTGCAATTCTTCCCGCATCTTTGGTGGCCCGCCGCTGCACGTCGTTAAAATAGGCGGGAACCGTGATGACCGCCGAAGTGACTGGCTCACCGATAAATTCTTCCGCATCTTTTTTTAGCTGCATAAGAATCATAGCGCTGATAGTCTGCGGTTTATATTCTGTTCCGTCGATACGAATACTCCAGTTCGTTCCCATCTCCCGTTTTACCGAGCTTATGGTGCGGTCCGGATTGGTAGCTGCCTGTCTCCTGGCCACATCTCCCACGAGACGCTCGCCTTTTTTTGTAAATGCCACGACACTGGGAGTGGTTCTCGCTCCGGAACTATTTGGCACTATGACCGGCTGTCCGTTTTCCACCACAGCCACACAGCTATTGGTGGTTCCCAGGTCAATTCCTATCGTTTTGCTCATATTCATTCCTCCATCTATATAAATGTGTCACTGAACAAATGTATTTCTCTGTAAAAACACTGCCGTATGTTTACGGGAATCATTACATAATTGACTCTCTTCGCCGGTTAATTAACAGCGGCAGAACAGGCAGCAGCATTGCATAATCATAAATGCCGTGCAGAAACGTCCCATTCCATCGGCATATTTCTGATATTCCTGCCCGGCCTCGTTGTATGTACTTCCGGACTGGCGCATACTCTGCATGGCGTTTTGATATACGGTATTGCCCGGTTCCATCTGAACCGCTCGCTGAATCTGTTCCATGGCAAGGATAGCGTTTCCCTGTCCGTAGTTGGCAAGAGCGCTCAGATAATACCAACGGGCATTCCTTCCGCTGCTTATCACGGTATTTAGCACCTGAAGGGCGTAAGCGTACCGTCTGGCATTGATATTCTGTATCGCCTGACGAATCACATCGCTGTCTCCCGGCTGCATTGTCGGGGCCGCAGGGCCGTAAGAAGCCCGGCCAAAACCGCCGAAAATGTCATCAAAATCAAAAGGCCCGTAACCGCCATAACTGCCCTGGCCATTTCCGTAGCCGCCATTGCCATAGCTGCCGTTTCCGTAACCTCCGGCGCCGCCGTATCCCTGCTGTTCCTGGCGATTTCCGTAAGGACTGCCATAGCCGCCCTGGCCACCGTAAGCATTTCTTTCGGCATTCTGTTGTGCCTGGCGCTGATATTTTTCCGGGTTATTAAGCATATCATAAGCTTCGTTGATCTCATTCATCTTCTGTGTAGCAGTTGGGTCATCGGGATGCAAATCCGGATGGTACTTTTTTGCCATCTTCCGATATGCTTTTTTTATCTCTTCTTTGCTGGCGCCCCTGGAGACGCCAAGAACTTTATACGGGTCATCAACCATGTCTGGTCTCCTTTCCTCTGAACTTCGCGTAATATTTCTGCCAAACGCCTCCGTAAAGAACATTCCGGATCAAATGTTCATCTTCCACAATGGGTAGTTTTTCAAACTCGTCGGCAGCCACACCGATACAAGAGGTGAGGATCTCTTCCATCTCCTCCGGCCTTTTTTCCATATAAAAGAGAGGATTATAATTCTGTTTTCTTCTGTCTCTCTTATAATCCATGGCGGCGTCCATCAGATAAATAAAACGCCCTAGGGAGAATCCGAACTTCCGTAGACTGCCGCTCCAGAAATCATTCTCATCATAGACGAAAACTTCAGACAGCATTTTTCCGGACAGGTTCACCGCCCGGTCTGTCTGCTCCGGCGAATATTTTTCCACTTCGCCAAGAAGAGCAAGACTATTTTTAATATTTTCGCATTGTCTTTGATGCCGCGATTCCACTTCCCGGTATTTTTCTTTCAAAAGTCTGCCGTATGCAAACCGGGTGCGTTTTTTTTCATCCTCCCAGTCATCAAGACATTTATAATAGGCAAGCGCCACCGTCATGTCCGCCGCGTAATCAATATATTTATTATGAAGAAACGTGCTGTCTTTCAGAGGATGCACCGGACAGCGGTACTTCTTCCGCTTTTCTTCCGGTTCATAGAGAGCTGTCAGAAATAACGCCAGAAATGTCATATCAAAATTCAGAGAAAACCTTGCCACCTGCCCGTAGCGGGTTCTCAGACTATGACAAATCCCACAGTACATCTGCTGGTACCGCTTCAGTTCGTCTTCTGATAATCCTTTTTTATTGCAGATGATATATCCAAACGTCGCAATCGCTCCTTCCTTTCCATTTCTTCATAATAAAACAATATCAACCTCAAATTTATCTCAACTCCCCTCAATTTTCATTGAGATTTTCTTACTTTTTTGTTACGAAGAAAAGAAGACCGGATTTCGTTATTTTGACGGCATCCGGTTTTGTCCCTATGGACTGCTTGGTCTCCACCTTGAAGATTCTTACGGAGAAAAACAAGAAAATTAAAAAAATGATGTGGAACAAATATGCAAAGTTTTATCAAAACTTCTGGATGAACCATGATGAAATATAAAAAACCGCAGCGATTAACGCTGCAGGTCTTCTTTTACAACCGGCTTCCCGTCTCTCCAGATGCGGTCCAGATCATAGAAGCCCCTGTCTTCTTTGCTGAATACATGGACAATGACGTCTTTGTAATCCATGAGAATCCAGTTGGCTGTCTGATATCCTTCAATCTGTTTTGGCTCAAAGCCTGCTCTTCCCAGGGCATCCTCCACACTGTCCGCCATGGCCTGCACCTGATTGCGGTTGTTACCGTCGGCAATGATGAAATAATCCGCCAGCACAGAAATCCCGCTAATATCCAAAATTGAAATATCTTTCGCCTTTTTATCTTCCAGGGCATCGACAGCCAGCAATGCCATTTTCTTTGATTCTTCCACGATTACACCTCCTGATTTCTCATTCTGTATATTTTGTAATATTCCCACGTCCGACGGGTCATCGGATCCGTGGTGCTTTTTTTGTTTGCTAAATATTTGATACTGTCTTCAAGAATCTGACAGAGACATTCATCCAGATCCTTAAAGGCCAGTTCCCGCACTTCCGCAAGATTCGGCGCATGATTCCGGTTGGGTTCCAGATAATCGGCCAAATAAACGATTTTATCCAAAAGAGACATATCCGGTTTTCCTGTCGTGTGCCAGGTAATGGCAGAAAGAATCTCCGGATCGGAAATATCGTACTTTGCATAGGCAAAGCAGGCGCCCAGTTTGGCATGAAGCAGTTCCGGATTCTTCTTTTCATATTTGGATATGGGCATTCCGTATTTCTTGCTGTATGAGATCTTATCTTCTGCTGAGAGATATTTGGCGCAATCATGTAAAAGACCTGCCATTCTCGCCTTTTCCATATCCGCGCCATAACGCATGGCAAGACATGCGGAAGTATATTCCACTCCCAACGTATGTTCAAATCTTTTTTCTGATAAAAGGTTTTTTAAATCTTTTTTGATTTCCTCTCTGGTCATCAGTACACTCCCATCTACTTAACGTAAAGCCTGTGTTCATAAATATAATCTGCCACTTCCCGGGGAAGCAGATAACGGATGCTCTCTCCCTCCTGCACCCGCCGCCGGATATCATTGGACGATATTTCCAGGCTGGGTGAGTTCAGGAAATATATGGAGGCATCGTATTTATTTTCGATATATTCAATCTGGCTGTTCAGAGAGCTGGATAAATCTCCTCGTCCGGCCACTAGGATAACCGCCATGCGGAGAACTTCCTCCGTATCCTTCCAGGATTCGATATGGTAAAGGGAGTCCGCCCCCATAATAAAGTAATAATCGCAGTCAGGATTCTTCTGAGTCAGATTTTTGAGCGTCTCCACCGTATAAGTGGTTCCCTCCCGGTTTAATTCCTCTCCGGAAAAAGTAAAATGGGCATTATCTTGTATGGCCAGCTTTACCATCTGAACCCGATTTTCTTCCGTCACAGTATTACCAAGCTTTTTGTAATAAGGATTTTTGGTCGGCATGAAAAGAACCTCATCCAGCGAACACTGATGGTAAGCCGTCTCTGCCAGGAGCAGATGACCAAAGTGGATGGGATTAAAAGTTCCGCCCATAATGCCAATCTTTTTTTGTCTGCTCATTAAAAACCCTCCCGCCTTACGGCAGTGTAATATTACTGTCCTCTTTTGACTGCTTGAATAACACAATTTTCTTTCCGATAACCTGCACTACCTCTGAGCGGGTTCTTTCCGCCAGAATCTGCGCCAGATCCTTCGGATCGTCAAAACAGTTTTTGAGAACAGATATTTTAATCAATTCTCTTTTGTCAATGGCCTCTCTCACCGCCTCGATGACCTCCGGCGTCAGGGAAGCTTTCCCAATCTGAAAAACCGGCTCCATGGTCATGGCAAGTCTTTTTAAATAAGCTCTCTGCTTACTTGTCATTTCTTTCTCCTTTTATATTTTACAGCAAATGTAAGAATACATGCAGACGTCCTGCGGACGTAGAGCCCGCCGCGTCTTTTATGTTGCGTCTTCCTTTTATTTATAGTAATCAAACTCCAGATTATACAGACGTACTGTGTCGCCTTCCTCAATGCCAAGCTCCTCCAGCCGGGTGAGCACGCCGTTCTCTTTCATGAACTTCTGAAAAAATTCAAAGCCCTTTTCGGATTCGAGATTGGTGTAGCCAAGCATACGCTCCACCTTCGGGCCTTCCACCGTAAAGACGCCCGATTCCGCCATGGCAACTACGATGGACTCCGCCGATTCTTCCTGCTGAAGCTCGAAGAAATATTCCTGCTCAAATTCCACCGGCTCTTCCGGAAGTTCTTTTAAGAGGGTGTTCACATACCACAAAAGCTCTTGCAAACCCTTGCCGCTGACGGCGGAGATTGGAAATACTTTGATGCTCTGCGAGCCAAACTCTTCTTCCAGCATCTCCACGATAACCTGACAGTCTTCTTCACTCATGGCGTCAATCTTATTGGCGGCAATAACCTGCGGCCGCTTTGCCAATTCCGGATTATAGGAAGCCAGCTCCTGATTGATGGACTTGATATCCGCGATGGGGTCTCTTCCTTCCACAGAAGCCACGTCCACCATATGAATCATCACCTTTGTCCGCTCAATGTGGCGCAGGAACTCAAGTCCCAGACCCACGCCCTCGGAAGCTCCCTCGATGATGCCCGGAATGTCCGCAATGACAAATCCGTTACCTTCCGCCAGATCCACCACGCCGAGATTCGGGTTCAATGTGGTGAAATGATAGTTGGCAATCTTCGGCTTCGCGTTGGTGACACGGGAAAGCAGAGTAGATTTCCCTACGTTCGGGAATCCAACCAGTCCCACGTCGGCAATCACTTTAAGCTCCAGATCCACCCAGAGCTCTTTGGCTTCCTGCCCCGGCTGGGCATATTTTGGCGCCTGCATGGTGGCAGTGGCATAATGCTGATTGCCCTTGCCTCCACGGCCGCCTTTTAACAAAACAACCGGCTCTGTCCGGTTAGCCATGTCAAGAATGACCTTGCCGGTCTCCGCGTCTTTGATGACGGTTCCTGCCGGAACTTTCAGAATCATATCCTCTCCGTTTGCGCCTGTACAGCGGCGCTTGGAGCCTTCCTTGCCGTCGCCGGCACAATATTTCCTTTTATGTCGAAAGTCCACAAGAGTGTTCAGCCCCGGGTCCACCACGAAAATCAAATCGCCGCCCTTACCGCCGTCTCCGCCGTCAGGGCCGCCGTTCGGTACATAGAGCTCTCTCCGAAAGCTGACATGCCCGTCCCCGCCTTTACCGGAACGGATAAAAATGCGCGCACGGTCTGCAAACATTGATGATACACTTCCTTTCTGCGATTTATTTCATAAAGAAAGCGGCTTCAAACCGTTACTTTTGAAGCCGCTGATAAACAAGAATTCCCTATGCTACTGGGTATACAGAACACTGTTTTTTGTCTCTGCCTTTTCTTTCAAAACGAACAACACCATCTACTAACGCAAATAATGTGTCATCTCCGCCGCGTCCTACGTTAACGCCTGGATGAATCTTTGTTCCGCGCTGTCTGTAAAGAATATTACCAGCTTTTACAAACTGTCCGTCTGCTCTCTTCGCACCCAGTCTCTTGGACTCGGAGTCGCGTCCGTTCTTTGTGGAACCAACACCCTTTTTATGTGCGAAAAACTGAAGGTTCATTTTCATCATGGTCGTTACACCTCCTTCGTTATAACTTTTAACCAGGTATCATACTCTTCGGCAACAGAATGTACTCCCAAATCGAAGGACTGCATGAGCAGCGCCGCCCTATCACTAATGGACGCCTCCTTAAAGGTAAGCTGCACCAGACCGAGTTCTTCCTGTTCAATGAGTTCAAACGTGTCGTCCGTGAAACTCTCCAGGCTGTTCACAAGATTAATGGTAAGTACGGAAACGGAACAGCATACAAGATCTGCTCCATCTTCTGTGCTTCCGGCATGTCCAATCACCTGAAATCCTCTGAACTGGTTCTCAGGCTTTTTGTAAATTGTAACAGTAATCATGATTACGCGTTGATCTTTTCGATCTTAACCTTTGTATATGGCTGTCTGTGACCCTGTTTCTTGTGGTAGCCTGTCTTTCTCTTATACTTGTAAACGATAATCTTCTTCTCTTTACCGTCTTCCAGTACAGAAGCTTCCACAGTTGCACCAGCAACTAAAGGCTCTCCAACCTTTACTTCGTCACCGCCAACCATCAACACCTGGTCAAATGTATAAGTAGAGCCGACCTCAACGCCCAGTTTCTCAACTCTGATCACGTCGCCTTCGCTTACTTTATACTGTTTACCACCTGTTGCAATAATAGCGTACATATGGCACCTCCTAAAACATTACTCGCCAGTTTTGGTGTCCGAACGGAACTTTAAACCTAACTGTGCGGCATACAGCTATTACGTTATCATACGCCAGAATAAAAGTCAAGCAAAAAATCAGCCAATTCGAACATTTGCAAATGATGCCGGAATGTTCTGTGTTTCTGTGGTTATGTACGGCTGAACTGCTCCGGTGTCCAAAAGTTTTTCACATCCTGCATCTGCTCGTGGAGCGGTTTTTGTCTCTTGCTGCGTATCATTTCCACCAGACCGAGGGCTGTCATATCAATGACCTGGCAGTTTATCCGGTCTTTTTTACATTCTTCCGTCAAAAAGGCCAGGAGTTCCTGTTTTTGATCTCTCGTCTCCATATTGATAAAGTCAATGACGATGATTCCGGACAGATTACGGAGGCGAAGCTGCCTGGCAATCTCCGTGGCCGCTTCTCGATTCATCTCAAAAAATATTTTATCGGCGTGTTTTTTCTTTTTGGTGACGCTTCCGCTGTTGACGTCGATGACCACCATAGCTTCCGTAGGTTCGATGACCAGGCTGCCGCCGGAAGAAAGCCAGACGATTTTTTGTAGGGCTGTTTCATAAAAATGGTCAAAACGGTACAGCTTTTCCAGAGGGTATGTGTCGGTATAAAACGTAATTCGGCCAATACCGTTTGGCGATTCCTGACGATGTGCTGCCGGATTTTTACCATCGGACGGCGATGGCATGTTGCCGCCGGAAGATTCATCGCCATAATATTGCCGCAGCTCCTTATATATTTCCAGGCTGTCCGTGACAATCTCATCAGTCTCCGTCGCCGGCAGCTCTTTTCCCAAAGTAACATAATAAGGGGGTTCCCGGTACAACAGACTTCTTGCTTCCGCGAAAGAAGCCCGTTTCATCAAAGACTTATATCTGTCCGTCAATGTCATTAGTTCTTTTTTTAGCTCTTCCTCCGACATTCCTTCCGCATTGGTGCGGACTACAATACCGTACTCTTTTTCTTTATATTCACCGGCGATGGCGGCCAGACGTTCCCTCTCTTCGGTGTTTCGGATTTTCTTTGAAACGCCGGAACGCCTGTCTCCCAGGGTCAGAACGAAATATTTTCCGGTCAGGCTGACATTTCCCTCCGCCACTGGAAGTTTTGTTTTTACAGCGTCCTTTGTAATTTGTACCAGAATGATGTCTCCACCGTATAACTTATCTTCATGTCCCGGTGACAGTTTGACCGGCTGCTGCCCGTTTTTTGGCAGGCGAAAATAACATTTTCCTTTCTGTCCGATTTCCAGAAAGGCACCGCCGATGCCGTCGGCTACCCGCTCGACCCGGGCGGCATAAATGTTTCCCACAAGACTTTTCTGTTCTTTGGTCTCACAGTAAAGCTCCACGGGAATATCATCCCTGAAATATCCATAACGAATGACGCCGGAAGCCTCGGTTATAATCAATTTATTGTTCATTTGCCTCCTCCGTTCTTTTCTCGTTTTTGTGTATTGTTCTCTTTTTTCTTCAGTGGCTGCGTAAAAGCAATCTTGTAGATTATATCACTTCTTAGAGAAATATTTTAGATTTTTTATCTTTTCACAGATGATTTGTAGTATAATTCTTTAGGAAAGTATCAGATTCAGAGTAAAAAACTCCACAGAGCTATCTCCCGTGAAAAGCATCACATTTACAGAAGTTTTAACCAATGGCGTACCGCCATCCTTTCTTCCTTTGGTTATGACCCACTCAAATGTGAGTGTGGTACAACCATGCTGTTCTTAGAACTTTATTTCAATCATAAACGTGTCTCTCTGGAAGAACTTTACGAGAAAGCCATGTCCTAACACATGTTTATCTGACATATGTTCGATGAATATGTGTTCTTTTTTTGTCTACCGTGCAAGCGCGGCGGCCGTCCTCCGGGCTTATGGCGCAAAAATCGGGCAGACATCTCTGTATCCGCCCGAATTCTTATATAACTTTTGGTTATGGAATTAGATTAGATATCCAGTAAATCGCTGTAAACTTTCAGCGCTCCGTCTGTATCGTGGGCCAGTACGCGTTTTGCCAGTACTTTTCCTAATTGTACGCCTTCTTGGTCAAAGCTGTTGAGGTTCCATACAAATCCCTGGAACATAATCTTGTTCTCAAAATGTGCAAGCAGTGCGCCGAGAGAAGCCGGTGTCAACTGGTCGCCGATGATGATGCTGGATGGGCGTCCGCCCTTGAATGCCTTGTTATTGTTTTCATCGTCCTTACCGCAGGCAAATGCCACGATCTGTGCAGCTACGTTTGCACATAACTTCTGTTGGCTGGTGGTGCCTTCAATCACAACATCTGTGCCACTCTGGCTCTGTTTGAAGCCAACGAACTGAAGCGGTGTGATATCTGTACCCTGATGCAGAAGCTGATAGAAGGAATGCTGTCCGTTGGTTCCTGGCTCGCCGAAGATAATCGGGCCGGTCGGATAGTTGACATATTCACCGAAACGATTGACAGATTTACCGTTAGACTCCATATCCATCTGCTGTAAATGTGCAGGGAAACGGCTTAAAGCCTGGGAGTATGGAAGAACGGCAGTGGCAGGATATCCCTGTACGTTCCGCTCGTAAATGCCTATCAGAGCGTCCAGCATATCCGGGTTCTGTAATAAATCTTTGTTGGTGGCAAGCTTGTCCTCGTCAGCAGCCCCGTTTAAGATCTCAGCGAATACTTCCGGGCCGAATGCCAAGGAAAGTACAACGCCGCCAACTGCGGAACTGGAGGAGTAACGTCCGCCGATATAATCATCCATAAAGAAGGCATCGAGATAATCATCACTCTGTGCCAGCGGAGAAGTCTCGCTTGTTACGGCAAGCATATGGTCAGAAGGGTTCAGACCTGCCTTCACCAAAGCGTCTTTTACAAATGCTTCATTGGTTAATGTCTCCAGTGTTGTTCCAGACTTGGAAACAACAATAAATAAGGAACGGGAAACATTGATGGAATTTAAAACTGCCGCCGCATCATCCGGATCCACATTGCTGATGAATTTTGCCTCCATCTTCAATGTATTGTTTGTTTTTGCCCAGTTTTCAAGAGCCAGATATAATGCGCGAGGACCCAGGTCACTGCCGCCGATACCAATCTGAACGACTGTGGTAAATGTTTCCCCTGCAGCGTTTGTGATCTCACCGGCATGTACCTTGTTGGCAAACTCAGCAGCCTTTTCCTGTACGCTTGTGTAAAACTCACGTTTATTCACTCCGTTGTCAATGACATCCTTACCAAGCTGTTTCCGCGCCAGATGATGAAGAACCTTACGATTCTCGCCGGTATTGATGACAGCGCCATTATAAAGTTCCTCGAATTTATCCACTAGCTGCGCTTCCTCTGCCAGCGCGGCAAGCTGCTCCAGAATAGTGTCATCCACTTCTTTTGCCGCATAGTTGTAGGACATGCCTGCAGCCATAGGGGTTGTGTAGCGTTTTACACGTTCTGCTCCGCCTTCGCCAGACATTGCTTCGCTAATGTTCACACGATTCTTCATCGTACTAAGCTTCTGGTAAGATGCCAGAGTGTCCATGTTGTTCCATGTAATCATAAGTAATCCTCCTTTATGTTCTCTGCTGTGAGTCTTCTCTTAAAAAACGTACAATTGTTTTATAAAAAGAATCCTCACACCAAAACGGTTTGTGATTATTATACTAAAAATACTGTCTGATTTCAATGTATGAGCCCAGGTAAAATGTAAAATTAAAATATTTGAAGGCCTTTTTCAGGGTATTGATCACCATCCTTGTATCAAAGTTCTTCGTCAGATATTGGCGTGCCTTTGTAGTAGATGCTGGTACGTTTCAATTCTATTTTGTAGCTTTTCGCGGTCTTATCTTTTATATACAGTTTTTACCAATCCATTTCGTATTCATATGTTTTATATGTACAAA
>CAYULX010000054.1:0-14789 GCA_964445535.1 uncultured Eubacterium sp.
GTTTTAATAACAAGAGCAGTCCTTGTAGAGAGACTGTTCATTTTTCTATGGACATGGCAATGGAGTTGGGGTCTCCTTATTTTTTCTTCTGTGAAAGTGGACTGGTTATGATTGCCATGCCGGTAATTCTTCATGAGGTAAAGGAAGGATGCGTCATGGCGGGGCCAGTTTCCATGGGAGAGATAGGAGAAGATATTGTCGAAAATATTATGCACATAAATGGAGCTACACCGGAAGTGGTGAAAACACTGGCAGACAGAAAGGCGCTGGTTAATAATTATTCAACAGAGAGGGTGCAGCAATTTTCGGATTTGCTTTATATGACAATCAGCGGATGTTTTCAGAATGTGAGGGAGTATCAGATTCAAAATGAAAAATATAATGAACAGATAAAAGTAGGAAATAGAATTGGAAAATATCGTAAGTATAATGAGAATGTATCAAAGAAGGAAGATTACGCTGATGCGTTGGAACGATTAAAGAAAAGCATTATTTCAAAAGAGAAAGAAGAAGCATTGGAAGCGATGGAAATTCTTTTGGAAAAAATATTTATCAATTCCTCTGGGAATCTGGATTTGATAAAATTAAGAGTGATTAATATATACGCACAAATGTTTGAGATGGCGCAGAAGAGAGGGATTCTTAACAAAAAAATTCTGATGTATAAAGGAGATTTTCTTAGCAAAATAACCGAGGTGGCGTCTTTGACAGAGGTGGGAGAAATTATGCGCCAGGAAGTAATCTATTATGTGAATGAATTGTTTGATTATGTACAACAAGAGCATTCTCCTCTTATCGAAAAGGCAGTGCAGTATATCGGTGATAATTATATGGAAAAGGTGTCTCTGAAGGATCTGTCAGAGTATCTGCATATCAATGAATCCTATTTATCTAAATTATTTAAAAAAGAGTTATCGCAATGCTTTACGGATTATCTCAATGAAATCAGGATTAACAACAGCATCATCCTCATGCGGGATCAGACGAAGAATCTCCTGGAAATTGCCAACACCGTCGGATTTAATAATCAGAGCTACTTTACGAAAGTTTTTGTAAAGAATAAGGGGATTTCCCCGAAGCGTTTCCGTCAGGAACTGTTAAAAGAGACAAAAAAAGGTCATGAGAAGGAGGAATGGGAATGAAGAGTTTTCATGCAAAATATGAACTCAATATGGAACGAATGTGCAAAAGACTTCATATTGACGGAGATTCTTTTTCAGATGAATGTTCCAGAAAAATCATACCTGATTTAAAAAAAATTGCGGAAACAAATATGGATATCAATGTATGGTATATGGAAGGAAATGGAGATTTCCGTACAGGAATGGAAGAGGTGGACGCCTGTGAAAAACAGATTGTCTGTCTGGTGTATTCCTCTCAGAAAATCATGGATATTCTGGAAGAAATGTCAGCAAAAGGCGATTATCTGGAATTATATCTTTTAAATGATTTGACCAACGATATGTTGTTTAACGCTTCTAATCAGTTGAATGAATATCTGGCGAAAGGTTTTAAAGAAGAGGGGCTGTTTCTGACGAGAAAATTCTTTCCGGGGGAGGGAGACGTTCCTCTGGAATTGCAAAAAAATCTTTTCGATCTGTTGAAAAAAGAGAGAGACTTCGACTTGGATATAAACAGCAGTTATATGCTTATTCCGGAAAAATCTATGATGTATGCTTTTGGAGCAGATAAAAATAATGAAGAAGTACCCTGGCAGCATGATTGTGGTCTGTGCAGTCGGGAAGACTGTTTTTTCAGAGAGAACGGAGAGAAAACAGGTTTCTGTCCAAGATAATATAATGCTAAGATGACAGCATCAAAAAGTATCCGGTGTATCACAACTTCTTTGTATAAATACTTGATAAATACTGGAAATATTTAGACATAATGAATGGAAAGGTGGGAAAAATGAGTTACAAAGTACGATTTGTTAATCAAAATATGGAAATTTTCGTGGAAGGCGGAACACTGGCACAGGCCTGCGACGAGGCAGGATATCCATTAAATTTAGTCTGCGGGGGAAAAGGAACCTGCGGGAAATGTAAAATTACTGTGAAAAGAGACGGAACTCTCAAACAGGTACTGGCGTGTCGGGAAGAGGTAACACAGGATGAAGAGGTATATCTGAAAGAAAAAGATTATACTCACGAAGGCAGTGTGCTGACTGGAAGTAATCTGTCTGATATTGGATTCCACCCGTCAGTAAAAAAAGTATATCGGTCAAAAGAAGATCTGATGCCGGAACACTGTGGTTCCTTCTTAAAATGTGTGACAATTCCTGTGATGCAGAAATTTGCAGCTCTCAGCGCGGAATATGATTTTGAGGGATGCACCTTTGTATATTATGAAGATGAAATCATCGACGTGCAGGAAGGAGATACCACGGACGTCTATTATGGAGCTGCGGTGGATATTGGAACGACGACGGTGGTGTGTTATATTTATGACCTGATCAACAATCGTCTGGTGAAAACAAAGTCCGGGCTGAACAAACAGATTGTCCATGGCGCGGACGTCATAGCAAGAAATGTATTTGCACAGGAAAGTCCGAAGAATCTGCAGGAATTGCAGCGGCTCATTCATGAAACCATCAATGAGATGCTAGACGAAGCAATGCAGGAGGAACCAAAACTAAAAGGAAATATTTATCATATGGTTATCTGTGGAAACAGTACCATGCAGCATTTATTTTATGGACTGAATCCGGCGAATCTGGGAGTCAGCCCGTTTGCCAATATTACAGCGGAGCCGGTGGTCAGCACCGGAAAAGAGGCGCAAATGCACTGCGCACCGGAAGGCGTCGTTGAATTTCTTCCGCTGCTGGGAGGATTTGTGGGAGCGGATACGGCTTCCGTTCTTCTCACTCTGGAAGAAGATGATAAAAAATACATCATGGTCGATTTGGGAACCAATGGAGAGATCGGCGTAGGAAATCATAATGGATTTCTGATTTCCTCTACTGCCTGCGGACCGGCACTGGAGGGTGGAAATATTGCCTGCGGTATGCGGGGAACTGTGGGAGCCATTGAAAAAATATCTATCGAAGGCGATGAGGTAAAACTGAAAGTCATCGGCAACGCTTCCCCGCAGGGACTCTGCGGCTCGGCCATCATTGACGCTGTGGCGGAACTAAGAAAAGTCGGGCTCATCGACGATGCCGGCACCCTGCTGTCCGCGGAAGAATACGAAAAAACGCACCCAGGCAGCGGCCTTTGCAAAAGACTGCAGGAAGTGGAACAATATAATCTGGCCTTTTACTTTACCAACGTTACAGATGCTGCCATAGACGAAGGCGACGCGGCTGATAAAGCTGGCGGATCGAACGAAAGCGGTATGGCCGATAAAACCGGTGCCAAACCGGTGTACCTCTGTCAGCAGGATATCCGGCAGATACAGCTTGCCAAAAGCTCCATCTATTCCGGCTGTATGACCCTCCTCGCTGAATATGGTATTACACCGGACGATGTGGACGCCCTTGTTCTGGCGGGCGCTTTTGGAAATTATATTGACATTGACAACGCCCTGTCCATTGGTCTGTTGCCTCCGGTGGCCAGAGAAAAAATCATCTCCATCGGCAACGGAGCCGGAAAAGGCGTACAATCTCTGCTGCTGGACTCCGGTTGCCGCCGGAAACTACAAAATATACCGGCCAAAAGCACCCACATCGAGCTGGCGGACAATCCGAACTTCATGGAATTATATATCATGAACATGAACTTCCAATGAGACATGGAAAGACAGAATTAAAAGGAATCATGCAAAGATTGAATCAATCGAACCGCGGGAATCTGTCCGCAAACAGTCGGAATGGAATCTGTCCTGATACGGCGAATCGACGTATCAGGATGAAGCGAAATGAAACCGGGAAGAGGAGGACAATATGATAAAATTAGTATTATTAACGGGCTTTCTGGGCGCGGGAAAGACCACGTTTCTCAATCATATTCTGGAAGAATACAAGGACAGAAAAATCGGACTCATCGTCAATGAATTCAGCGAGACGGGCATAGACGGCGCGCTGGTACATAAACAAGATGACGATATGGATATGATAGAACTGACCAATGGTTCCATCTTCTGTGTCTGTATTAAAGATAAGTTTGTGGATGCCCTGATTGCATTGTCAAAAAAAGATATAGAATATGCATTTATTGAGGCGTCCGGTCTGGCGGACCCGGCGAGTATTTCTGCCATATTGGAAGGTATCCGGAAGCATACAGAAAATCAATATGAATATTGCGGCTCGGTCTGCCTGGCGGATGCGGTATATTTTCTGAAATATGTGAAAGTGCTTCCGGCATTGAGCCGACAGGTAGAATACAGCCGCGCGGTGATTATCAATAAGACGGATCTAGCCACAGAAGAACAGATACAGGAAGTGGTGGAAAAAATCCGAGAACTGAATCCGGATACAGATATATTTAAGACCACCTATGGACAGGTTTCCATGGAGGAGATTCTCTCCGGAAAGAAAGAAGGAGAGCGGAAGGCGCAGGAAACCACCAATACGGAGCAGACGAGGCCGAAGACGGTGACACTGGTGACCGATGAAGAGATTACGGAAGAGAAGCTGAAGCAGTTCCTAGATGAAATTACGCCGTCCACTTATCGGGTGAAGGGGTTTGTGAAGGTCTGCGGCGGGACGAGAGAAGTCAGCGCCGTGGGAACCTATGCGGCAATCCGGCAATGGCCGGTCAGTGTGGCGGAAACTAATCTGGTTATCATTTCTTCCGTGGGAATCCGCATTGTCTCCCTGGTGATTGAAGCAGCCGGAAAATACTTTGAAAAAGAGGTGAGGCTCAAACATTAGCTTTTGTGATTTTGTATAAAAATCGAGAAACATATTTGGAAAGATACACAAAAGAAGGGCTGAATTTTATAAATATAAGACAATAAAAAACGGCACATGATTAATTGAATAAAGAAATATTGGAAAACGGTGCAAAAAGTTGTTTTTTACACCTTGTTTTAGTTAAAAAGTTAAGAAACGAAAAAAATACTACTAAAAAAAACAAAAATAATTGTAATTAATAAAGTGATATTTTTTGAAAATGGAAGAATATTGGTATTTTAATAAAAGAAGAAAGATTCCGAATAGAAATAAGACGATTGTTACTTTATAATAATAACAACAAAAAACACTTGTTTAAAAAAATAAAAACGGAGGATTTTTAACATGACAATTTTAAAAGAACTTACAGATCTGGTCATCAAAGGTGATGTGAAAAATATCACCGGCAAGGTGGAAGAAGCCGTACAGCAGAATGTGGACCCTCAGGTTATCCTGAATGAAGGCTTAATGCCTGGTATCAATGAAATTGGCGATAAATTTGCCAAAGGACAGATTTTCGTTCCTAACGTATTGATTGCCGCAAAAGCGATGAACGCCGGCGTAGATGTGATCAAACCTCTCCTGGAAGGAAAAGGAGATACCTCTATTGGAACAGCCGTTGTCGCTACGGTAAAGGGCGACCTTCATGATATCGGAAAGAATCTGGTATGTCTTATGATGAGAAGCGCCAACATTAATGTAATCGACCTGGGAGCCAATGTTCCTGCTGAGAAATATATCGAAGCTATTAAAGAATACAATCCGGATATCGTTGTTATGTCCGCTCTTCTTACAACTACAATGAACGAGCAGGGACGTACTATCAAAGCGCTGGAAGAAGCAGGCGTTCGCGATCAGGTGAAGGTTATGGTCGGCGGTGCTCCTGTAACGCAGGAATGGGCAGAGAAGATTAACGCCGACGCGTTCACAGCGGATGCAGCAGAAGCTGCTAAATGGGCAAAAGATTATCTGATAACTAAATAATTAAGTATCGAGGAAGGTGACATAAATGAAAAAAAGAGTTCAGTATACTGTAATGTCCGAGCAGGAATTACAGCATATGAAAGACAGAGCAGAACAGCTCTTAATTGAGAGAGGCGTTCACTTGGATCATGATGAGATGTTATCGGCGTTGGCTGAAAAAGGCTGCGTAGTTGACATGGAAAATAAAGATGTGAAGTTTACTAAAGAAGGAATTGATAAAGCTCTGGCTGCAGTTCCGGCAGAATTTACTTTATATTCTCCGAGCGGTAAATATGACCTCAAGTTCCCGAATCCTACTGGAGATTTCTACACTCGTACCAATACCGGAGCTCCTAATTACAGAACCATCGATAACCAGACACATTATGTAAAACCGGAAGAGGTTGTAGAGTGGTATAAGATTTGTAACGTTATGGATCAGTTAGACTTCGTTACACTTCCATCTACCTCCGGCGAATATGTAAGTGAGGACGCCGTTGACGTCTGGACACTGGCAGAAGCATTAAAACATTCTGCAAAACATATCTGGGTACAGCCTTATGAGGCAGATAACGTAAAATACTTAATTGAATTGGCACAGGCTTTTGCGGGCGGCGCTGATGCATTAAGAGAGAAACCGATCATCTCTCTGATTTCCTGTTCCGTGCCATGTCTGACATACAAACACATGGATGCGGAGATTCTGTGGAGAGCTGCTTTGGAAGGTGTTCCGGTTCAGCCATGTTCCCTTCCGACGGCCGGAGCGAACACTCCAGTAACCGCAGTAGGTACTGCGTTTATTGCCTGTGCAGAAGTACTTGCTCAGATTATTATGCTGGAGCTTCTTTGCCCGGGATTGCCGGTAATCGCTACTCCGTTGTTATTCTCCATGGACATGGTATCTACCTATACATTACAGTCCAATACAGAAATTACCACAGCAAGAAGCATTGCTATGGAATTCTTTGAGAATGGATACAACATCCGTGCGCATTCCTATGGCACAGGAACAGACTCTGTTACACTGGATGAACAGAACTTTATTGAGAGAACCAACCTGATTGACTCCATGGGTCTGTCCGCAGCTTCTATTTTAGGCGGCGCAGGACAGCTTGAGACTGCAAAGACTATCAGCCCGGTTCAGTTGATTATTGACAACGAAATTTTCGGAATCGCGAGAAGAGAGCGCGCCGGACTTGCTGTTGATGATGAAGCGTTTGACTGGGATGAGGTTATTGCAGGTATTGATAAAGATCCTTCTTTCAGTTATCTAATGAGCGAACATACTATGAGACATTATGAAGAACCACATCGTCCGGATATGTTCAACAGAGAAGGAGTAGTGCAGTGGCAAAGAGCAGGAAGTAAGAGCTTGTTACAGAAAGCAGAAGAAAAGTTCCATGAAATTATGGCTGCCGACGATGTGTATGGCGTAAGTGATGAAATGGCGGCAATGATCGATAAGATCTGTGACGAGGCGACAAAAGCGCTCAGCGTACACTAATTCACTGTAAGTTTTCCGCCAGGAGAATAATTGAACAACCATAATAAAATCAAATCTATAATAAAAAAGGTGAAACAAGAATTTTATTAACGCCGAAAGTTAAACGGGTGTTTTAAAATTAAAAAAGCAAAGAGAGTGGGGCAGCGTGGTTCAGAAAATGAGGATTACACCTGCCCCATTCCTTAAAACAGACGATGTCACACGGAAGGCATTCGGTATGTTTTATCGTCATATAAAGGCAGTTTTACGCTGCCGGAATGAAAGAGAGGAAAAAGTATGGTAATTACAAAATGCGAAAAAATATGGCTGGCAGTTATTGTAATTTTATTTGTTTTGTACAATATTCCAGGTTTCCCGGCATACGGTGATATTACAGCCTGTCTGGTATCCGGACTGATTCTCGTGGGAGGAATCTGGGTGGCCAGTTATGTGGGGATGGCTAAAACTTATAAGGCACAAAGTTTAAATGAAGATGCAGAAGAGGAAGGAGATGAATAGTATATGTTAAGTTCAACCACAATCTGGATTGCGTTTGCCCTATATATGGTCTTTCTTATGGCAGTCGCCATTTATGTCACCATATCAGAGAAAAAGAAATCAACGGTTGGAAACCTGAATACGGCAAAGGTGCCGGCTCCGGTGCTTATCATGACTTATATCGCTTCCTTGATGAGTACATGGGTATTCTTTGCCGGTCCTGGCGCTTACTACCGTAATGGTATTGGCTATTGGATTGCAGAGATGAGTTATATTGCGTTATTTCCGATTGTAGCGCATTTCTCCATGAATAAAGTTTGGATTGTCAACAGAGAAAGAAACAGGAGAGATGGGGATTCTTATGAGACTCCGGCGGACTTCTATGACGAGCGTTTTAAATCTCCGGCATTAAGAGCGATTCTCGGACTGATTTTCCTGGCGGCTTCCGTGCCGTATGTTACATCCGTTATTGTAGCTATCGCCAACGGCGCACAGTATGCTACAGATGGAAATATCTCTTATTCTATGGCTGTTATTGTTGTCGGCCTGATTATGACAATTTTTGTCTGTGTCGGCGGTGTTAAATCCGCAGCCATGGCAGATACCGTTCAGGGCATCGTGTTTATTGTGCTGCTGTGGGTGATTGTAATCTGCTGTCTGATTGTTGGTTTCGGCGGCTCACTGCCAAATGCGGTCAGCCACCTGTTTGAGACAACCCCAGAGTGGTTTTCCTATCCTGGCTCTAGCGGCGGTGCAAGTTATGCGTTCCGTTTCGGATATCCATTCTCCTGTGCCATTGGATGGACTATCATGCTTCCACATGTATTTGTACGTTCCGGGTATTTTGGGGATAATTTAAAGACTCAGAGAAGACTTTCCTTCTACGCTCCGATTTTACAGGCAATTGTATGGACAGGAACCATGTTAATCGGTCTTATTGGTCTCTCTCTGGCGCCGGGACTGTCAAGCTCCGAGACAGAGTTGATTATCCCGTATATGGTTAAGAACTTTGTATTAAACTTCAATCCAATACTGGCGAAAGTACTCATGGTAGGTTTCTTCATCGGTGCGACAGCCGTAGGTCTGTCAACTTCCAATGCGTTCTTGAGCGTGGCTTCTGCTATTGTGAAAAAAGACTTATTGGAGAAGACTTTCCATGTAAATATCAATAAGAAAAATGAGAATATGTTTATCCGTGTGATCGTTCTTGTCATTGGTATCGGAAGTACGATTCTGGCGATTAATCCTCCAGGATTGATCTTTACGCTGATCATGTTCTCCATTGCCATCGTTATGCCTCTGTTCCCGATTCTTCTTTTTGGTATTTACTGGAAACGGGCAACGAAGCAGGCGGCCATCGTATCTGCCATTGTGGGAACAATCCTTGTTCTTTTGACCTATTTCGTATGGAATATGGGAGACAACTGGTACGGAGCATTTGGCGTACTGGGTTCAACAATCACGATGATTGTTGTCAGCTTCTTGACTAAACAGGATCCGGAGGATTCCAGAGAATTCTTTGAGATGCTGAATAAAGGGCATAAGAGATTTTATAAAGTAAAAGAAAAATAATCTCCTATCAAAATATATTTGGTATCATATATATTTCATCTACGAAATGAAATATGTGAACCGGCGGGAAATTTACGCGATACAGGCAGGGGTGCTGGGAATTATTTCCGGTACCCCTTCTGTGTTCTGTGGTTTATGATAGCTTTTGTATATTGTTTTTGAAAAAACAGAGCGGAAGATATATTGGTGAAAAGAATAAAGTGAATTTATAATAAAATCAATAGAAAATTTGTTTGTTTATATCCGTTTTTCGTTAGATTGACGGATGTGTGTGGTGAAATAAAGAGCAGAGGTGATAAAATGTTTAAAATTAATCCGGAGACCTGTAAAAAGTGTCAGATGTGTGTGAAAAATTGTCCGATAGGCGCCATTGATGTGGCAAAGGATGGAAAAAAAATAGCATCCGTGACAATTTCATACCGTTGCGTAGAATGCAGAATCTGTATTAGAGTCTGTCCATTTGGATCCATTGAAACCGGGCAGATGAAGGATGATGTGATACAATGCAGCTCCTGTCCGATACAATGTAAGGTGCCGGTAGGAAGTACCGGAGCCTGTAAGAGATATACCAATGAAGGCGGCAGACTGGTTCGCAACCGTAAGCTTGAAGTGAATGCCAAGCCGCAGATTGAGGAGGCCGAGGTAATTCGCCATCCGATTATCACTGCAGTGGGAGCTGGTACCAATTATCCTTGTATCAAGCCGGCGCCACATATCGTACAGGAATGCCGGGATGGAGTGGATGTCGTAACTGTTGTCACAGAGGCTCCTCTCAGTTACAGCGGAGTCATTCTGAAGCTGGATACCAATACCTATATTGGAGAAGAAGGAGCAACCGTATATAGAGATAATAAACCGGTCGGCATGGTACATACGGAAGATTACGGTTCCAAAATGATTGCAGTCGGAGGTTCCAACCGGCTCACAGACGGTAATAATGGATTTATCACCGCGAAAACCATCGTGGAGCTGGCCAACGGGGAAGAAGTTACGCTGACTGTGGATAAAAAGATTAAAATGACGGTACAGCAGGGCAAAGCTCCTGTTATCAATGGCATACAGGAAAAGAAGATGAGAATCGGCTGTGGAAGCGCGACGGTAGGTCTCTACGCTGCAAAAATGAAGGAAGCAGTTGATGAGTGTATCGTTATTGACCACCATGTCATTGGATTGTTTACAGAGCATCTTGCTGGAGAAGCAGTGGGAATGACATGGAGCGGAGTGACTCCAAACGCGACAAAAAGTTCCAGAGGAAGATATTTTGGTGAACATGGCGATGGTATTGGAGGAACCTCCCTGCAATCTCCGAGAGACGCCATAAAGAGCATTGATATGTCCATCGCGAAGGCAGGACAGCAGATTCTCGTAACCAACACGACAGGAGAGATTTATGCGCTCTTTGAAATACAGGAAGACGGAGATGTAAAAGAGATTCCGATGACGGAAAAAGCACAGGCACTGGTGGATGATATCAACAATTCTTGCCAGGAGTCCACGACATCTGTACTTTATTCCGGCGGAACCGGCGGAAGCGCCCGTGGAGGTGTATGCAGCAAACCATTGGCGATTACCGAGGCAGTACATGCCGGAAAAGCACATCTGACCATAGGAGGCGCCCCGGCTTTTGTATACCCGGGCGGCGGCATCAACTTCCTGGTTGACACAGCAAAATGTGTCGCAAAAGGATTTACCTGGGTTCCGACACCGGCAACCGTATGTCCGGTGGAATACACTATGACACGCGAAGACTATGAAGCAATCGGCGGCCACATGGACTGTATTAAAGATGTATCAGAATATAAATAAAGAAGATGCTCCTGTAAGGATTCTGCAGGATGGGAAGGTGTTTTTTGATTACGGTCCCGTCTCCATGGTTCTTATGGCAAAAAAGGACGGAAAAATGATACCGGACCTTTGTGTGGAAAGTTTTCCGGTGGTGGAAAAAATCCTCGGGGAACTGTCCCGCGACCTGCCGTTCCTTCGGTTATATCCGGGAATGGCGGGAGCCATGAACCATGGCGGCAGTCAGCCGCTTTCAGAGCTGGGAAAGAAAATGTACCAGGCTGTTCTGACGGTGGAAGAACCGACTCTGACCCCCATGGCTACGGTAGCAGGAGCAGTTTCCGATACGGTGGCTGACTGGATTTACGAGAGAGGCGCGGATTTGGTTGTTGCTAATAATGGAGGAGATATTGCCGTCCGGATGAAAGAAGATCAAAAGATACGGATGGGGATTGTCTCGGATATCGGAAATGGAAAAATTGACGAAGTAGTTGAAATCAGAGGAACAGACGGCATTGGCGGAGTCTGCACCAGCGGACTTGGCGGAAGGAGCCTGACAAGGGGAGTTGCTAACAGCGTCACGGTATTTTCCAGACGCTGTATTCAGGCGGACGCTTGTGCCACGCACATTGCCAATTGTTCCTATGTAGAGTCGGAGCGAGTGCTGACCGCCCTGGCGGGAGAGGAAGATTCGGGCAGTGATATCGCGGATCTGACAATTGTGAAAGCAGTGGGAAGGCTGACAGAGGAAGAAATCGCCCAAGGACTTGCGCAGATAGAGAAAGAGACCCTTCGCCAGCATCAAAAAGGAAATCTCATGAAGCTAGCAGCAGATATCCAGGGGCGTAAATATAGATTTCAGATATAAAGTATTTATATTGAAAAAGAGATTTGCACTGATAATGAAAAAAATCAAAATAATCACACAGGAAGCAGTGTAGAAAGGTAAAAATATGAGAGAATTTGATTTTTATGCACCGCGCATGGTGGAAGAGTTTCTCTCTCTTCTGGATCAGTATAAAGAATCCAGAGAGATTGTTGCCGGCGGAACGGATGTGGTTTTGGAATTTAACGAGAGAACGATTCATCCGGCAGTGGCTTTGGATGTGACAAAGCTTAAAGAGCTGGATTACATCCGGGTGGACGATGAATTTGTCCGCATCGGCGCCATCACCACCCATGCAGCGATTGCGGATCATCCATATATTAAAGAAAATGTACATGTTCTGGCGGAAGCCTGCGCCAGTGTCGGGTCCCCGCAGATCCGTAATCTCGGTACTATCGGAGGAAATGTGGTGACATCTTCCGTGGCGGGCGACGGTCTGTGTGCCATGGTTACTCTAGGAGCCACTGTGGTTTTAAAGAGCGTAGACGGCACAAGAGAGATGTCCATTCAGGATTTCCTGGACGGGGAGGGATATCAGCGAAGAAATGCCATCAAAAACAACGAGCTTCTGAGTGAGATATATTTTAAAAAACCGGATAAATATTGTGCCTCCACTTTCCGGAAATTGGGAAAAAGGAAGGCTCTTGCAATCTCTGTCCTTGGATGCGGCATGGCGGTTCGGGCGGATGAAAACGGCATCTGCCAGGAATGTTCCATGAGAGCCGGCGCCCAGGCCCGCTATCCGCTCCGTTTAAAAGGTGCGGAAGATATGCTGATTGGAAAAAAACTCACAATGGATAACATGCTGGCGACGCTGCCTGTCATTCACGACATCGTATACGAGAGCGCCAAAACCCGTCCTTCTGTCATTTATAAGAAGGAAGCCATTCAGGGTGTGTTCCGTGAGAATTTTGAGAAAATTATGAGCCGCCTTACGGCGACCATGGGAGGTATCCAATGAAAAAAATAACGGTAAATCTGACAGTAAACGGTGAAAAACAAACGTTGGCGATTAATCCGAATAAACGGTTGCTTGATATGCTGCGGGACGACCTGGGCCTGAAAAGTGTAAAGGAAGGCTGCAGTGAGGGTGAGTGTGGTGCCTGTACCGTACTTTATAACGGTGAGCCGGTCACAAGTTGCTGTATGCTGGCCGGACAGGCTGACGGCGCTGATATCATGACGGTGGAAGGTCTTGCCGACGGAGACAAACTGGATCCGGTTCAGATCGCATTTATGGAAGCGGGAGCTGTGCAATGTGGATATTGTATTCCAGGAATGCTGCTGACAGCCAAATCCCTTCTGATGAAGAATCCAGATCCGACTGATGAGGAAATTCGTTTGTACATGTCCGGAAATCTCTGTCGTTGTACCGGTTATACAAAAATACATGAGGCAGTGGAACTGGCAGCGCAGATTATGAGGAAAGCAAAGGAGGCATAGAAAATGGGAAAAAATTATAATGTCCTTGGAAAAAGTCCGGTAAAGGTGGATTCTCTGGAAAAGGTTCTGGGAACCGCCAAATATGCCGGCGATTACGAGATGCCGAATATGCTTTACGGCGGAGTGTTCCGGAGCACGGTTCCTCATGCGTATATAAAGAAACTGAATCTGGAAAAAGCAAGAAAGATTCCGGGAGTTGCCTGTGTCCTTGACCATACGGCGATTCCGGGAAAAAATCGTTTTGGAATTATCGTGAAAGATGAGCCTTGTCTGGTGGATGATAAAGTTCGCCGTTACGGGGACGCCATTGCGGTGGTGGCTGCGGAGACCCAGGAGATTGTGGCGGAGGCGCTGGAAGCCATCGAGGTGGAATATGAAGAGATTGAGCCGATTTTCACCATCGAGCGGGCACTGGAACCGGATGCGCCGATTGTTCATGGAGAAACCAATATCCATGCACAAAAACATCTGGAACATGGCGATGTGGATGCCGCTTTTGAGAAATGTGACGTAATTGTAGAAAATACCTATTCGACCCACCGGCTGTCCCATATGTTTATTGAACCAGATGCGGGTGTCGGATATATTGATGACGACGGTATGTTGACTGTTCTGGCTTCCACCCAGAATCCTCATTATGATAGGGGAGAAGTGGCGGTACTGTTGGGGGTTCCTGCCAACAGTGTCCGCGTAAGACAGGCAACCACCGGCGGTGGTTTCGGAGGTAAGCTGGATATCAGTGTGCAGCTTCACTGTGCGTTGCTTACCTATTACACGAGACGTCCGGTGAAGATAGTGCGAAGCAGGAAAGAATCCACCACGGTATCTTCTAAACGGCATCCGATGATTATGAAAGCAAAGACCGGAGCCACGAAAGACGGAAAGATTTTGGCAGCAGATATCCTCATGTATGGAGACACCGGCGCTTACGCTTCCTATGGCCCGGCGGTAATCGGACGCGCTCCGGTTCATGCGGTAGGCCCTTATGTGGCGCCGAACGTGCGGGTGGATGCTACATTTGTATATACAAATAATCCAATGAGCGGTGCTTTCCGGGGATTTGGTGTTCCGCAGGCGGCTGTGTGCCATGAAGGACAGATGAATGCCATCGCCGACAAGCTTGGAATGAGCAAATTTGATATCCGTATGATTAACGCTCAGGAAGTGGGGTGTGAGCTTCCGACAGGACAGATTCTTACGGAGAGCGTCGGATTTAAGGAGACTCTGGAAGCAGCAATAAAAAAAGCACGAGAAGTTATGGATTTTTCGGAGGGTGAATTATGATAAAAAGAGGACATGGTATCGGCTGTATGTTTTATGGAGTCGGCAAC
>CAYULX010000055.1:0-13989 GCA_964445535.1 uncultured Eubacterium sp.
ATTCAAGCTCATCTTTCTCCGCTTTAGAATGTCACCGTAATCTCGGTTCCCTTGCCTTCTTCACTCTCCAGCGAAAGAGACGCATTGTGGAGTGCCACGATATGTTTTACGATGGCAAGTCCCAGTCCGGTTCCTCCCGTCTGTTTGGAGCGGCTTTTATCCACCCGGTAGAAACGCTCAAATACTCTCTCCTGGTGCTCCTTCGGTATGCCGATTCCCGTATCTTTCACCCGCAGGAAGGCATGTCCTTCCCGGACGCCCACCTCCACCAGAACACTTCCGTTCTGATTGTTATAGCGAATCGCGTTGTTGCAGAGATTATCAATGAGCTCGCCGATCATCTCCCTGCTGCCGGTGATGCAGGCGGACACCCCGATGCAGGAGATGATCACCTCATGCTTGCGGGCATACATTTTCAGGTTCTCCACGCAGCGCTCCGCCAGTTCATTTAAGTCAAAGGTCTCCATGGCGTTATCCTGGGCCGCGCCGTTATCAAGCTCTGAGAGCCGGATGGTGTCGTTGATCAGCGACAACAGCCGTTCCACATTCTCACGGATTTTGGCAGAAAACGTAGCGACCTCTTCGTGGCCCACCATTCCATTTTCCATGAGCTCCGCGTACCCGGAAATTGCTGTCAGCGGCGTCTTTAATTCATGGGATACATTTGCCGTGAAATCCTGCCGCATCTTGGCGGCTCCTAAAATATCCGCGTGCTGTTTTCTTATGAGCTGCGCGAAAGGCACCAATTCCTTATAAGCCGGCGCGATGGTGTAATCATCAATGTTCACCGCCATCTCTTCGATCGGCGCGATGATGCTCCGCGTAAAAAATCTGGCCAGAATAATACACAGGATAATCATAAACAGCATCATGACCGCAATAGCGGGAATCATATTGTTGGCAATACTCCAGACATTCTCCTCGTCTTTGGAAACTCTAAGTACCGAGCCGTCATCAAGACGCAACGCATAATAGTAAGTACTTTGGTTCATGGTCTCTGATTCCCGGACGGATTCCCCGGAACCACTGCGAAATGCCTCCACAACTTCCGGTCTTTCCGCATGGTTCTCCATCCTGTTCTCATCGGCGCTGTTGTCATAGAGAACCTTTCCATCGGCGCCAATCCAGGTAACCCGCAGATATGAAGAGTCAAAAGAATACCCGGTCTGATTATCTTCCTGAAAAATATGGGCCTCACTCAGAGTATGCGCCACTGTCGCCAGGTCTTCTTTTACCTGTTCTCTGTACACATCGCAAAAGATGCGAAACATAACAAGCATTGTGATTACAATTGCCAGCACTGATATACCGATAAACTGTAAATTAATTTTCCTTTTCATATACCACCCTAAATTATTATAATTTTCGCAAAAATGTCTCGCTTATTCCATCACATAACCAACATTGCGGACAGTCTTGATATGGGAACCGTTTTCTCCCAGCTTTTTCCGGAGAGTTTTGATATGCATGTCAACAGTTCTTGACTCTCCTTCAAACTCGGTATCCCAGACACGCTGCATGATCATCTCTCTTGTCATGACGATACCGGCATTCCGCATTAACAATTTAAGAAGTTCATATTCTTTGTATGTAAGCTCCACGGCTTCATTTTGGGAATAAGCCATATGACGTTCATCATCCAGAAACACATCGCCGATGGTCATAAATTTATTCTCTGACTGCTCTACCGTCCGGCGCAGCACCGCCTTCACTCTCGTAATAAATTCGATAATCGAGAACGGTTTCTTAATGTAATCATCTGCCCCGATGTCAAGACCCCTGACCATGTCAATCTCTGAGGTTTTTGCCGTTACCATGATGACCGGCATCTTCTTTGTGATTGGATTCTGACGAATCTTTTTCACAATCTCATAACCGTCTTCATCCGGAAGCATCACATCAAGAATCGCCAGATCCGGTACTTTTTCCTTTATCTTCTTATAAAAATGTGCCGCATCATCAAATGTATATACTTTATGTCCGCTGTTCTTTAATGCGATCGCTTCGATTTCCTGAATATTCGTATCATCTTCCACTACATAAATTATTGCCATAATCTCATCCTTCTTTTGTTTCGGGTTACAGACAGATATCGTAGCTGTCTGGCGGGCGGTATCACGCCCGCAGGCTGTGTTTTATTATATCTCGTAAAAGACGTAAAGACAAGAAACTTTATCTCTTTTGCCTTTTTCGTCTGTTTTTTCCTTTTTCGGTTTTTGTCAGATAATAGCAGAAGAAGACTGAATGACCGCAGTCACACCAGTCCCCAATAATAATTTTGTGTTTTTTTATTCCGGTCGAATTCCCGCTGGAATCCGCCGAATTATTCATGTTTGCCTGTGATGGAGAAAATCGCCCATTCAGCAATGTTTGTCGCGTGATCGCCGATTCTCTCAAAATATTTGGCAACCATGAGCAAGTCTGCTGCCTGGTTGGCACAATTGGAATCTTTCTGGATAATATCAATCAGTTCCTGCTTTACCTGAACAAACAGATCATCGATAACATCATCATGTGCGATGACTTCCTCCGCCTTGTCGTAATTTCTTTCCACATAGGCTTCCAGACCCTGAATTAACATTACCATGGTCTCTTTAGCCATACGCTCGATGTGGGTAAGCTGTCCAATGTGCGGCAGATCTGTAAGTACGATAGCCAGTTCGGAAATATCTGTGGCATGATCGCCGATTCTTTCCATATCGGTAATCATTTTTAAGGCTGCAGAAATCACACGGAGATCCTTTGCCACCGGCTGCTGCTGAAGAAGCAGACGAAGACAGAGATTCTCAATTGTCTTTTCTTTGGCGTCAATCTCCTCGTCAGACTCCATGGCCTGGTGGGCTTTGTCCACATCCTGCTGAATCAGGGCTTCGATGGCCATTCCGATAGCCTGCTCGACCAGAGTTCCCATATTGATAATTTCTTTATTCAACTGCTCCAGTTGTTCGTCAAAATGAATACGCATAATCAACCAAACCTTCCTGTAATGTAGTCCTCTGTTCTCTTATCTTTCGGCATGGAGAACAGTTCCTCTGTTTTTCCGCTTTCAATAATCTCTCCCAGGAGGAAGAACACGGTCTTATCAGAAACACGGGTTGCCTGTTGCATGTTATGTGTAACCATTACGATGGTGTAATCTTTTTTCAGATCCATGGCAAGTTCTTCTATTTTGATCGTTGAAATCGGGTCAAGAGCTGAAGTCGGCTCATCCATCAAAAGTACTTCCGGCTGAACGGCCAGTGCACGGGCAATACAAAGTCTCTGCTGTTGTCCGCCGGACAGGCCCAGGGCGCTCTTTTTTAATCTGTCTTTCAATTCATCCCAGATTGCCGCTTTGCGGAGAGAATCTTCCACAATAGCGTCCAGTTTTGCTTTGGAACGGATACCGTGGGTTCTCGGTCCGTAAGCGATATTATCATAAACACTCATCGGGAACGGGTTTGGTTTCTGGAATACCATTCCGACTCTTTTTCTTAAAAGGTTTACATCGAATTCTCTATATATGTCTGTATTATCGAGGGTTACCTTTCCGGTAATTTTACATCCCTCTACCAAATCGTTCATTCTGTTTAATGATCTTAATAATGTAGATTTTCCGCATCCTGATGGTCCGATAAACGCCGTGATTTCATTGGCGTAGATATCCAGGTTCATATCTTTTAACGCATGAAACTGGCCGTAGTATAAATCCAGACCTTCAATCGCCATTTTTGCAGTGCTCAAAGTTCCACTCCTTCCAACTTTCTACGTTATGCCTTCTGAATTTTCTTCGCCAGGAATGAGGATAACGCATTTATCAAAATAACCAGTATAAGTAATACAACGGCTGTCGCATAAGCCTGATCTACATGAAGACCTTCGCTGGCCAGCACATACATGTGTACGGCAAGGGTTCTTCCTGAAGAGAACAGACTGTCCGGAATCGCTGCTACTGTACCTGCTGTGTACATCAACGCGGCTGTCTCGCCGACGATTCTTCCGATGGAAAGAATAATACCGGAAAGAATTCCAGGTACTGCGGACGGAAGAATGATTTTAAATATGGTACGAAGCTTTCCAGCGCCAAGGCCGAAACTTCCTTCCCGGAAAGAATCTGGAACTGCCATCAGCGCTTCCTCAGTGGTTCTTAAAATAACCGGCAGAACCATGATCGCCAGTGTACAGGCGCCTGCCAAAATGGAGAATCTCCAGTGAAGGGCGGTTACAAAGAAAAGCATACCAAACAGACCATATACGATAGATGGAATACCTGTCAGTGTTTCTGCGGTAACACGCACTACTTTTACCAGTTTATTTCCCTTTTTCGCATACTCCACAAGATAGATAGCAGAACCAACTCCGAACGGAATCGCAAAAACCAGAGAAATCACGGCCATAATGACCGTATTAATCATGGCAGGAACCACAGATACATTTTCTGAGGTGTACTCCCATGAGAATAAATCCGCATTCAGATACGGGATACCGTTTACCAGAATGTAAAAAAGAAGATATACCAGAACAACCGTTGTGATTGCCGCTGCCAGAAGTACCAGTATCATGACAATAAGAGAACCTGGTGTTCTCTTATAAGAAGCAAATCTGTCTTTTAAGGACTGGCGGTTCATGGCATTCATGTTTTCCGGTATGATTTCATTTACATTTTCTCCAATATTATCTAAAGTAGCCATGAATTAATTCCTTTCTCCACGCATCTTCACAACGGAAAACGCCAGGTTGATAAGAAGAATAAAGACGAAAAGCACAACGCCTGTGGCAATCAGAGCCTCTCTGTGAAGACCTTCCGCATATCCCATCTCGATAACGATGTTGGCAGTCATTGTACGGATACCCTGAAAAATACCTTCCGGCATTCTCGCCTGATTTCCGGCTACCATGATTACCGCCATAGTTTCACCAATCGCACGTCCGACACCAAGAATGATACCTGCCAGAATACCGGATTTTGCCGCCGGTAAAATCGTGCAGAAAACACTTCTTTCGTGGGTAGCTCCCAGCGCCAGGGATCCTTCATAATAACTTTCCGGGACAGCACGGATAGACGCCTCGGACTGGCTGATGATCGTTGGAAGAATCATAATACCAAGAAGAATGGACGCAGCCAGAATACTGCTTCCGCTTCCGCCAAAATTATTTCTGATAAATGGAACGATAACCACCATACCAAAGAAACCATAGACAACAGAAGGGATACCAGCCAGAAGTTCTACGCCCGGTTTCAGTACTTTATACATTCCGGCCGGACAATACCTTGCCAGAAAAACTGCTGTAAAAAGTCCTATCGGAACTCCGATAACAATTGCCCCTGCCGTTACATAAATACTACCAAGAATCATCGGGAAAATGCCGTAAATGTCATTTCCCGGTCTCCACTCTCTCCCCAAAAGGAAATCAGCAAAGCCGATTTCCTTCATAGCCGGAACACCATTTGCAAATAAGAATACACAAATTAATGCGACAGCAAGGATAGAGACACAGGCGGCGAGGAGGAAGACAATTTCCATTGTTTTTTCTTTATATTTTGCCATGTGTCATTAACTCCTTAATTTATCTTACTGTGCTGCTGTTGTTGCTTCAGCCGCTGTATCAGAAGTAACGTCTGCCCAATCTGTGGTCTCACCTGTGAAGATGCTCTTAACCTGATCAGATGTTAAGTCTGTTACACTGTTTTCATTGTTTACAATAACTGCAATGCCGTCCTGAGCGATTGTGGTAGGAGTAAGTCCCTGTGCCAGCTCATCCTCTTTAATCTCTCTGGATGCCATACCGATATCGTATGTTCCCTCTACTGTGGAAGATACACCCGTTGTACTATCTGTGGTCTGAAGCTCAACGCTTACGTTAGGATTCGCTTCGCCATAAGCTTCGATAATCGCTTCCATAACCGGAGATACGGAGGAAGAACCACCTACAACGATGTTTCCCGATGCTGCCGTATCTGCTGTATATTCTGGCGCATCTCCTACCGGGATGTATCCCTGCTCTTCTACAACGGCCTGTCCTTCAGCGCTCATGATGTAGTTTATAAAGTCTGTAACTGCCGCGTTGGTCTGACCTTCCTGTACGACGATGTTGAATGGTCTTACTACTTTATAAGAACCGTTCTCAACGTTTTCAACAGATGCTGCCGCACCGTCAATGTTTACTGCTTTTACTGTATCATTTAAAGAACCAAGGGAGATGTATCCGATTGCGTTTGTGTCATTTGCTACGGAGGACATCATAACGGCTGTGCTGTTTGTGATGCTGGCGTCTACTGTTGTCATATCAACACTCTCGCCGCTCTCATCTTCCTGCTCGATGCCGAACAGCTCGATGAACGCTCCCCTTGTTCCTGAACCGTCCTCTCTGGATAATACGTTGATTGCTCCGCTGGCGCCAGTGCTTGCGCTTCCGCCGTCTGTGTTTCCGTCGCTTCCATTTCCACTGTTGCCGCCGCAACCTGCTAAACATGCTGCGGATAATGCTACTACTAATGCTGTACCTAAAAACTTTCTCATAATGAAATTTCCTTTCTTCTCTTTACTGAAATATATTTGCTTTTTGTTTTCTAAAGCCTTGCCTTTGCTACCCCCATAGATTATTACCCTTTTGTAAAGTCCAAAACCCGACTTATGTAAAATCTATGAAAAGTTTTCGTATATTATTTCACATGGATTTCAATAAATATTTTTATAAAGTAAAAAGAATCCGGATTTCCCATCCCGCAGGATGCGATTTCCCGGATTCTCATAATTTCTCAATCTGTTTGCGTAATTTTAAAAAGCGCTTGTCAATTTCCGCGATATCTATGGCGCAGGCTTTCAATTCTTTTCTGAGCTTTTCCGTGTCTTTCTTTTCATTTTTATAAAAAAGCTGATGATCCAGAATCGCCCAGTAATTCATCGCCACAGAACGAACTTGTATCTCCACCCTCACGATTTCTTCATTATGAAGCACTTCGGCAATCACATGAATGCTCCGGTATCCGCTGGACTTAGGATGAGAGATATAATTTTTTACTTTAATTACTTTGAGACTCTTAATCTTCCGGATTGCCTTCGCCATCCGGTACACATCATCCTGAAACGGGCACACAACCCGGATGCCCGCCATATCATTTAAAGTTTTCAAAGCGCTGTCCAGAGAGATTTCCCTGTTCTTTCTTTTTAATTTATAGACGATGCTCGCCGGAGTCTTTATCCTCCAGGTGATATTATCCATCACCTGACGTCCGCATTCCAGGGAAATACGATGGCTGATTTCATTGATTTCCGAAATGATATCCCAGATTACTTCCGAATAGATTGTCTTTAATCCACTTTCATTCAATTCCTGTTCCAACAGAAATTTCTTTTGTTCAAAAGAATTTTTCTTCAATAAAATATGTTCCTCCTTTCTGTTTGAGTATATACAGAAAATGTAAAATCTACTCAACATATATAAGAAATTTCAGTAAATTTTACGCAAAAATTATTGCCGTTTTTTCACCTTTTCTTTTCCGATTAAAGCGGCTCCGCAGGCACCGGCATAGCGTCCCATTTCCCGGGGCGTAATCTCTGCTCCAAGCTTCTTTCCCAGTATCTTTGTAAAGCAGGGGCTGCCGCTCAGGCCTCCGGTGAGCACCACATTTTTTCCTATCCGTTTCTTCTGACAAAGCTGCACCACTTTATTTGCCACGGAGTCCACCACGCCGGCAGCAATATTCTCCCGGGGCTGGCCTTCACCAATATAACTGATAATCTCCGATTCCGCAAACACCGTACAAAGAGAGCTGATGGACAATACCTCTCCCTGCTCCGCCAGGTCAAAAAGTTCTTCCAGGGTCACGCCCAGACGGTTGGCCATCACTTCCAGAAACTTTCCGGTTCCCGCAGAACATTTATCATTCATCAGGAAATCCGTCACCGCCCCGTTTTCGATGACAATGACTTTCGTATCCTGACCGCCCACATCCACGACAAAACAATCTCCGCCGAATAATTCCCGGCCGCCCCTGCCATGACAGGTAATCTCCGTGACCACCTTATCCGCATAATCCACGGCCACCCGGCCGTATCCGGTGGCAACCACCACGGAATCTTCCGCCTCCACGTCGATTCCCTTTTTCATCAGATACTCTTTTATTTTTATTGCCGTCTCCTTGCTGCTCCAGCCGGTAGGCCAGACAAAATACAGCTCTTGATCTCCCAGTACATAGACTTTGGAGGCTGTGGATCCGATATCAATACCAATGTAATACATTATTTTCCCCCTTCTTTCTGTGAAGAATAACATATTTTAACAAAAAATTCAGCCATGCATCAACAGTAAGTTCCCGAGACGTCATGGCTGAACCGATATGTATTCTTAATTATAGCGATTATAGCATTTCGATAAATGCCGCGATTCTTGTGGAAAGCTGTCCCACATCTGCCTGGGAATAATCAGTCTCCAGGCTCATGTACGGAATCTTTTTCTCTTCATTGACAAAACGTTTAATTCGAAGTCGCTCCACTGCGTATGTATGACATGCCTGAAGCTCCATATCAATGACGCCGTCCACCTTGTATTCATCGATCAGGCGGTTCAGAAGTTTAATCCGGTTATCGTTCGGCGTCATGCAGGAACAGCCGATGTTCACATACTTTCTTGCCAGCGCTTCGTAAACATCCGGAAGGCTTTCATCCACGTTTTCTTCCACGGCCTTCACTCCTGTACAGTTTTCGTAACAGACTACCGTCGCTCCGTTTTCTTCTACCGCCTGCACCACTTTCATGGTCGCTCCGCCCATCGGACAGCCGGTAATAAGGATTCTTGGCTGTTTCGGTCTCTCGCCACCCTCTTTTTTAATTTTATCAATCAATGCCTCCATCTGTGCCGGAATCTCTTTCCTGTCAAAATTAAAGGTGGTTCCCACCAGAGTATTTAAAAGATCTGTTCCGGATATCGGCGCCGGATCTACCTTCATGATGGAGTATAATTTTTTAATCGCGCTTCTCTCCGCATTTTTGACATGGATACCCTGGCGGATGTCATCTTCCGTGATTCTTATCCCGAAAGTCTCTTCCAGCTTTTCTTTCATACGGATAATCTCTTTACGATACATGGCGATGCCGTCCTCCGTCGGACAGTTTGGCAACTCCATCACATGTACCGGCTTAAATTCTCCCAGGTATTCATACATTTTCTTTTTGCCGTCACAGGTGGTTTCTCCCACAACCAAATCGGAGAAAAAGAAGTACGGACATTTATCTGTTTTCCCAAATCCATAGCTTGATTTAATCAGTGGACATAAGTTCTTCGGCAGATCCTGCTCCGCTGCCGGAATCGTCTCATCAGAGGTGGCACAGAGTGAAACAACCGCCGCATCCATGGCCACTGCCAGTTCCTGCGGAAAATAGGTACAGAAAATTCCTATGACCGGTTTTCCCGCGTCTTTAATCTTCTTTACACTCAAAAACGACTGTTTTCTTCCTTCTGCAAAATCTTCAAAAATCTCCGGTAAATTTTTCTTGAGTTCCATATTCCAATTCCTCTTTCCTTTTTAGTTTATTTCTGGGGTTCTACGCAAAATTATGTATTGCAATATTGCAGTTTTTCAACTTCAATTACATTTCATTATAACAGAACCCCCTTGCGAGGAAAAATTGATTCCATATATAAGCGCTTTTTATTTATTGGCGCAATCTATAAATATCCCCGTACCGCTCTCTGCCGTCCTTGAATACATTTTTCAGATATGATATATTGTCAGAAAAACAGACATATATGATCTCTGATGATGTGAACCTATGTAAATTCTGATAATCAGTATAGAAAGGATTGCTCTTCATGGAAAATAAAACAATGCAAAACAAACCGGCTCAAGAACAAAGGATACCGGCAGAACAAAAAGATACCGGCGATAGCCGTCTCACACAGCAGATGGCTTTCTGTCTTGAGATTGACAAAGAAAAATTTATCGGCCGCCAGACATATTTGTCCGACGGGAAACGAAAAGAAAATGACGCGGAACACTCCTGGCATATGGCGATTATGACTCTCCTTTTAAGTGAATACGCCAACGAAGAGATTGACGTTTTAAAGACCATGGGGATGCTTCTCATTCATGATCTGGTGGAGATTGACGCCGGAGACACTTACGCCTACGACGAAGAAGGAAAGAAAACACAGAAAGAGAGGGAAACTACCGCTGCCGACCGTCTTTTCGGAATGCTGCCAGAAGACCAAGGCAGCCGCCTTCGTTCCTGGTGGGAAGAATTTGACGCCGGCGATACTCCGGAAGCCCGGTTTGCCCGCGCCATGGATCATATACAGCCGCTGATGCTCAATGCCGCCACCCATGGCAAGAGCTGGGAAGAACACGGCATCCGTCTATCACAGATTTTAAACCGCAATAAAGAAACCGACAAAGGATCTTCCCGGCTCTGGGACTATGCTTATGAGAATTTTATTCTGCCAAATCTCGCGACAGGGAAAATCGCAGAGGGCTAATGTACTGTATCACTCACTTTCAGCATAATCCATTTAATTATTTTATTGTTTCACGAAGGATAATTTATCATCCTGCAAGGCGCTGGAAGGAAGCGATGTACCCAAGCCTTTATCTTCCGTCCTCACTGTTCCTTCTTCACCGACATCACCTGACAGCAAGCCATGGTCGTGAGAGCCGCCCGGTGATTCTCCGGAGTGGTTCCCGCACAGCAGGCATCATCCACATACACCGGCACTTCCGGCAGCGCAGCTTTTAATATCAGTACATTGGAAATCACACAGATATCCGTACACAGGCCAACACACTCTATGCTTTCCAGCGGGTGTTCTCTGTGCATATTCCGCACCATTTCCATCAGCTCCATGGAACCAAACGCCGGTTTCTCGCAGACCGGCCAGTCCTTCTGCTGCTGTATCTCTTCCAGGGCTCCGGCCAGCCGCCAGCCCTCCGTACCTTTTATACAATGTTTCACCGGAAGCTGTCTACCCTCCTGGGTAGCAAGATACTCCTCTCCGTGAGTATCCTTCGTAAAAATCACTCTGCCCGGCCAGTTTTTTACTTTTTCTTCCACCGCCGGCAGAATGGCCTGCGCTTCGGCGGTGCCCAAAGCACCATCGACAAAATCTTTTTGCATATCAATGACAATCAATAATTTTTCTTTCATAGCAACCTCCTGTCTCCAAAAAAATTACCCTAATCTATCAAAAAATCGTCCTGTCAGATTTTCTTCAGAAATCCTTCACGAAATTTTGATTTAAAATTCACAGTCTGTTCATACACTTCCTGTATTGTATAAATCACAAAACGAAAAACGTTTTGGACTCATAAATTTTTTCATACTTTTCTCTCTTTTGTTGTGAAGCCGCTGTCCCGGATATAGTATCGCGGACAGCAGCTTCTTTTTATTCGGATCTGTTCACAATCTTCATTATTCCAGACTCGCAAGCTTTGACAAAAGTATCCTCTGAAATTCCGGAAAATTGACCTGATTGAGAATATAGACCGGCGTTTTCTCCGGTTTCACAGTTTCGTCCGCCGCCGGATATTCTGTGCAGATCGTTCTTCCGCGGTTTTCATCCCAGGAACAGTCCACCCGCACCTCTACCTTTCTCCCTGAAAATAGTTCCGGATTGGTAAGAAAGAGAATAGTCACCGCATCGTGGATGGCAACCAGATTTTCTTCTCCTTCATTCCTGGTGGTATCCAGATAGAACGATAACATCTGGCCGCAGGCACGCTCCACCTTCCGGGGACTGCGGCACAACGCCGCAATCTGTCCACTGTCCAAACCACTTTTCAACGTCACATCCAGTCCGCACATAACCGTCGGAAGTTCCGCGGCAAAAACCATCTGTGCCGCTTCTGGATCCGCCCAGATGTTAAACTCCGCAGCCGGCGTCACATTTCCTCCTTGCGATGAACCTCCCATGAGTACAATTTTCTCGATGCGCGCCCGCACTTCGGGAAACGTTCCAAGAAGAAGGGCAATGTTCGTGAGGGGACCCGTCGGCACCAAAGTAACCTGCTCTCCGACAGGCAGCTCCATGATACGGTTATACATATAAAAGATTCCGCTCTCAGACGCCGTCTGTTTGGCAGTCTGTGGCAGTTCACAGTTTCCGAGGCCGGTGGCGCCATGGATATTCCCAGCCGGCTCCACCGCCCGCACCAGCGGGCCGCGAGAACCGCGCACCACAGGCACATCCATCATGCCAAAGAACGACGCCAGTTTCAGCGCGTTTCCGGTTACCCGGTCGCTGGTCTGATTACCCGCCACCGTGGATATCCCCAAAATGTTCAACTGTTCCCGGCTGGCCGCCGCCATGGCAAGGGCAACGGCATCATCAATCCCCGGGTCACAGTCAATCCAGATAGTTCTCTTTTCCATACATATATCCCTCTCTTTTACTTTTATGACCGTCCAAATTCCGCCAACTCCAATCCCTCATTTCTTTCAAGCGTCATGCCGATGCTCCAGCTATTGATAAAGAGCAGCAGCGGACGGCCTTTCAGATCTTTAATCTTCTTCATATCGGAAGTTCCCCGAATCTTATCCAGATCGATATCCGTATTCTCAATCCAGCGAATATATTCATACGGAAGCCCTTCCATGATGATTTCTACGTTATATTCATGATTCAGGCGGTATTTGAGCACATCAAACTGCAAGGTTCCCACCACTCCAACGATAATCTCTTCCATACCGGTATTAAATTCCTGGAAAATCTGAATGGCTCCCTCCTGGGCAATCTGGTTGATGCCTTTGATGAACTGCTTCCGCTTCATGGTATTGACCTGCCGCACCCTGGCGAAATGTTCCGGCGCAAAGGTTGGGATGCCTTCGTAGGCAAACTTTTTGTCTGAAGTGGTGAGAGTATCGCCGATGGAGAAAATTCCCGGGTCAAAGATACCGATGATGTCACCCGCATAGGCTTCCTCAATCATCTTCCGCTCGCTGGCCATCATCTGCTGCGGCTGCGCCAGCCGAACCTTCTTATCTCCCTGCACATGGAAGGCGTCCATGCCCGCCTCGAACCTGCCGGAACAGATTCGCATGAAAGCGATGCGATCCCGGTGCGCCTTATTCATGTTCGCCTGGATTTTAAACACAAAGGCAGAAAACTCTTCTTCCTCCGCTGGGTCAATCAGTCCCTGGTCGGACATTCTCGGCAGCGGCGGCGTTGTCATGGCAAGGAAATAATTCAAAAAGGTCTCCACACCAAAGTTCATAAGGGCGGAACCGAAAAATACCGGGGACAGCCGTCCCGCATCCACCTCGCTTTGATCAAATTCCGCGCTGGCGCCGTCCAGCAGCTCGATCTCCTCTCGCAGCTGCGCCAGGGCGTCTTCCGTCACATAGGAAGTCACTTCCGACGCGTCTAAAGCCACCTCTTTCATGGTTCCCATGCGGGTTCCCTTCATGGTGTTCTCAAATAAATCAATGACCTTCTTCTCCCGGTCATATACGCCGGCAAACTGTTTTCCGGAACCGATGGGCCAGTTAACCGGACAGGTCGGGATTCCCAGCTCCTTCTCAATCTCATCGAGCAAATCAAAGGTATCCCTCGCCTCCCGGTCCATTTTATTGATAAATGTAAAGATCGGAATGTGGCGCATAGCGCAGACCTTAAACAGTTTCCTGGTCTGGGCCTCCACACCCTTGGAAGCGTCGATGACCATGACGGCGGAATCCGCCGCCATCAGCGTCCGGTAGGTATCCTCGGAGAAATCCTGATGTCCTGGCGTATCGAGAATATTGATGCAGCATCCGCCATACTCAAATTGCAGCACGGAGGAAGTGACCGAGATACCTCTCTCCTTCTCAATATCCATCCAGTCAGACACGGCATGTTTCGCCGTGGCCTTCCCTTTCACCGATCCCGCCTGGTTGATGGCTCCTCCATACAGAAGGAACTTTTCCGTCAACGTTGTCTTTCCGGCGTCCGGGTGAGAAATAATCGCAAAGGTTCGTCTTTTCTTTATTTCATCTGTGATTGCTTTATTCATGGCAGATTTCCTTTCTCTATATACGT
>CAYULX010000056.1:0-13958 GCA_964445535.1 uncultured Eubacterium sp.
GTATACAGCTTTCCATGAGATTCATCCATATCAAGAAGAATCTGACATCTGCAACGGACTGTTCTTGAAGTGCTGCTTTTACGCAGGAGAGATTTTAACTGCTTAAGCTCTTTATCTGTGAGGTTGATATGATACTTTTTGTTTCTTGCCATATGAATTCACCGCCGTTTCTTTTAGTATACCAGAAAACGGCATTAAAAACTATAGATTATACTAAATATCATTGATATAGCACACTTTGCCTTATGCGGGTTGGAGTATTACAGTAAAAAGCTTTATTTCTGCCGGAACCGATAACCCGCTCCCCAGACGGTCTCGATCAGCTTGAGCGTTTCTTCTCCCGGTCCGATTTTTTCTCGGATGCGGTTGATATGCACCGCCACCGTCGCCGTGTCTCCTATGGCGTCCATTCCCCAAATTCGATCGAAGAGGGTATCTTTAGAAAACACAATATTGGGATTGGACGCCAAAAAATATAGCAGTTCAAATTCCTTATTGGCAAGTTCCACCTCTCTGTCGCCGATAAAAACCTGCCTAGACAGCGGCAAAATCTTTAAATCACCGACTTGAATACTCCCTTCCTCAAACGCTTTCCGACCCGGACTCTCATTATTTTTCTTCAGACGCTCGTGAATGTTAATATGTGCCTTCACCCGGGCCACCAGTTCGCTGGGACTAAAAGGCTTTACAATATAATCATCTGCTCCAAGACCAAGACCCCTGATTTTATCCAGGTCTTCCCTTTTTGCCGTCACCATGATAATCGCCACATCTTTCTGTTTGCGAATCTCGCGGCAAATGCTAAAACCATTGGTTCCCGGCAGCATGACGTCCAGCAGGATTAAATCATATTCATTTTCCAGCGCCAACTTCAATCCTTCCTGTCCGTCCTGACAGATGGTCACTTCAAAATCTTCCATTTCCAGATAATCTCTTTCGATTTCCGCAATTAAAATATCATCCTCCACAATCAATATTTTTCTCATCATGCGCCTCTCTCCTTCTTTCCTTTCTTCTCTTTTTCCGAATTATCTTTCTCTGATTCATTTTAACTGTTTCCCGCTTCTGATACAATATTTAAATCAGAAATTCTCCAGCATCTAAAATACAGGATTCCGGCTCATCGCGTCTTCCCTGTCAACAGGAAATTCCATCACGAATTTGATTCCCTGGCCTCCGACGCCTTCCTCCGCCCAGATTTGCCCGCCGTGTCCTTTCATAATTTCTCTCACGATGGAAAGTCCGAGGCCGCTCCCATTGCCCGGGTTTTGCCGTGCCTTATCCCCCCGGAAAAAAGTATCAAAAATCTTATCCCGTTCTTCCTCCGGTACACCCGGCCCATCGTCGGAGAGTTCCAGGCGAAGTCTGTCGTCTACCGTATAGAGGGCCGTCGTCATGACCGACTCCGGTTTTTCTCTGTATTTAATAGTATTATCTATGAGGTTGCCCAATATCCTTTTTAACTGCTGCCGGTCTCCCTGTATGAAGATATCTCCCTTCACCCAGTCTATTTTTCTCAGGGAAAGACTATTATTTTTAAATTCAATCTCATGCTCTTCAAAAAAGGAGTTCACAAATTCACCAAAATCAATTCTCTCCATAGAATAATGATATTCTCCCCGGTCGAACCGTGAAAAAAGAGAGAGATTATCAATCAATTCCTCCAGATCTTCCGTCCGTATTTTTATGGCGTCGTAATATCGGCTTTTTTTCTCCTCCGTATTGGCGATCCCGTCCCGTAACCCTTCCACATAAGCTTTAATTGAAGTCAGCGGCGTACGCAGATCATGGGAGATACCGGCAAGAAGCTGTCTCTTGGCCTCCTCATATTTCTCTCTCTCTTTTACGGAATGGTCGAGATATTCTATCATCTCATCAAATTCCTGGCAAGCTTTTCCCAATTCGTCCTTCTTCTTGCTTCGGATGCGGTAAGAGAGGTTTCCATCCTGCACCTGGCGGACGCCCTCGGAAAGCTGTACGAGAGACTTTTTCATACCGCCGCTCAGCCAGTTGGTGAGAATAAAGATACTGATGGCGATGGTCACCACCAGAACTGCTACGAAGAGGCCGAGAATAGACAAAATATCGCGGAATATCTGCGAACTGGTGGAATTTCCCACATAATCCTCACAGTATGCCAGAATACTCAGCGTACCGTCTTCCAGTATATAGGAACGTTTTACCGCGGAGTTGTTTCCATCGGCCACCGCAAAACTGGCAAGACTTCCATAGCTGTCTCCGGCAATCGCCGCTATTTTTTCCGCCGAATCTTCCGGAAGATTGGAGGCAAGAACCACATTATCATAATAAATCTCGTAATAATAACCAATACTGGTCAACTCCCGAACCACTCCGCCAAAGGCGCTGTTTTGACGCGCAATCTCTTCTTGCAGGAGTTCTTCATAATCAACTGTTTCCTGTTCCTCCTCGTCATCGTCGTCCTCCTCCCAGTCTTCCCAGATGTCATTGTTCTCCGTAGTTCCTTTTTCCGCCTCGATAATCTCTTCCACCGGCTCATAGGTTAAAATCTCATTTTCATAATTATATAATATTGTCTGTACATTCATCAATCCATTATCATTATTATAGAGATCTTCCAGACGGTTCAGAGTTTCATTCCCGTGAAAAAACAGTACGACAACACAGAGAAGCACTGAGACAACAATGGGGATCAGAATCATCAGCACGCTGGCCAGGGTTATTTTTTTGCGTATATTCATGGACATTTCCCTTTCCTGCTTTCATATGCAGACACGTTTTTTTTTGATTGTACCATGAATTTATAAATAAACTTTAAATTAAATAATAATAAAAACAGAGCGAGCCATTTTCCGGGGCATTGATAGAACGCAAGCAAAGCGGCGCGCCCACAGCCGAAGCCGCAGACACGCCGCGTGTTTTTTATTATATAGGGTATGTTTATGCGTTATGCACGGATTGACACCAGTTCCTGCCCGATATTCAGGACATGATCCCCGATACGCTCAAAATCCGTCAACATCTCAGAATATAAAATGCTGGCCTCTCCTTCGCAGGTTTCCAGGCGCATTCTTTCCATTTGATTCTGACGATATTCTTCCGTCATCTTATCGATTTGTTTCTCAATATCCACAACTTCCGCAAGATTCTCCTCCGACATGTTGGCCAGACCATGCAGGTGATCGAGAGCTTTCAGACTAATATCCCGCATATTCGTAATCTCTTTCTTCGCCTCTTTGGAAAAGGTGATCTGCTTGTCCTCCATCATTTTAGTGTACTCACAAATGTTTATGGCGTGATCGCTGATTCTTTCCAGATTGCTGCATATTGTGAAAAATGAGCTGAAGTTCGAAGAATCCTTACTGTTGGTCTCGTGGGCGATGATTCGGGAAATATATTTGGATATCTCCTTGTTGAGATAATCGATGTAATCCTCGTTTTCCTCCACCTTATGCAGGCGCCCGCTGTTCCCTTCCATGGCTGCCATGAAGCTCTCCTCCACATTTTCTCTGGTCATTTTCTCCATTCGTCTTAATTCGTTCCAGATTCCATTCATAGCGATGGCCGCATTTCCCATCTGGTACTCTGCTCCCGTCTCCAGAGGCTTAATATACATAAGTGCCTGTCCTTCCGGTTCTTCGCCGCCGCAATCCGGAAGAATCCGCACGGCAATCCTGGCCAGCGTCTGGCCGAACGGCAACAACAGCAATGTGGTCACCACATTAAAGAGCGTATGCATGTTGGCAATCTGTGCCGCCGGATTGTTCGGAGTGATGGACTGGATTACCGATGTCAGCGGAGTCACAATACAGACAATCGTAAAAATGATCGTACCGATAATATTGAACATCAGATGGATAATGGTCGTGCGCTTGGCGTTTCTACTGGTTCCGATGGCAGCCAGAACTGCCGTGATACAGGTTCCTATATTCTGTCCGAAAAGCACAAAAACCGCATTTGGCAGATTAATGAGTCCTCCAATAGCTAATGTTTGCAAAATGCCGACGGAAGCGGACGAGGACTGGATAACCGCAGTGAAGACCATACCTACCAGAATGCCTATAAGCGGATTGCCGAACTGTGTCATCAGATTGATGAACGCTTCCGAATCCCGCAGCGGCATCATGGAACTGCTCATCATTTCCATTCCCAGGAAAAGAATACCAAGACCAGCTACAATCTGTCCGTAATACTGTACCATCGCCTTTTTACTGAACATGATGACCGCCACGCCGGCAAAGGCCAGCAGAGGCGCGATGGCTCCCACGTCCAGAGCAATTAACTGTCCGGTTATGGTCGTTCCGATATTGGCGCCCATGATGATCCAGACCGCCTGCTGCAAACTCAGCATTCCGGAATTGACAAAACCAACAACCATCACGGTAGTTGCAGAGGAAGACTGAATCACTGCCGTGATACCTGCTCCGACAATGACGCCCAGGAAACAGTTCGCCGTCAATTTCTCCAGAATTCCCTTCATTCGGTTTCCGGCTGCCGCTTCCAGACCGGAACTCATCATCTGCATACCGTAAAGGAACAGAGCAAGACCGCCCAGAAGTCCTAATACGATGCTAATACTCATACCTTCGTTTTTCCTCCATATTTCTCTCAAAGAACATTCTGTAAATATCCGGGGTTTTTCTCTTTTTCAATCCATTCTGTAAGCTGGATCAAACCTTCCTTACTGCCCGATAAATACAAAATGTCATTCTCTCTCAGTACATATTCCGGGTGAACGTCTTCCATAACAGACTCGTTATTTTCTATGGCAATGATATTGAGACCCAATTTGGCGCGAATATCCAGACTCTTGATGGACCTTCCTATCATTTTGTCCGGAACGGCCACCTTTGTGATATTGAGCTTCTTACTAAGCTGCACAAAGTCAAGGATTCTGGAGGATTCCAGACGGTACGCAAGACGAATGGACATATCCCGCTCCGAATAGACAACCTCCGTCCCCAGTTTTTCAAGAATTTCCCCATGTTCCGCGCTGTTTTCCTTGGAAATAACAACCGGCACGCCGATACTCACCAGATGCAATGTGGTAAGGATGGAAATTCCCATCTGCTCGCCGATGCAGACCATCGACACATCGCAATTATGGATTCCTGTCTCCAGCAGTGATTTTTTAGCAAAGTTTTTGACCACATACGCATTTTCCGTGATATCACGGAGTTCTCTTACTTTCTCCTCATCCTTGTCGATCGCCAGAAGTTCCGCTTCGGATTCCGCCAGCTCCATGGCCAACGCATACCCGAATCTTCCGAGGCCCACAATACCATATGTTGTGTTTCCCTTTTTCTGTTTTCCAAACATAATATCCTCCTACTTTAACCGATCGCAATATTTCCTTCCGGATAGCTGACTCTGTCTCCTCTGGTAAAATACCACAAAGAAGCGATGGTCAGCGGCCCCAGCCTGCCGATATACATAATGTTGATCTCAAACAAAAGATCTGCCATCGGAATGTCCGGTTCCATAAATTTCATCAGATAGGTCCCCACAATGACAACCCCCACCGCCAGCGTGGCGATAACCGACGCCTTACGGAATGCGTTTTTAGGAATCGCATAGCGGAATGTCTTCTCATCCCTGTTGGTCGCTGCCGACTTGATACCCGGCAGCAGCACAAAAAATGTACTGGTCTTAATACCGCCTCCCGTGGAACCCGGAGATGCGCCGATGAACATGAAAACAGTCAGCACCAGAAGTCCGGACTGGGAAAAAGTTCCCAGCGGGTAAGTGGAAAATCCTGCGGTTCTTGCCGAAACACTGTGGAAAAACGCCGCCATCCAGGTAATGTTCTCCTTGAGTTTGAGCATCATCGTCCCCGCTATGATTTTAACAGTACATTGTTCCGATAAGGAATGAGATTCTGAAAATTGCCCAGAATATCAAATCCAGAGTTATTAAAGGCAGCCACGGAATGGAACAAACTGATTCCGATAGCCCGGATCGGCGGATAGTCCTGTATAAACACCAGGAAACTCAATACTGCGCCGGAAAGCTCATTGACAATATAATTCTTCTTTCTCGGTCTTGAGCCTAATTTTTTTCGGATATTTGCCATATTCACCTGCAGCTTTTTTATGCTTCCCGCGTCGGAACTTCCCCACACGGCCTGAATGATGGACGCGTAGGTCAATACTCTTCCCGCGTGCTGTGAAAGCAGGGCTACTATATTATATTCCGTCTGCGTCAGTTTAATCTCCTTTTCCCGCACACGGACGAGGCGTCTGGCATAATCAATCTCCAGATCATGGAGTCTGTTTTTACCGCTTACGTCCTCTCCTCCCTGCAATCCGTCATAGCGTCTGTTACGCAAAGCTGCCCGTACCCGTGCCAGCAATTCGGCTGTCCCAAATCCAGAAGCACCAGGTCCGGATGATGGGAAGAATACACAAGAATTCCCTGCCCTGAACTCCCCACTGTCAGAACCTGATATCCGTTGGTGTCAAGGATTGTCTTGACAAAGCTTCGGATGTTGGTCTCATCTTTAATTACCAGCAGTTTATATTTATTATTCATCCATTTCCTCCATTTCCAATGAGAAACTGAAACGCGCCCCTCCTTCTCTGCGATTTTCAGCCTTGATTTTTCCACCATGCGCTCTGATGATCGTCGCACAGACGGAAAGGCCGATACTCATGTTGTTTCTCTTCCCATCCATAAGTTCTCCGGCTCTGTCATGATATCCGTCAAACATTTTGCCGAGAACCTCCGCTGGTATGCCGCATCCGTCGTCCTCAATGGAAAAGACCGCCCATTTTCCGGATTTTTTTACCGTAAAACGGAGATTGGTCATTCCTTCCGCGTGGAGAACCGCATTTTCCAGAAGATTCATTAGAACCTGTACGATAAGCAGCGGATCCATGGGTATGCTAATGAACTCTTCCGGTATCTCCACCTCCACCTTCTGGGATGGATAACGTTTGTGAAACTTAATCAGGGTGTCGTCAATGAACTCCTCCAAAACGGTAGGAGTCTTGATGACCTGCACTTTCTTGCTACCAATCCTGGTGATGGACAACAGATTTTCTCTGACTCGCTCCTTCTCATTCTCCGCCTTCGTCCTCTCCTGTTCCTTGATCTTAGTGGTCAGAGTGCTGGTCGAGACGGCGACGATCAACATGACCACCGCCGACGACAGACTCTCCGCCGCCATCAAATTGAAGGTAAAGAAAGGAAAAGTGAAGGCAAAATTCTCAGCGAGAACGCTTAGCATCGAGGCGAGAATCCCCCATACATACCCTTCTGTCTTCAGAGATATCAAAAATACTCCCAAAATAAAAACATCCGAAGAAAATGACTGCGTTTTAAATATCTTCTGCAGGACCAGATTAATAAGGAAGGTTACGACCAGAACAAATATGGTGACAAATATGTCCCTTATATATGTCTTGCATCTGTTCATTATCCTTGTAACCTTCGCTAACGACTATAACACTTTTCTGGCTAAGATGTAGTAAAGATTAAGGGACAGCCCGTTTTATAATAAACTGGCTGTCCCTATTATATACCTTTTTCCCTTATTTTGTTAGCCTAATGTAAAATTTATCAAATAAATATAAGTTTTTTTGTATTCTATGTAAAATTTCCGTAAATCTGTCACATCTCAGCAGCTTTATTGATACAGGCCACCGCATTGAGACTTCTCGGATATCAGATATACGGAAGACACTGAGAAACCACCTTAACTAAAAACGCCTGGGCGTCCACACCTTTTTCCAGACGATTCTCCATGATAGTTGTCGCCTGTCCCGGTTCGCTCCGGCATGTTAGCTTATCCTTGGGAGGATTATCCTTCTACACGATACCCAGTCCCTTTGCCACGATCATGATAAAGTCCTGCACGTTTGTGACGATGGTGGTCGCCGCCAGGCTGCCCCGGTCCAGAAGCTTATTAACCACGAACTCGTCGGCATCCACCGTGTAGAGGAAGACCGGTCGCACGGAGCCATCGGAAAGAACCCTGTAGGACGGCGTCATGTTGCCGGTAGCGATAGTGTGAAGCATGGTTGCCAGGCAGACAACCGTTGTAGCTTTCTTTACCATATTCCGCATGGCAGTCTGTCCCTCGTAGGCGTCGCCGATGACCTCCGGCAGCGGGCCATCGTCACGGATGGAGCTGGTCAGCACGAACGGTACCTTTTCTTTCACGCAACTGTACATAATGCCGTTGTCAATCTTATAGTCTTCGATAAATTGCGGGATGGAGCCGCTTTTTCTCACGCGGTTAATCACATCCAGGTGATTGTAATGTCCGTTGGGATGAGACTTCTGGGTATAAATGTCTTGACCGAGAGCCGTGTGGAACATGGCTCCCTCCAAATCGTGGGTGGCCAGTGCATTTCCCGCCATCAGTCCGTCCACATATCCATTCTCCACCATGGCCTGCATGGCTTTTCTGGCGTCGGCGTCAAAGGAAAAGGCCGGACCCATGACCCAGAGAATATTTCCATGTTCTTTTTCATATTTTAACAGTTCAAAGAAGCGGTCATAGTCTCTGGCATAGGAGGTTTCCCGGCTTCTGCCCTGACGGAACACAAACTGGTCGTTCTCCACTTCTTCCGGATTCTCAAATCCTCTGCTGTGCAGGTAAATTCCCTCTTCCGCATTCTCGGTTCTTCCGAGAATCACTTTGTCACCGACTTCCAGATTGCGGTTTTCCACCACCCAAAGTTCTCCGTCCTCACCGAGAACCACGCTGGAATCCATGCGGCTCTCTTTGGCCAGCTTCCACTTCCCGTCAATCTTAAAATATTCCGGATACATGGATGTGCTGTGGTAGTTTTCCGGCGCCACCCCTTTGATGGTCACCGCTTCCCACGCCGCATCCGGCGCGTTTATAAATTGATCCTGAGTAAAATCCGGTTCTCTGTATTCTGGTAAATGAAACATATTGTTACCTCTCTATTTTTTATTTTTTATATCATCCAATTTTTTCTATATCCAATTTCTCACGACCAGACACGCTATTCCCTATCTGCGGTACACGCAGGCGCCGTCCACATAGGTCTCCAGCACACGCACTTTGTCAATGTCGTCCGCCGGAATTTCCAGGATATCCCGGTCAAGAACAACAAAATCCGCATGGTATCCCGGCGCCAGCACGCCGGTATCCGGAAATCCCGCCGCCTGAGCCGCACCTTTTGTATAAAGCGCGATGGCCGTCCCGATGTCCACGGCCTGCTCGCGGCCGCAGTCCGTTCCGTCGGCGGCGACCCGGGTCACTGCCTGCTTCAGTCCCGGGAAGGGGTCAGAAGGCACGGCCCAGAAAGTAGCCGGCGCATCGGTGGAAAATCCGGTCACCACACCCTCTTTCAGCATGGTCTTTACCGGATAGCACTGCCGCATCCAATCCACGCCGAGATTCTTCCGGTAGCTGGCTGACTCCGCATACATGAAAATTGGCTGCGTTACAAAGGAAATTCCGTGAGCGGCTGCCTTTTTGATGCTGTCCGTCTCCGGGTCCGTCACATGTTCCACCCGCACATATGGGATGCCCTCCGGAGTCCACGGTTCTTCTGCGGCCGCCCGATTCACCATCCGACTGATGGCTCTGCCTCCCATGGCGTGCATAGAAAGCTGACAATGATTCTCTTTGCAAAAGGCAACGGCGGATTCCACCAGGGCGTCACTGCACACGGAGATTCCGTACTCGTCGGTGGAACCTTTAAACGGCCGGTTCATCCACGCGGTTCTGCCGGAAATACTGCCGTCGCCGATCAATTTTAATCCGGCGGCAAAAATCTGCTGATTCCGGTTCAAATCTCCCTTTGACAGAGCAAAACTTTTATTCCCGTCAAAAAAGTCCCACATATAATAGACTCCCACCTTCTGGCGGAAACCTTTGTCCGCCGCTGCCCGGTAAATCGGCAGATTATCTGTGGCATCCAGGTTCCCCATATCGCAGATTGCCGTGATTCCCTGGGAATTGAGAAGTCTGCCAAGCTCCAACAGGTTCTCCACCTTATTCTCCCGCGACTCCACAGGCAGAAGCGGCGCCAGAAGATTCCTTGCATTCTCCTTCAGCACCCCGGTCGGCTCCCCGTTTTCATCCCGCTCAATCTCTCCTCCCAGCGGGTCCGGCGTATTTTTGTCAATGCCCGCCATGGCAAGAGCCATGCTGTTGACGCAGCGGATATGGGCGCAGGTACGCATCAGAGAAACCGGCGCGTCGCTGCAAACTTCATCCAAATCGTACCGGTTGGGCGAACGTTTTTCTGCAAACCCTTCCTCGTCGTAGCCCCAGCCTTCAATCCACTGTCCCGGTCCCTGAGCTTCTCTTTTCTTCCGAACGGCTTCCTTTAACTCCGCAATGGACGTAATTTCCGGCGGCATAATGGTGATCTGTTTCTGAAAATCAGCCAGAATGACCGGATGCATGTGCGCGTCCACAAATCCCGGAATCACTCGTCTTCCTTTTAAATCAACGACGGGGCCGTCCCAGGTCCCCATCCCTTCCTTTTTTCCGACCCAAGCGATGCGCCCGTTCTCCACCGTCATGGCGTCCGCATCGCACACGGTATCATCGGCGGTAAATATCTTTCCATTCACAAAACATGTTTTTTCTGACATATTCATCGTTATTTCCACTCCTTTATGCACTATAATATCAGAAACGAAGATATTTGTCAGGAAGTTTTGTATAAATTATTGCAAAATTCGTAAAAAAGTGGTAATATAAATGTTAATATGTTTTAATAATTATGACATAGATATGACTCCGAGGCTGGAATATACATTGTCCGGAGTCTTTTCTTTTTTTCAGAAAGGAGATTTACAGATATGGAAACGCCCACAGGCGATAACAGCACAATCAGACAGATGGCGCAGGATCTCCAGAAACAGCTTGTAAAAGACAGGAGGTATCTCCATCAGATACCGGAAATCGGCACTGACCTTCCCGAAACCAGCGCATATATTAAAAAACGGCTCGATGAAATGGGGATTCCGTGGCAGGACTGCGGCGGTCCGCTTCCAGAGCAAATGACAAAGGATTACATAACCGCAGGTTTTCCCCGCATGGAAAAGGAGACCGGCGTCATCGCCACCATCGGCAGCGGCAGTCCCTGTATCCTTCTGCGCGCGGACATGGACGCGCTTCCGATTAAAGAAGATACACCTCTTGATTTCAAGTCCACAAACGGCTGCGGACATATGTGCGGACATGACGCTCATGCCGCCATGCTTCTTGGCGCCGCACAGATTTTAAAACAAATGGAAGGCTCACTTGCCGGAACGGTCAAACTCATGTTTCAGCCTGGAGAAGAAACCGGCGCCGGGGCAAAACTCATGGTGGAGAACGGTCTTTTGACGAATCCGAGACCGGACGCCGCCTTTGCCATCCATGTGCAGCCTTCCGACTCTACCGGACATGCCGGCTACGCTGTAGGAGTGAATTCCTCCTCCCTTGATACCTTCATTTTAAAAATCAAGGGGCACGGCGGGCACAGCTCCCAGCCACAACTCTGCACCGATCCGCTGATGGTCATGAATCAGGTGTATCAGGCCGTTAATCTTTTAGTGGGCCGGGAGACCGACCCGGCTGCCATGGTCGCCTTAACCTGCGGAGTGGCAAAGGGAGGCGCCGCCGTCAACATTATTCCTGACGAAGCAGAGCTTCACATCGGCGTGCGAACCTTAAATGTGGAGGCCGCCAAGCATCTGAAGAAACGAATTCCGGAAATTGTTGAACATTATGTCAGGGCATGGAATGCTGATTACACTTTGACCACTTTCCATACCCCATGTACTCTGACCAATGAAGTTCTCTGTCAGGAACTGGTCCCTTGTTTAAAAGAAGTACTCGGCGCCAGCAATGTCCATCAGATTCCTGCCATGTCAGCCACGGAGGATTTCGGCTATGTGACAGAAAAAGTTCCCGGTATGTTCGTATTCCTAGGAGCCGGTGCTCCGGGCAGCGCACCCCTGCACAGCCCGAAAATGACGCTTGATGAAGACGTACTTCCTCTGGGGGCCGCCCTTCACGCCAATGTGGCCGTGTCCTGGCTGAAGAGCCACAATGAATCTTTATAGCTCCGGAACCATAAAAATCATTTGCAAATTATACAAGCCCTGTATTTCAACATGATTTTTGCAAAATTTAAGACATATATGTCAAACACATTTAGAAAGGAAAAAACATGAATACTCAAGTTAAAGCAAAGAAAGGTTTCCACATGCCACATGTCTTTATCATCCTTCTGCTGATCATGCTCTTTGTGGTTGTTCTTTCTTACCTCATTCCAAGTGGAAGCTACGAACGGGTGACAGACAGCGCGGGCATCACCGTCATTGACCCGGATACCTTCCAGTATGTGGAAAACGAGACGCCAATAACATTTATGGACTATTTTGAAGCTGTCTACAACGGCTTCGTCAACGGCGCCACCATCATGGGTACGCTCTTTATCAGCTCCGGCGTCATCTATCTTTTGGAGGTCAGCGGCGCCTTCGGAGCCGGCATCAATTTAATTTTACAAAAAACCAAAGGAAAAGAATTCTCCGTGGTCTGCATTTTTTACACCATCTTTGTCATCTTCGGTGTGCTGGGTTACGGCGAAGCTGCCTATCCATTTTATCCTCTGGCGGTGACCATCGGTTTTGCCCTGGGATATGACCGAATGGTGGGAACGGGACTTGCCATCATCGGAAGCACCGTGGGCTTTACCTCCGGCCTCATGAACACCTTTACCACCGGCGTGGCCCAGCAAATTGTGGGACTGCCGCTCTTTTCCGGCATCGGTTTCCGTACCGTCGGTCTTGTGGTCTTTTATATTATCGGTCTTGTCGGTCTCTATGCTTACTGCCGCAAAATCAAGAAAAATCCGGAAGCAAGCTTCATGAGCGACGAGTATTTAAACCAGAATAAAGAAGATCATGTGTCCGGCATGGAAGAAATGACTCTGCCAAGGATTCTGGGACTGCTGGTATTTCTCTGTATTATTATTATCCAGGGAGTCGGCTGCATCCGCTTTGGGTGGAGTTTCCCGCAAATTGCCGCCATCTATGTGATCATGGGAATCCTTCTGGCCATTATCTTCCGCTTTGAGCCGAGCAAAGCCTGCCAGCTTTTCTGTCAGGGCGCCGTGCGGGTCTTCGCCGCCGCCTTCGCCGTTGGTCTGGCGCAGTCCGTAGTCGTTCTCATGAATCAGGCGTGTATCATGGACACCATCGTCCACGCCATGTCCGTCCTGCTTCAAAACAAGAGCGCCATCCTTGCTCTGCTGATTATCTTTGTTTTTGTGACATTATTTAACTTCCTGGTGGTATCCGGCAGCGGCAAGGCAGTCATCGTCATGCCAATCTTACAGCCTCTGGGTGAGATTCTTCACATCAATCAACAAGTACTGGTTCTCACTTATCAGTACGGCGACGGCATCACCAACAGTTTTTGGCCAGGCAGCTCTCTGGTACAGCTCTCCATGTGCGGAGTGGACTACGGTTCCTGGATCAAGTTCTGCTGGAAAATCTATCTAGGCTTCATCATCAGCGCGTTTATCCTTGTGATGATTGCCCAGAGAATCGGATATGGACCGTTCTAATTCTTACATACAGGCAAAAGTATGCTCCCCCTTCGACGGTACGCAATCACTATACTGTCTGCAGGGGGAGCATTTTTCTTATCGCTTCTTATCCCTTTTTATCTTGTCTTACCTCTTCTTGCCGACTCCGCTTGCTGATTTTCCCGATTCCGGCGATTTTTGTCCCGGCTCTCACAACTGGCTTTCCCTTACCAGAGAGAGAACTTTCTTTGCCGTCTTTTCATCAGTATAAAGCACATTTACATAACCTCCGCGCAGAGCGCCGAGAATTCCAGCAGCTTTTCTTTCTCCCACGGCGATGGCGATGTTATATTTTTTATCTTTAAAATCTTCCAGAGCAAGTCCTACTACTCTTTCGTTTAAGTTTTCATTGGCAATATTACCCTGAACATCAAAAAAACGAAGAGCGATATCTCCTACGGCATC
>CAYULX010000057.1:0-8812 GCA_964445535.1 uncultured Eubacterium sp.
CTTTAAAATGATGAAGCAATTATCTCTTAATTTAAACAAGTTCCGGAACTTCTGCATTTATCTTGTTTAAACAAGTTTGATGTTTTATTTATAACACACTTGTTTAAACAAGTCAAGAAGTTTTTTCAATCTTGTTTAAACAAGTTGTTTTTTTTCGTTTATCTGTTATAATGATATTAAACGCCAACTATTCTGTTTACTGTGCTATAATATTTATTTTTATATTTATCATAAGAGAATAAAGGAGATTTTATGCCAAAAGTAAAATTTAATGAGATATATAAAGATTTGAAATCTAAAATAGAGACGTCCGAATACGAATATCAACAGATGCTCCCGTCGGAAAATACCATGGTGAATATTTATGACTGCTCCCGCAACACAGTTCGCCGCGCCATCGCTATGCTGACCGACGACGGTTATGTGCAGCCCCTGCACGGCAAAGGCGTCCGCATCATTTATCAGCCCGTTCACACCAATAGCTTTCTCATGGGCGGCATCGAGTCTTTTCAGGAATCCGCCCGGCGCAATCACCGAACCACGGTGACTAAAGTCGTACAGTTTGATGAGATTGTCTGCGATGAGCACCTCTACCGGCGAACCGGATTTCAGACGGGCGACGAGCTTTATTATGTGCGTCGTGTCCGATATCTGGACGGCAAACCTCTGATTCTTGACACGAACTTTTTTCTGAAAAGTCTGGTACCCGGTCTCACAGAAGCCATCGCCGAAGCTTCCATTTACGAATACATTGAAAATGAACTGGAAATGTCCATTGTGACCAGCAGAAGAACCATGACCGTGGAACATGTCACCCCGGCGGATGAGGCCTTTCTGGAGCTGGGAGATTACAACTGCCTGGCGGTGGTCACCGGGCAGACCTTCAACGATGACGGTATCATGTTTGAATACACTCATTCCCGCCACCGACCAGACTACTTTTCCTTTCAGACCACGGCCACACGAAAGAAGAATTAAGCTTTCGGAGTAAATGGCCGTAACCCTGAATGCATCAGGCATTTGGAACAGGACGTTGTCTTCGGTCGGGATCATCTGGACAGCCGGAATTTCTACGCTTTCAACTCGGCCTTCGATAAGGGCGGAAACAGCAACTATCAGGCTGCGGCCGGCACGGATGCCTCCGGAGTTTATCTTTTCGTAAAAATTCACAAATATTTCACTTCTATACCCTCACTTTCCCTATGATTTATGCTATAATCAAAATCTCTTCCAGGGAAATTTATCGTAAAATTCACTGATAAACCATCACACTTTGTGACAGTTCAGTCATTATCGAGTCCACAGACGCCCGGCGCCGGGTAAGCCGCTCCGACGGCGAGTTTCCGGGATGGCATGGCGAAACTGTTACTGCACCTTTCAGGAAAGAGGGAATTTACTTTGCAATTTTTTAAACATATTACGGTATGGGGGCTGTGCGCCGTCATGCTTGGCACACAGCCGGCTCTCAGCTATGCGGCAGCACCGGCAACGTCAGAAACAGATACATCTTCCACAACGAAATCAGACGCTGAGCAGCAGACTTCGGAAAGCTCTTCCGGCGGCAGTGAAGAGACTGGTTCCTCTTCAACAACAGAAGCTTCGGAAGATACTTCTTCCGAAACCTCAGAAAGTTCGGGTAAAACAGACAGTTCGGAAAATACAGAAAAAACTAACAGCACGACAGCGACAACATCTGCTTCTTTGGATACTTCTTCCAGTGAAAGTTCAGAGAAATCCGCAACAGAAAAAAATAAAAAATCTTCCAAAACAAAGAAGAACTCTGAAACCGATTCTCAGGACTCCGACGATGAGAAGGACAATAAAAAAGCCTCCCGGAATGCTTCCGACACTACAGAGGAAGAAAAAGAGCTGAAAAAACTGGACGGTACCATCATTGATGAAGAAGAATCTGCCGAAAAGGACGAAGATCCTGCCGCCATCATTCCAAAGATTTATGGCACCTCCCAGATTATCACCCGGGACGATGCGGAATATATGGGAGATTTTGTTTATTTTAATCAGACAGACAGCGCCTGGAATCAGAATGGATATCAGATTGCTTCCGCAGGCTGCGGTCCAACCTCCATGGCAGTGGTCATTTCTTCTCTCACTGATGAGTGGGTGACACCGGTAGACGCCACTGTCTGGGCTTATGAACACGGTTACTACTCTTCTGCCGGCTCCGCCCATGCGCTGATTCCAGCCATGGCAGAAGCTTACGGATTAAACTGTAAAGGTGTCGGTACCGACTATGCTTCCATAAAGAAAGCTCTTAAAAAAGGAAAACCCGTGGTCGCTCTGATGGGGCCGGGTTACTTTACACGAAAGGGACATTTCATGGTACTCATTGGAATCGACGATAACGATAACGTGACAGTAGCTGATGTGGGAAGCCGGACACGATCTGCCTACAAGTACGCGCTTTCTGACATTATCAGTCAGTCCAAGAGCGCCAGCGCCGGCGGCCCGTTCTGGATTATTTCAAAACCAAAACAGAAAGAAGAAAAGGCAGAGGAAGTTCCTACCACTTACACTTCCCCGCAGAATGATTATGTCATTCATGTAAAAGAAGGCACAGAAGAAAAAGCCATCACCTTCCGTCTGGGGGATAAAGTTTCCTACCATGGCGTTTATGGTTTGATTGTTAAATTTGAAAACAGAAAAGCTTACGTTTCCGGAGAAAACGGCAAACTGCTGACCATGTCGGATGGGGAAGAGGCCATTCCACTGTCTGAACTTCACATTGCAAAAGAAGCCTCTCCTACTCTGCACGGAGCCATCGCGTCCATTCTGGAGCGGGAGCTTGCTGCCGAGGAAGAAACATCCTGATTGCTCTTTTCAAACACGGTATATGCTTCTTTATTATGTATATGCCGTGTTTTTTTTGTCTGTTTTTGTTATTTTCCAGACAAATTTATCTGTGCTTTTTGTCTTTGTTTTTCTTTTTCATATTTTATTTTTCACATTTTTTCTCGATTCTCACAATATTTTTCCTGTAATTTTTTGTTATTTGCTATATATAAAAATATTGCAAATTTTTTCTTATTTACCCTTGTAATTTTTCGATTATATGCTACAATGAGATTGTTAAAAAAAACACATTTTATTTGCATTTGCATGAGGAGGAATATTATGAGTCGTTTTACCTTACCAAGAGATATTTATCACGGATCTGGCAGCCTGGAGGAATTAAAAAATCTGAAAGGCAAAAAGGCCATCTTCGTCGTGGGCGGCGGTTCCATGAAGCGTCAGGGATTTCTTGACAAGGCTGTCGGCTATCTGAAAGAAGCAGGCATGGAGGTAGAAGTATTTGAAGGCGTAGAGCCGGATCCATCCGTTGAGACAGTTATGCGCGGTGCAGAAGCCATGCGTAAGTTTGAACCTGACTGGATTGTTTCCATGGGCGGCGGTTCACCGATTGACGCAGCAAAAGCCATGTGGGCTTTCTACGAATATCCAGATACTACTTTTGAAGATCTTTGCATTCCGTTTAATTTCCCGGAATTGAGACAAAAAGCTAAATTTGCCGCTATTCCAAGTACATCCGGTACCGCCACGGAGGTAACCGCATTTTCCGTTATCACCAACTATGAGACTGGCGTAAAATATCCTCTGGCTGACTTCAATATCACACCGGATATTGCCATTGTTGACCCGGATCTCGTTTCTGGCCTCCCGGCAAAACAGGTTGCATATACTGGAATGGATGCGCTTACCCATGCCATCGAGACATATGTATCCACTCTGAACGGACCATTCACCGATCCTCTGGCTCTCCAGGCCATCGAGATGGTTCTCGATTATCTGCCGGCTTCCTTCCACGGAAATATGAACGCCAGAGAACAGATGCATTACGCACAGTGTCTGGCAGGAATGGCCTTCTCCAACGCTCTTCTGGGTATTGTCCATTCCATGGCACATAAAACCGGTGCTGCTTTCTCTACCGGACACATTCCACACGGATGCGCCAACGCAATTTATCTTCCTTACGTTATCAAATATAACGCAAAGAATCCGGTTGCTGCGGCACGCTATGCTGAAATTGCCCGCCGCATGGGTCTCGACGGCACAAGCCAGAAAGCATTGATCAACAGCCTGTGCAAGAAGATTGATGACTTCAACGTTATTCTTGGTATTCCAAAGACTCTGAAAGAATTTGGTATCAACGAAGAAGAATTCAAGAACAAGATTGCCGGTATCGCTGAGCTGGCTGTTGGCGACGCCTGCACCGGTTCCAATCCTCGTAAGATTACTCCGGCGGAAATGGAACGTCTGCTGACATGCGCATACTACGGAACAGAAGTAGATTTCTAATTCACGGCATTCCGGAAACGCACTGCCGGAACGGCTTACCCGGAGCTGTACATTACTGCTCACGCAGTAATCGCTGTATGCCTGTTTTTCCGATAATGACAGAAAACATTTGCGTTCTTTTGTGGAATATGCTATGATAAATGCAGTTTCAGTAGCAGGACAAAGAAGTTTTGTAACTTTTTTGTCCTGCTTTTTATTTGTACGGGAAATTCTATTATAGGAAATTTTGTTGAAATTCCTATGAAAACAGCACATAGCAACAGTCGGATACATTTTCTGACATCCGCCATGGAAAGGAGATGGTACATATTTATGGCAACTTTTGACAGGATTCTCAGCGGATATTCTGGTCTTGATGAAGTACTTGATTCCATTCGCCTGGGCGACAACGTCGTCTGGCAGGTGAACGACGTTCAGGAGTTCTGCATTTTCGCCGAACCTTTTGTACGACAGGCAGTAAAAGATAAAAGAGATGTTGTTTACATACGTTTTGCACAGCATGCCCCGGTCATTAAGGATACAACCGGAGTAACCATTTGCTATTTTAATCCGGACGAAGGATTTGAAGCTTTCACTGTGGCCATTCACAATGAAATTACTCGTCACGGAAGGGAAGCTTTTTATGTTTTTGACTGTCTTTCCGAACTGCAATCTGTCTGGTACACTGACTTGATGATGGGAAATTTTTTTCGGGTAACCTGTCCGTATCTTTTTGAACTTGACACCGTGGCATATTTTCCGCTGCTGCGGGGACTCCATTCCTTTGATGCGGTGGCCAGAATCCGGGATACGACCCAGCTCTTGCTGGATGTATATTCCAGCGGGAATGATATTTACCTTCATCCGCTCAAAGTATGGAACCGATACGGAAGCCAAATGTTTCTTCCTCATCATTTTTCTGTGAAGGAAGGACAGTTCCATCCGGTACAGGGCGGCGTGGGTATGAGCCGGTATTACCAGCTTCTGCAAAACCTTTCCATCAACGATCCCGATCAAAATTATGACAGCTACGACCGCTTTTTCAATCTGGCAAAGATGGAATATACCCAAGGAATCTTCAGCCAAGATACGGAAGAACAGATTATCGACAGCACCATGACCAAAGACGAACGGCTGAAAAAACTGGTACGCACATACTTCACACCTGATGATTATTTCCTGCTCCGCAACCGGATGATCGGAAGCGGCGCTATCGGCGGCAAAGCCTGCGGCATGCTTCTTGCGAGAAAAATCTGTGAGACTGAGATTCCGGCGTTTGCGGAACACAACGAACCTCATGACTCTTTCTACATCGGTTCCGATGTTTTTTATACTTATATTGTCTCCAACGATTGCTGGCGGCTCCGTATCCGCCAGAGAACAAAAGAAGGATATTTCAGCGCCGCCAAAGAACTTCAGGAACATTTGCTGACCGGCCAGTTTCCTGACAATATACGAGAAAAATTTTTAAACATGCTGGAATATTACGGTCAGAGCCCCATTATTGTCCGTTCCTCCAGTTTTCTGGAAGATGGTTTCGGCAATGCTTTTGCCGGAAAATATGATTCTATATTCTGTGTAAATCAGGGAAGCCCGCAGGAACGGCTGAAAAAGTTTGAACAGGCGGTACGGCAGGTCTATGCCAGCACCATGGATTATTCTGCCTTGGAATACCGCTTCCAGAGAGGGCTTGACTCCAAAGACGAACAAATGGCCATTCTTGTACAGCGCGTTTCCGGCTCCGGTTACGGAGATTATTTTATGCCGGGTGCCGCCGGCGTGGGATACAGCCACAGCACCTACAAATGGCTGCCGGATATGGATTCCTCCGCAGGAATGCTGCGGATTGTCATGGGACTCGGTACCAAAGCTGTCGACCGGACGTCGGAAGATTATCCCCGTCTGTCCAATCTGGATCGCCCCACTGCGACCATTTACAGCACTACAGAGCAAAAACATAAATATTCCCAGCGCAACATTGATGTGTTGGACTGCACGCAAAACACCAGCCGCGAACTGCCGCTCAGTCAGCTTCTTCCAGTACTTCCGCTCTGGTACAAAAAATTCATCATGGAACATGACAGAGAAGCGGAAAATCTCCTGCAGCAAAGGGGTATTTACCGGGATGTGTGGTTCGTAAGCTGCCAGGGTCTCCTTGCCAATTCTGCCTTTACAGGCCTCATGCAGAATATTTTAAAGGCACTGGAAAAGGTATATCATAACCCAGTGGATATTGAATACACGGTAAACATGGACGAATCCGGTGATTTCGTTGTCAATCTTCTCCAATGCCGTCCGCTTTACATGCAAAAAAAAGGCCAGCATATTGATTTTTCAAAAACAGACTGGCAAAACATTTTCTTTGATATCAGAGATTCCTCCATGGGCGCGTCGTGCCGCCGTCCGGTGGACATTATCATTCAGGTTGACCCGGTACTCTATTACAGTCATCCTTACAATAAGAAATACGATGTGGTATCAGCCATCCATAAAATCAACCGCCATTACCAAAACCACAACGGAAACATCATGCTCCTGACGCCGGGACGCATCGGCACCTCCTCTCCGGAACTGGGCGTACCCGTCGCTTTCGGCGATATTTCCAACTTTTCCATCATTTGCGAGGCGGCCGACAACCGAGTAGGCTATATGCCGGAATTAAGCTATGGCAGCCACATGTTCCAGGATCTGGTGGAAGCCGAAATCGTTTACTGTGCCATCTGGAACAACCAAAAAACCCACTCTTTCCATCCGGAACTCCTCCTTGACCATCCGGACGTCTTCCCGGACATCTGTCCGGACTATCCCGACCTTACGGAAATGATCACTGTGCGGGAAGACTGCGGTTTTACCTTCATGTTCGACGCTATATCTAACCATGCCATGTGCGGGAAAATACGGGAGGAATAACTTCTCCTCCCGTATTTTCCCGCCCTGTCCCACAGACTACTTCTTATGCAACAGAGGGAGCAGTTCATCTCCTTTTTTCCCTGAACACTTTTTTATGCCAAAATTAATCCGCACCGCCGTCGAATTCCGGCATCTGTGTATTGCTAACAAGAATCAGCCCGCCGAAAGAGAGGAAGAAAAGCTTCTATACCATGGCTTGTCTTCTCACGGCACAGCTTATTGTGTAACACAGAGATTCACAAATCCCTATTTTTAAGAAACTTCTCCTCATACTCTTTTTCTTTAAATCCCACCAGAACATAATCCTCCGCCACAATCAGCGGCCGCTTCACCAGCATTCCATTGGTGGCAAGGAGCTCATACTGTTCTTCTTCGCTCATGCCTGGCAGACGGTCTTTGATGTTATTGTTCCGATAAATCTGTCCGCTGGTATTAAAGAAGCGTTTCAATGGAAGACCGCTGCTTTCATGCCAGCGCTTCAATTCTTCGGCTGTCGGATTATTCTCCACGATATGACGGTCGATAAATTCTACGTCATGATCCCCCAGCCATTTCTTTGCCTTTTTGCAGGTACTACATTTTGGATATTCGATAAATAATACACTCATTTTTTGTCCTCTCATTTTCTTTCAGATAATCTCTCATATTTCCTGGTCCATAGTCCATCAGAGAATCATCGCTTCAAACTCGTGGTTTATGGTGACAAAATACCGCATGCACTGTTTAGTCTACCGATTTTGATGAATATTTTCAATCTGCCAGTCAATTGGTTCAATCTGATGGAATCTCAAAAATTCATTGGCCTGACTGAAATGACGGCAACCAAAGAATCCGCGGTAAGCGGACAACGGACTTGGATGCGGAGCTTCCAGAATCAAGTGCTTGGGATTATTGAGCATTGACTTTTTACTTTGGGCCGGACGTCCCCAGAGCATGAAAACCATTGGCCGGTCCTGCCCATTTAATATGCGGATTGCTGCATCAGTGAACTCTTCCCAGCCAATACCCCGGTGAGAATTGGCCTGATGAGCCCGGACTGTGAGTACGGTGTTCAAAAGAAGGACTCCCTGTTTCGCCCATTTAACCAGATAACCGTTATCCGGAATATAGCATCCCAGGTCATCGTGAAGTTCCTGATAAATATTGACCAGTGATGGCGGAATCTCCACATCCGGTTTCACGGAAAAACAGAGTCCATGTGCCTGGCCGTTGTTGTGATATGGATCCTGTCCCAGAATGACAACTTTTACATCTTTTAAAGGAGTCAGATGGAACGCATTGAAAATATCATCAGCCGGCGGAAATATTTCCCGCTCCCGATATTCCTGATTAATTTTATTGTACAGTTCCCGGTAATAAGGCTTCCTGTACTCGCCTTTCAGGGCTTCCGCCCAGTCATTACTGATTGCTGCCATCACTTTTGCCTCTCTTTCGTATTATTTCAAAAACCGAATACCTTCGTGCTCCGCACTCCCGCCATCCTCTGCGAAGCGTTTTTCTTTTTTGTTGGGAATGCCGGATGCCTTCGTGCTCCGCACTCCCGCCATCCTCCGGGAAGCGTTTTTCTTTTTTGTTGGGAATGCCGGATGCCTTCGTGCTCCGCACTCCC
>CAYULX010000057.1:8912-13864 GCA_964445535.1 uncultured Eubacterium sp.
GCTGTCCGGGGCTTTCCCAACAAAAAACTGCTATAATATAGTACATATATTATAGCAGTCTTTTTATGTATTGACCAGTATCCCTTATATGAAAGAAAAGTCCTTCCGGTAAAGCCTAAATCGTCAGGTCTTTTTTTTCATATTCTCAAGGTGTGTTTCTCACTTTCACCTGGCCCAAATCCAAGTTTATCGTATTCTGCTTTGGCAACCTCCCACGGAAGTATGTCAACCGGCTGTCTGAGATATTCCAGTATATCTGCAATACCTTCTCCAGTGTACGCGCTTGTATAGAATATCTTCTTGCACCCGGCTAATCTCAGCCACTCGGCAGCCTGTTCGGGATTAGCTGCCCAATGGTCAATCTTGGTTACAACACCAACCACTTCCCGGTTGCTGACAGAAACAACATTTGGCGGATATAATGAAAATGGCTCTATGGCGCTCATCAGCAGACCGATAATGTCTGCCTCACAACCATAAATCGCCAGCGCGGCGGACAATTCCTTTGTCTCCGCGTACTCACCCGGCGTGTCAATGATTACATCGTAATGATTAACATACTGGGTTTTGTGGTATGTGATTTTCTCACCTTTCATTGCCTGCATGATCGTCGTCTTTCCAGATTCGCTTCGACCTACAAACATAATCTTACGCATCTGACCTCACCTTACTTTTTCGTAACCGGGCAGGTAGCATATCCTAAATCATTCTGGAAATAGTGAATCACAGCCTGTACAGCGGACTCTACCGCAGAAATACGTCCGGTCAAGATCAATGTGCCGCTGAAACGGTCAACGAAACCTAAATATACATCACCGCTCTTTATAGCGATATCTGCGCCAATTACAGCGGACTCACTTGGAGTTACTGTGATAATTCCGATGGCTGAGCGCTCAAAATCGATATCCGGATTCAAGCCCAGCTTACGATACACAATTGGTTTCGGACTTGTTACAACGTGAGCGAGTGTAATCTGTCTTCCAGGTACTGTCTCCTGAATAATACGAAGTCTTCCTTCGGCGTCCTTTGGCAATAAATCTCTAATATCCATTTTTTCCGCTCCTTTATCCTATATTTTACACTTTTATTTTGAAAAAATCATACCGATATGATGTAATATTGAGGCTGAAACATCATATTAAGATTATAACACAATCATTTTTATTATTCTATAAAAAAATTGGACATTTCCTGCCTTTCCTTGGTTGATTCTTGATATATTTTACAAAAAAGAGTACACTATTAACAAGAAAAAACAGCAAACTGCAATACAATTTACCTGCTGACCGGTCATCATGCGACATCTTATGTAGACGTTCTTTTGCGCCGATGTCTGCGCAGCGCGACCCATGACCACAACAACAGATACAGAACAGGAGACCATGACCATGAAACATTCTTCTATTTTTCAGTCTGATTCCAATATATCTTTTGAGATATTTCCTCCAAAGAAATGGGAAAGTTTCCCGAATCTCTATGAGACTCTGGACGATTTAAAGGAACTGCGGCCTTCTTTCATAAGCTGTACATACGGAGCTGGCGGCAGCAACAGCAAAAAAACCGCGGAAATCGTTTCTTACATTCAAAATACGCTGAACATCGAGGGCATCGCTCATCTGACCTGCGCCGCTCTCACAAAAGAAAGTTTTTTATCCACTATTCGTACCTTCCAGGAGAAAGGTATCCACAATATACTGGCCCTGCGCGGGGATAAACCGGCAGATATGAGCGAGGAATCCTTCCGGTCAAGGTTCTACAAGCATCCTTCCGAGTTGATTCCCACTCTCAAAGACGCGGGGTTTACCGTGGCTGCAGCCTGTTATCCGGAAAAACATTATGAAGCGACGACTCTGGAAGAGGACTTATATTTTCTTAAATATAAGGTGGACCAGGGGGCGGATTTTCTTATCAGCCAGCTTTTCTTTGACAATGACATTTTCTATCATTTTCTGGAAATGTCCGGGCGTGCCGGCATCAATGTGCCTGTTGAAGCCGGTATCATGCCTATCATCAGCGCAAAGATGATCGGTACCACCATCAATCTCTCCGGCGCCAGTATTCCTAAATCCCTGTCTGATCTTCTGGCGCGCTACCAGGATTCCCCGGACGATATGCGGAAGGCCGGTATCGACTATGCCATAAGACAGATTCAGGAGCTGCTGGCCCATGATGTGGACGGTGTTCACATTTATACCATGAACCATGCCGACGTGGCGAAAGAAATCTGTGAGGCGTTGTAAATTTTTTCCTTCTTTTGATTTACACTATATTTTCTCACAAAAACAGCAGGCGCCGGAAACGACTCTTTCCCTCCACAGGCGCCTGCTGTCTGTACTTTTTATATTCTATTTCTGTTTTTCCTCCGGTACTTCTTCTTTCCGAATCTCTTTCGTGCGAATTTCTTCGCAGACGGCTGTGATGAATTCCGATAAAGGTTTCTGTCCTTCATCTCCGGCAAAGCGGCTTCTCACAGATACGGAACCTTCTTCCTGCTCTTTGGCTCCCACCACCAGCATGTACGGCAGTTTGGCAAGGCGTGCTTCACGAATCTTATAGCCGATTTTTTCAGAGCGGTTATCCACCGTACTTAAAATACCATTTCTTTTCAGCTCACGATTTACTTCCTCCGCATAATCCGCGTATTTCTCGGAGATTGGCAGCACACGCACCTGCTCCGGACAAAGCCAGGTCGGGAACTTACCGGCGTATTTCTCGATGAGCCATGCCAGAGTCCTCTCATAGCATCCCATGGATGTTCTGTGGATGACATACGGACGCTGTTTATCACCGTTTTGATCGATGTAATACATATCGAAGTTTTCGGCGATGGCGCAGTCTAACTGAATGGTAATCATGGTATCTTCTTTACCGTATACATTTTTTGCCTGAATATCAATCTTCGGGCCGTAGAAGGCTGCTTCTCCCTCAGCTTCCACAAACGGAACGCCGGATGCCACCAGAATCTGGCGAATCTGGTCCTGTGCGCTCTCCCAGTATTCATCGTCACCAAGATATTTCTCTTTGTTATTCGGATCCCATTTGGACAGACGGTATGTCACATCATCCTGCACGCCGAGAACGGTCAGGCAGTACTGCGCCAGCTCCAGACAGTTCTTCAGCTCTTCGTTGGCCTGATCCGGGCGGACAATCAGATGTCCCTCGGAGATGGTAAACTGACGCACACGAGTCAGTCCGTGCATCTCACCGGAGTCCTCATTGCGGAACAGGGTGGATGTCTCGCTCATGCGGTATGGCAGATCACGATAAGACTTCTGCGTATTCTTGTAGCAATAATACTGGAACGGGCAGGTCATCGGACGCAGTGCCAGCACCTCTTTGTCCTTCTCCTCATCACCAAGAACAAACATACCTTCTTTATAATGATCCCAATGACCGGAAATCTTATAAAGATCGCTCTTCGCCATCAGCGGGGTCTTGGTGCGGACATAGCCCCACTCGTTATCCTCCAGGTCTTCAATCCATCTCTGAAGGGTCTGGATAATCTTGGCACCCTTAGGCAGAAGCAGCGGAAGACCCTGTCCCACCACATTCACAGTGGTGAACAATTCCATCTCCCGTCCCAGACGGTTATGGTCACGGAGCTTAATCTCCTCTAAATATTTCAGACGCTCTTCCAGGTCTGCTTTCTTTGTGTAGGCCGTTCCATAAATACGAGTCAGCATCTTGTTTTTCTCGTCGCCTCTCCAATAAGCTCCGGAGGAAGAGGTCAGCTTAAATGCCTTGATATTTTTAAGATTCATCAAATGTGGTCCCGCGCAGAGGTCGGTGAAATCCCCCTGACGATAGAAACTAATCACCGCATCTTCCGGCAAATCCTCGATGAGTTCCACCTTGTATGGTTCATTTTTTTTCTTCATAAACGCGATGGCTTCCTCTCTCGGCAGCTCAAAACGCTCAATGACCGGGTTCTCCTTTATGACCTTCTTCATCTCTTTTTCGATGGCATCCAGATCCTCGCGGGAAAGCGGAGCCATGTCAAAATCATAGTAGAAACCTTCCTCAATGGCCGGTCCGATGGCAAGCTTCGCCTCCGGATAGAGACGCTTTACTGCCTGCGCCAGCACATGGGAAGCCGTATGACGAAACGCCAGTTTACCTTTGTCATCCTGGAAAGTCAGTATATTTAATTCACAGTCTTCAGAAAGTACCGTACGCAGATCAACAGTCTCACCGTTCACCTCTCCGGCACAGGCGTTTCTCGCCAAACCTTCACTGATATCCTTCGCAATATCCAGAACGGACATCGGCTGGTTATATTCTTTCTCAGAACCATCTTTTAATCGAATAATCATTATTTTCTCCTTCTATAATTATAGTGTATCAATAATATATCTTTACCGGTACATGGCGAAAATCTTTCAAAAAACAAGACCATACGCCGATAATTTTGCTAAAGCTTATTCTATCAAATAAATTCCTGTCCTTCAACTGAATTTTTCACTAAGAAGTCTCGCCACATACCACATACCCACAACATGTCAATGCAAAGGCTTTCCCTTGTATCGGATTTTTGTGTCCGATTCCATAAAAAATGCCGCCCGTTAGGCAGTGTCCCATAAGGAAGTAAAAAGTGTTTTGGTAGGAACCGGCGTTGTTAAGTCACGCCGGTTCCGATTCGTTTAGGGACTCCCTTCCAATCTTAAAAGGGATGCGGATTTGACCTACATAGGTGAAATACAGGTCGATTCGCACCTGCTTCCTTCCGTTCTCCCTTACTGGGTTATGTACTACAATCTTGCTCACAAGCTCATTGAGAATGGCGGCATCGAGTTCCGGAATATCCAGGTACTTGTCCACCCGCTTCAGAAACTCGTTTACATCGGAAACCTGACCGGCCTGTGCCTCAATTTCCCGCTCCAGTACAGAGGCAAGCTGCTCAATCTCCGCCTGCTCCTTCTCGTATTGACGGGATAATTTTAAGTACCGGCTGT
>CAYULX010000058.1:0-12774 GCA_964445535.1 uncultured Eubacterium sp.
CGGCATCGTCTTATTGCCATGTCCTAACACATGTTTATCTAACATACGTTCGATGAATATGTGTTCTTTTTTACTTGCTCAAAAAACGGAATTTCCTATAAAGCAAAAAAGAGTCATAAGCTTATGCTTACGCCTCTTTTTTCGTTGTTCACTATTTTTGGTTGATGTTGAAATTTTCCGAACTCGACCTATCACCAAAAACGTATTATTTTCTATGCGGATAACAAGACTTGAACTTGCATGAGCGATATTGCTCACTAGAACCTGAATCTAGCGCGTCTGCCAATTCCGCCATATCCGCTTACAAGAACATATAATACCATAACTTTTTCTATAATGCAAGTACTTTTTTTAATTTTTTAAATTTTTGAGTTTTCTTATATTTTCTGAGAATATCCCCTTTTCTGACAACAAAAAAACTCTGCGGCGATTTCTATGATTGTTGTCACTTTATCCACCGCAGAGCGCTTATCTGCAAACCTTTTCTATTCTGCCGTGGTATCAGTCTCCTCGGCCTCCTCGGTATCCGTGCTGCTCTCTACCACGTTTGTATAACTTAACAGATTCTCCATTAGTTTACTATATAAAATGTCCGAACGAATTTCATCTTCTGTATAATACTCCATAATCTCGTCCTCATCCTCATATCCATAATCATCGATGAGAGACTGAATTTCCGCCTGGTATTCGTCGTCTGTCACTGTAATTCCTTCTTCTTCTACAAGAAGATCCTGCACACACTGGTCGATCAACATCTGCTTTGCGCAATCTTCCAGAGACATGCCGTAATATTCCTCAATAAACTCTTCCACTTCCATACCAAAATATCCGGCCCATTCTTCATTCTCGGCTGTCAGATTCGCCACTTCCTGGTCAATGATATCCTGTGGAAACTCTTTTATCTGTTTAGCATTTTCCAGAATCATATTCCAGAGATCATCCTGTACCTCTTGCTCCGTCTCACTGTTATAGGAATCCTCCAGCTCCTGTCTGATCTGCTCTCTGTACTCATCCACCGTATCACAGTCTGTATTCTCACTGATAAATTCATCCGTAATCTCCGGAAGAATCTCTTCTTCGATAGAATTTACCGTTACTTCCATAGTACAGTCTTTGCCTGCCACTTCTGTATCATCGTAATCATCCGGGAAAGTAAAATTAATGGTAATGATATCGCCGACTTTTGCTCCAGTCAACTCTTCATCCAAATCATAGGCTCCGTCAATGTTGTATTCTTCCGAGCCAATCTGGGTATCCACATCGGTCTCAGAATAGTCCTCATTCTCTTCGCCGTCTATGGTGCAGACATAGTCTATGTTGACGTAATCATCTTCCTGCGCTGTTTCTCTGTCCGTAATCTCCTGATATTCGGCATAATCCTCCGCCAATAACTGAACTTGCTCTTCAACCTCTTCATCCGTCACCTCCACCGGCGTACTCTCCACGGTCAGGCCCTTGTACTCACCAAGTTCCATATATTCACTGGCATCGATCTGAATCTGCGCTGTTTCTCCGCTGGATTCTGTGGTTGCCTCCGGGGCATCGCTGTTGGAATTACCACAGCCTCCCAATGCCAGAAGAGCTGCCCCAAATATTACCGCTGAAACATATTTCTTCATAAATAAAAACTCCTTATTTCTAAATATTCAGCCGATCGCATTCGGCCCTGTTTTTCGCTTTTCAGCCTATTGCTACACTTTACTTTAACATTTTATCCTGAAAAACTCAACATCCTTCACAAAAACTACATATATTGACCCTTAATCGTCACATTTGTTCTGAATGTCCACTGTAATTCCACAGCCAAGCTCCTGTTACTCTCGGGTGATCTTTGCCCGACGGTACCGATTGAGACAGGCAAAAAGCTCCTGTTTTCTCGGAAGCACCGGATGTCCGCAGGAATAATTCGGCGGAATAAATATTTGCAGCCCTTTTTTCTCAATCTGACGGTACATATCGTCAAGCAGAGCGGTAATTTTCATTTTCTGCCGCTGGTTCGCCAAAATCCAGCCCATCAGATAGGCCAGTCCCACCGTCTGCCCGTCGTCGGAAAGCTGCTCCAGATACCGCACATCCACGGTCTCCCGGTCCAGCATTACCGTGTCCATTCCCATGGCTTTCATCTTCATCCTGCCGGCGCTTGCCGGTTTCAATGCCCGGGAAAAATTCGGAAATATGATCGCTCCCGCCGGATATTGCCCGCTGATATGCTCTTCGTCGCAGATATTTTTCGCTTCCCGCGTCACATCCTTTACCTCATAGTGATCCATCTGAAGCACATGATCCGCCACGGACAGATAATCGCCGGAGCTTCCCACCACAATCACAAAGGAAATGCCGTGCTGTTCATATAGGGCGCGGATATGCCGCAGCAACGTTGTAATCGGCTCCCGGTCATCGGATACCAGCCGTGCCATCACTTTGTCACGAATCATGAAGTTCGTGGCGGAGGTGTCTTCATCCAGAAGCAACAGCCGGGATTCCGCTTCCAGCGCCTCCACCAGGTTCGCCGCCTGGGAAGTGCTTCCACTGGCGTTCTCCGTGGAAAAGTCAGTGGTATCCTGCCCGTTTGGCAGATGGTTGATGAACATGGAAATGTCTGTGTGCAGGACGCTTCTGCCATCCTCGGCGCGGATTTTCATGGCATATTCCCGGGAAACCACATATTCTCTGCCGTCCCCGGCGATATGGTTATACACTCCCTGTTCCAGCGCTTTGAGCAAAGTGGACTTTCCATGGTAGCCGCCGCCCACGATGACAGTGATTCCCTCCGGAATTCCCATACCGGTAATCATTCCCTTATGGGGCAGATGCATTGCCACTCGCAAAGTCTCCGGGGATCGAAAGGCCACTGCCTCTCTCATAGGCAAGTCAGAGATGCCGCTCTCCCGGGGCAAAACAGCGCCGTCCGCCACAAAAGCCGCCAGTTTCCTTTTCTCTAATTCTTCCCTCAATGCTTTCTGGTCATCTGCCAGAAAGATGGCGTCTTGCAGACGTTTCCGGCTTCCGTCATCCCATCGGCCATAAAACAGACAGCCTCCCGCCAGTTTCGGCAGAATGTCAAAAACCAGCCGGCTCATCTCATCGGCAAGAATACTCCTCCCCCTGGCCGGAAATCCCATCTCAAAACGGAGTTCCATTTTATTTTCTGAAAAAACCACGGCAATCCGTTCCAATATTTTCTGTCCGGTACGGCAGGTTGTGATTCTTCCGCTCTTGCCGGAACCCATACTGCCTCTGTCCATTTTTCGCAAAAATCCGTTGAATCTCCGGAGTACCTGGTCTTCCAGCGCCAGCTTCCGGTGCTTTTTCTTCCAGTATTCTTCCGGAAAGCCATGGTCTGTCTTTTTGATTTCAAACCGCAGCCGAGACGGGGAAGCAAAGGGATCTCCCTGTACATGATCGATGTGCAGAATATATTTTCCGCAATCATAGGCTCCCGCCAGGCTTTTATACATCCCGTAGCTTTTGTGGTCGATTCGCTGCAGCGCACGCCGCAGCTCTTCTATTCTGTTCATGCATTTCCTCTTTTCTATTTCATTGTCTCCATTTCCATTGTCTTCACTGTCATATGACCCATACTATTTACAGTATCATTTTGCCGTACTTTCCGCAGGTCTTTCGCTGTCTGCTGAGACACATTTCTTTTTACTGTGCCTGTGTGCTGATGTCTTCTGCCGTATCCCGCAGCTTATAAAAATAGAAACACTGTACTTCCAGACTGCCGGACAGAAGCCTGTCCACGGAAATCCAGTCTCCAAAAGCGCTGGTGGCACGTTTCGGCAGATAGTTTGAATCAAGAAGAAGGTATTTGTCCTTCTTTTTACTGTAAGCGCCGATGACCACATAATGTCCCTCTACATGAACAATGGCCACATCCCCCGCCTGCAATTTTTCTTTCAGCACATCAATACTGCCGCTCTTTCCATCCCAGGCAAAATTATATTTTCTGCCAAATTTTTTGCAAGCCGCCTTAAAGATACCGTCGTCGGTACCGCTGCCCACAATTCGGTAATTCTTTTCCACGGCATAATCCGCCAGCTCCATCACATCCATATACTGGCCGGACAGAGAGTATACCGCATTGACGGCGGCCAGAACGCCACAGCCCGCCGTTCCCATGCTTCCTCCACTTCCGTATGACGTACCGCACCACTGTGGGTCGTACTGGGTAAACACCATGGGCTGCGCCCGGTTCAGCATCGTCTCCGCAGCGCTCACCCGCCAGTGACTGGAGTCACTCTGCCGGTCTGCCGTAAACACCAACTCCCGGTTTTCATTTTGTGCCAGAAACAGACGACAAGCAGTATTCTGTATGGCAAAAGATCCTGTATTCCGGTTAAAGTGGAATAATCCGTAAACTTCGTCGGGTTCTGCCGTCCAAGATGGCGTCCAGGCGGCGTAAATTTCCATTTCCGTATCGGCTCTTTCCGTCTCACTGCCAGAAGATGTTCTCTCCGCGGAAAGATACTGCCCGGTTTCCTGATTCATAATATAATAATCGTTATCGGACACATAGATCAGCTCCATGGTGTAGCTGTCATAGGAGGCAAGACCGCTTTGATTGCTCAGAGCCGCGTCTCCGTCCTCGTCATCGGCATAGCCGCACAAGAATACATAGGTTCCGTCGGAGAGAATCTGTTTTTCTCTTCCGTCATAGAGCAGACAATTGGAAAATGCGTCGCTGGTCATCCATCCTGTCTCATAACCATCCTCCGTCTCATAAATCACCTGACGGTTCTCGCCTTCACGACTGATAACGATAATTCCCGTATATTTTTTGATTGTACCTCGCACCTCGTCAAAACTGCTGTCCGTATAGGCGTACATGGCATCTCTGGTAGTGGCGTACACCGGCTCATAGTCCGGATTCTCCACAAAAGTATCCACAGCAAACCAGCCGCTGCCCTGAGTATCTCCGCTCACATAATCTCCGTAAATGCCGTTTCCTTCCGCCCGGTAAGCAGTAAGCTGCAGCGTGCTGCCGTCCACCTGACCGGTCTGCTGAGAGAGCGCGGCATCGCTGTATACATTAACCGTATCATATTTAATAGAATGAGCCAGCATCGGCCTCACATCCATATCCGTCGGAAACATGCGGGCAATCTGCTCGCCGTCGGCGTTAATCTTTTGCTGTGATTCCGTCGTAGATATATCTGCCGCCACGGCGTCCGTTCCCATGGTCATCATCGCCAGCACCCCGAAGGCCAGCAACAGACACAGCTTGATGTTGGCCAGTGCATCCGCCAGTGCATTGTTCACCGGCTGTTTTTCTTCTTTTTTCATCTTTTTCATATAATTTTGTACATCCTTTTTCGATACGCCGGCGCCTTCCCGTTTGCGCCGCTCTTCAAAAGCTTTCATAGACTCTTTATGACCGCAGACACAAACGAACTTCTGATTATCCTTCTGACCAATGAGTTCCATCTTTTTATGGCACACCGGACAACGGGCGTTGGTGAGACGGGAAACCCTCTCCCTGTAACCGCACTCTCTGTCCTGACACACGAGCATCTTTCCCTGTTTGCCATTAACCGCCAACAAACGTTTGCCGCACTGCGGACAGTGTTTATTGGTCAGGTTATCGTGACGGAAAGTACCTTCTCCGCCTTTAATCTCCTCCGTAAGCCCCTTGGCATAGGAGCGGATTTCTTTCATAAATGCATTTTGTCTGAGCTTTCCCGCCGCGATATTGGAAAGCTTCATCTCCCACTGGGCGGTCAGTTCAGGTTTCTTTAAATCTTCCGGTACCAGATGCAGCAACTGTTTTGCTTTGCCCGTCATATGAATCTCGTTCTCTTTTTTCTCAATGAGGAACGAACGGAACAATTTGTCAATGATATCCGCCCGGGTGGCCACAGTGCCGAGACCGCCGGTCTCCTGCAAAGTCTTCACCGCATTTTTATCCTTACTCTGCATGTACTTCACCGGATTTTCCATGGCCTGCACAAGAGTTCCCTCCGTAAACCTTGCCGGAGGCTTCGTCTTGCCTTCCGTCCGGTGAAGCGCCGGACTTCCTAACTTCTCTCCTTCCGTCCAGGCCGGAAGAACCCGCTCTGTCTCACTGTCCTCACCGGTGAGCACTTCCTTATATCCCAGTCTAAACGGCACATTTCCTTTCACCTCAAAGGTCTCGCCTCCACAGTCCGCCGTCACCGTCGTCTGCTCATATTCATAGGCGGGATACAGCATCGCCAGAAAACGCCGCACCACCAGGTCAAAAATCTTTCTCTCATCCACTGAAAGCTGCGCCAGTATGACCGGCTGCTCCGTAGGAATAATGGCATGATGGTCGGACACCTTTTGGTTATTGACAAAGGACGGCCCGGTCTTGATTTTTCCTTTGAGAATACTGGCGGCATAGGTTCGGTAAGGCCCCACCGCTACCGCCGATACTCTTTCTTTTAACGTCTCCGCTACATCGGTGGTCAGATACCGGGAATCAGTTCTCGGATAGGTCAGAATCTTATGATGCTCATACAGACTCTGCATGATATTCAGGGTCTGTTTGGCGGAGAAACCAAACCGCTGATTGGCGTCTCTCTGCAAAGTCGTCAAATCATACAGGCCGTCCAGATGGGAGACCTTCTTTGTCTTTTTGACGGAAACGACCTTCCCTTCTGCATTTTTTGCCCGGTCATAGGCCCGGTCTCTGGATTCTTTAGAGAAGACCGAGGAGCTTCCGCTGCCTTTTTCCTTCCATGTAAATGTGACTCCCTTCCATCCCGCCTGAAGTCCATAATACGGCTTCGGAACAAAATGCCGAATCTCTTCTTCCCGCGCCGCTATCATGGCAAGAGTTGGCGTCTGCACCCGGCCGCAGGAAAGCTGTGCATTGTATTTGCAGGTCAGCGCCCGGGTGGCATTGATTCCCACCAGCCAGTCCGCTTCCGCCCGTGCCACCGCCGCCCGGTAGAGATTCTCGTACTCTTTCGCGTCTTTCAGATGCGCGAATCCATCGCGGATGGCCTTATCAGTCACCGAGGAAATCCACAGACGCTTCAGCGGTTTCTTGCATCCTGCTTTCACCAGAATCCATCTGGCCACCAGCTCGCCCTCCCGTCCGGCATCCGTGGCAATGATCACTTCCGAGACATCTTTGCGCTCCAGTTGATTCTTCACCGCCTGAAATTGCCCCCTTGTCTGGGGAATCACCACCAGCTTCAGATGCTCCGGCATCATAGGAAGGTCCTCCATCCTCCAGGTTTTTAATTTCTTATCATAGCCCTCCGGATCGGCCAGAGTCACCAGATGTCCCAGCCCCCAGGTCACTACATATTTATCGCCCTCGATATAATTTTTCGTCTGTTTTTTACAGCCCAGTACCCGGGCAATATCTCTTGCCACCGAAGGTTTTTCTGCCAATACTAATCTTTTCATTGTCATACTCCGTTGTTTGTCTAGTATACTGTATCAAAGCCTCAACATTATTTCATTATACACGAACTTCTATATTTACGATACATTTCCCACACATATTTTACATTTACTTATGACAGGTATTTCTTCATTTGCGGCATCCGGCTTTAAAAGATTTACCTCATAAGAAAACACGCCGCCAATATGCGACAAAGGCGCATGAACAACATTTCCTGCCGCCCATGCGCCCATTATATCTTATCTGTCGCTATCTGTATAGATTAATGAATCGCTGTTCCTTCCGGTACGCTGTCATCCACGAAGATCAGCTTACAGCCACAGTCATCGTGGGTGGCCGCCAGCAACATTCCGTTGCTTTTCACGCCGGCAAACTTCGCCGGTTTCAGGTTGGCCAGAACGATGATCTTTCTGCCGATCACTTCTGCCGGTGTATACTCGTCACGGATGGATGAGACGATGATTCTCTCTCCCAGCCCGTCAAAGAGGGTAATCTTTAAAAGCTTCTCCGCGTTCTTCACAACCTCGCAGGCAGTCACTTTGCAGACACGCATATCCATCTTGTCAAAATCATCGATGGTAATTTGCGGTTTCACCGGTGTGATGGCCGCTCTTCTCGCCTCTTCTTCCGCCGCTGCCCTGGCTGCTGCGGCTTCCTCTGCGGCGATTCTGTCTGCCTCGGCCTTAGCTGTCGCTGCCAGTTCTTTCTCCTCCTCCGTCTGCGGTGTGGAGAAATCCAGCAGGGAGAGATATCTCTCCGGTTCCACGGCGTAGAGGAACAGGTAGAGTCTCGGACCCGCTGCCTTGCCGATCATCAAATTATATGCATTTTTGAAGAAGTTGGCCTGCGCCGCCTTTTTATTTTCCTCGTTAAAGTTCGGATCCGCTTCTCTCGGGATGGTGTAAATAAATGCATTTAACGCATCCAGATCATAGCCGCCCTTCTGAATGTAATCATGAAGCAGAGCAATCTCCTTTTTCTCCACTTCATTTAATTGATTATAGTAATCCCAGTTCCGGTATCCGAGAAGGGTATTCATGTTCTGCGGCGCACATTTCTCCAGCCAGTATTTTGCCAGCTCCAGACGCTCCGCAAACTCTTCTTTTTTATATGGAGTGCCGATCTTCTCAAAGACTGTCTTCAGCATGTCCGCATTGAAGTCAACCACGGAACCGAAGTTCACGATCTGCTGCATCGGTACCGGATGAACGGTTCTTCCTTCAATCATGCAGTTATGCATGATACCTTCGATATACTCAAAGTTCTTGCCTTTTCCTGCCTGATAGGTCTTGAGCATCTTGTCAAACTCAAAGTACTGGCGAAGAATCTCATCATCAAAGCAGAAGTCAAATGCCTTGTTCGGTTCGGACTTGGAATAAAGCCACAGAATCACTTCCGGCTGATAAATCTTGAGCAGTGTCTCCGGCGTCAGGTTAAGACCGGTGGAACCGGACATCTTTCCTGTGGTACCCTTGATTCCGATGAACTCATATCCCTTGAACATCGGCGCCTTGATGCCGAAAATCTTCTTGGCGATAATCTTGCTGGTATCGTAGCTTCCGCCCGGGCTTGCATGATCCTTTCCCCCCGGCTCGAAATCAACGCCTTCCACCATCCAACGCATCGGCCAGTCAATCTTCCACGCCAGCTTGCAGTTGAAGTCCTTGCTGAAATCCCAGTGTCCGCTGTGACCGCATTTACAGGTGTACTCGCAGGTCACGCTATCCTCAGAAGAGGACGTGATGGTCGTATCGTCTTTACCGCAAGCCGGACAATAAATACTCACCGGATAGTAGGCTTCTCTCTCCTCCGGAGTGGCTTCCTGCTGACGGAACTTATCCAGAATGTCAAAAATCTCTTTTCTTTTCTGGATGGCCTGAATCACATATTTGGAATATTTGCCGCTTCTATAATTCTCACTCTGTCTTCTGGCATCCACCTTGATACCGAAACGTGCCAAAGATCTCTCAAACTCTTTCTCAAAATGCTCCGCATAGGAACCACAACAACCATACGGATCCTTCACATCCACATACGGTTTGCCAATATCTTCCTCCAGCTCCGGCGCGATTTCCTTTACGTTTACCGGAACCTTTCTTAAACGGTCAAACTCATCCCAGGAAAATAACAGTCTCGCTTTCTTTCCCTGTTTCAAAAGTGCTTTATATACAAAATAGCTAGTAGCTATATCTCTGAAATTACCAATGTGAATGGAACCAGACGGACTGATTCCCGCCGCGCAGACGTACTCTTCTTTGTCCGGAGACCTTTTGATGATATCTTTTGCAATCTTCTCAGACCAATGCATTCCTCTTCCTCCTAAATCAAAAACTGTAATCCAAATCTTTTTCATCTCCTGAAAACCGCATAACAAGCGGCTCACAGCCAATAAGTCATTATAGCAAACGGCACAGGTCATTGCAAGGGGAAAATGCCCGTAAATAAGGGAAAATAGCAGGATAACAGAGTTATAAATCCTTCTAAAGTGGCTTTTTCCATGCACGTCGCACGCTCTCCACAGTCTCCTGACAGAGCGCCTGCAGGGATATCTTCCGGTATTTCCTCATAATGGTATGGATCGTCGTTCCCAGTGGCTCCGTCCATTTTGGCGTCAGAATCTTTGTCCCGTACATGACGCCCAAAATGTTGAGCACCGGCGCGGCGGTGCAGTCCGCATCCTTGCCTTCCATACAGATAATGGTAGCTGTCTTGTCAAAGTCACCGTTGCCGTACCAGAGGGCGATGATCTCTGCGGCGGCGTTGGGATATACATGAATCCAATTATAGTCTTCATATTTTATCTCGCACTGTCTCCATGCCTCCCGCCAGTTGTCCTTCTCCCGGCACTGTTCCAGGGCGAAAGTCAGAACCCGATAGAATTCGCTGTCCTTCGGAATGCAATCCGCCGCTCTCTCTACCAGCTCCCTCACATCCCGCAGCACAAAGGCCATGGATACGAGAACCGCGTTAAAGATACCTCCCAGCAGTCCACTGTTGGAGTGGGAAATCACTCCATCCCGCACGGCAAGCTCCGCCGCCAGCGCAGGATTACCTGGAGCCGCCATACCGTGAATCATCGTCCGCATCTGTACACCAATCCAGTCGGAATAATAGTTGAGATGTGTTCCACTTTCCGGCGGGCAAATTCCCAACCGCAAATTACGGAGCGCCACTTCCTCTGCCGAATATCCGTCGGCAATCAATTCCAGCCACTCTTTTGCAATCTGTTCCGAAGTAACTCCATATCCATGTTTCCGAAAGCTTTCCAGGAAAGCAATCTCATAAGTGATATCATCATTATATGTCTCCGGCGGACGCAAGTAAGACGTAATCATTCCATATACTTTCTCAATGTTATCGGTATTATATCCTTCCACCTGGGTTCCCAGGGCGCCGCCGATGAGCTGCGCCGTCCATCCGGCTTGAATCCGATCCGCATAATCATCAGAGAACACATTTTCTCGGTCTTCTATTTCCGGAAACGTATTATTTGCCCGAATCTCCTCCCAATTTGTATAAATATGATACTTCCAGTAATCGGAATCCATATCTTTCGGCGCTGTATTCAGCTGATAATATATCTGTGCCGTAATCCTCTGCAAAGCGGCTCCGTCTTTCTCTTCCGCTGCCTTCAATCCTGCATCTATGTACTTTTCCGCTTCCCGCACGTCATAGCCACGGTTTCTCATACACTGAATCGCCGCCACCACCAGATGGCTGGGCGACAGGCTGCCCGGCACTTGACTGATCCAGTCTTTAAATAGTTTTTCATCACTAGCATTGCCGGATTCAATATATGTATTCCAGTTCATTTCCTGACTATCGGTCAGAGGAATCGGATATGCGTTCGCCATCCAGGTAATTTCCCGCTGCCCGGCAGTCGGAAGTGTAGACTCTTTCCCTTTCATAGTTTTTCCTTTCTTATTTTTATTAATATGTTAAAACGCGAGATGTTTGTTTTAATTTTCAATACCATATTTCTATTTTTGCTCCGTCTCCCGGGATTGAAATCATAGTCTCTTTCTCTGTTTTCCGATTTCCACAGTTCTGTAATGTTCTTCGCAGACAAATGGAATTATAATTCTTGTAGCAGACCCGTTCTTCTAGCCAACGGCTGCTGAAAACTTCCATGCTTTTTCTTGCCACCTTATAGACTTCCTCATCCAGACCGTATCCGTATCTCTCATCATCTCAGCCCCGCGAAATTTCTTTCCGGCGTATTATTATCCACGGTAGCTTTGATGCTCGCCCGTCCCATCTGCCAGTCTCCCACAAGGGCACTCATGAAAGCATGATAATAAGAGTCATTCATCCACACATACCAGCCGCCGAATTTTTTATTCCAAAACTTGGTAATCCATACAAACCACTGTTCCTTCACGCTGTCCGCCAGCTCATTCCATTGTACTTGTTTAAAATAGACATCTCTCATTGTTTTTCTATTATAGTATAAATCCTTCCTAAAATTAATCTATGGCAGCTTTTTTTGCAAGGTTTTTATCGGCATGTTTGTCCTGCGCGGCTCTGCGGAAGTCAAAAAAAGCTGCCTGCTTTGATCATGGATCGTCACAGACAGCTTTCTTCTCTTTTTCGCATCAATGGGCGTCGTAGGCGGAGCCGACAGGGGCGCACGGCTGTTTGGTCCTCCCTGGCATCGTTTCACTGACATAGCCGGTGAGATAATGGAGGAATTCCAGGGCACTCCGGTAGGTTCGTTTCCGTTTCCCTGCCTGCAGGATGCCCTGCCAGCTCCCGTAGCGCCGGAACCGTGTCTCCACATACACCAGTCCTTCCCTTCCTGTACACCGTTCCCAGCTCCTTTTTTCCATGGCCCCCGCATGATCCCAATCGTCCCCGCTCTCCAGCAGCGTCCCCTTCCACCGGTCCTGGTCATCCCATTCCCGGAGCTTCCATTCCATCTGCGGGTAATCCAGCAGATCATAGATCCGGTCCATCTTCATGATCATGTCCCCCCATCCCCGGAACGGGATCTCCTCCGGGATGTGCAGGTTCCAGATGGTCCCTTCCGGCACCGTCCCTCCCTTGTTAAACCGAAGGAGCAAGACAGACGTTCTCCAGTCCCTGCCGGCAGTCTTTCGCCATTTTCTCCTTGTCTCTTCCATGTGTTCCTCCTGTCTCTTCCCGCGCCGCATCCGCTCTCCCAGCCTGGCGGCCGCCGTTTCCCGGCCAGTCACTGGCGCGCTGCGCCGTTCATGATACAACGGACAGTCACCCGGCTCTGACCGCCGTAGGTACAGGTAAAGAGGGTCAATGCGTAGCCGCTGTCCGTCATCTCTTCCACCGCCGTGGGGGACAATGTATCCACCTCCGCCACTTCATAGGAGGTGACCCCACCGTCCATATCCGTAAAATACACCGCGTCTCCCGGCGAGAGG
>CAYULX010000059.1:0-12032 GCA_964445535.1 uncultured Eubacterium sp.
TCTGCCGCTGGCGGAAAAACATGCTACTAACTTTTTGCTCATGATAATTCTCCTTTCTCAATTTGTCCTATTTGTTTGATTCATTTTATTGATTGTAACACAAAATATTTAACAACTCAATCTACTTTAACGAATGACGCCCGGCCACCAGAACAATCGTTACTGATAACTGCGTGAACAGTAACGAACAATCCTGGCGGTCAAGATTGTCAGGGCAGAAACATTCGGTAAAGTACACCGTTATCTACTCTCTATCTGGACAAAAATTCCTGATACATATTGTAGGTCCTTTTATCAAAACAGCACAGGATAATCTCCATAACATAGTCCGTGTTCTCCTTCATCCACTGCCGCACAGTCTCCGCGGCAACAGGCGCTGCTTCCCCTAGCGGATACCCGTACACTCCCGTGGAAATGGCCGGGAACGCAATGCTTCTGACGCCGTTTTCTTTCGCCAGCGCCAGGGAATTCCAGTAGCAGTCCGCCAGAAGCTCCGCGTCTTTTGGTTTGCCGGAATAAACAGGCCCCACTGTGTGAATTACATAGGCCGCCTTCAGATTATATCCCTTGGTAATCTTAGCCTGTCCCGTCTCACACCCATGGAGTGTCCGGCACTCCTTGAGCAGTTCCGGACCCGCCGCCCGGTGAATGGCTCCGTCCACTCCTCCGCCGCCCAGAAGGGAGCGGTTGGCCGCATTGACAATGCAGTCCACTTCCAGTTTCGTGATATCTCCCTGGCAGATAGACAGCTTACTGCCCTGACTCATTTCCAGCATCAATTTCATAGCATTTGCTTTCATGATTAATAACACCTCCGTATTGTTCATTGTGATTTCTATATATCCGCGTCTTCCAAAACCATTTTATACGATTATTTTAGCACAAATGCATTCCGTTCAGCCATGATATTTCAATATACTATTCTTTCTATAGTAAATACAACCGATATGCCAATACAATTGATATGCCGGTAATCATTCCTCCAAGCGCCCGGAAGGACAATCCAATCCCTAAGCGTTACATATGCTATTCCAGGTAAATCGCGGCAACTTGATTTTCCTATAAGAAAAGTATATTATATAGAGGAATACACCCGTTTCAATATTGTTTGACTATAATGCTACTGCGAAATATATGCCGTCGGAACATGGCGGCGGAATGGAGATTTTCATGAAAAGAACTGTTGTAATTTACGAATCCAAATATGGCTCAACAAGACGATATGCAGAATGGATTGCGGAAGCGCTATCCTGCTCTTTTTTTGAAAAAGATATTTTTAAACCGGAGGATTTCTCCAATTTTGATGTGGTCATCTATGGCGGCGGCCTTTATGCCGGCGGCGTCAGCGGGATTAAATTACTCACAAAGAACTGGGAACTGCTCCGCGACCGGCATGTGATTCTCTTTACCTGCGGTCTGGCAGATCCAAATGACCCGGGAAATACTGCCCACATCAGAGAATCCTTGGCCAAAGTACTTTCACCGGAGATGCTCGAACACATTCATCTGTTTCATCTGCGGGGCGGCATTGACTACGGAAAACTCAATTTTGTTCATAAGTCCATGATGGCCATGCTGCGAAAATCTTTGCAGCGAAAAGACAGAGATTCCCTACGGGAAGAAGACAAACAACTGCTGGACACTTACGGAGGCGCCGTTGACTTCAGCAGCAAAGAAAGCATCCAACCCGTTGTACAATATGTTTTATCTTTGTGACAGACGAAATCTCCGGGATGGGATATGGCCAGAACAGGGCTTTCCCTCTATATTCCAAGTATTTCGGCAATCTTTCCGACGAAACCGACAATATTTTCCCACTCCGTAAATACCATGCCGGCTCCAAGAACCAGCAGAATGATTCCTGTGATTCTGTGGGCTCGTCCCACAGAAATCTTGTTGGCGATGGATGAGGACACAGCCGAACAGAGAAAGGTGGCTATGGTGCAGATGAGCAGCGGCAGCATATATCCTGTCACATTTCCGAAAACGAAATGTGACACCGCGCCAATAAACGCTGTAAAGGTCATAATAAAGACGCTGGTTCCCACTGCCATTTTCAGCTCATACCCAAGAATCACATTTAAAACAAATAACATCATGAGTCCGCCACCAAGTCCTATAAATCCGCAGTACAGTCCAATGTACGCACCTGCCAGCAAAGAGAGAACTTTCCCTTTCTGGCCTTCCCTCATGCCTCTTCTGCGGTTGTCACCGCTGCTTGGTTTCAGCAGAAATTTGGCTCCCATAAAAAGGGTTATTGCCACGGAAAACAGTCCCATCTCCGTGTCCGGCATATATTGAGAAAGATAGCTGCCGACTACAACCATCACGAGTACCGCCGCCAGCATAAATCTGCCATTTTTCAAGTCAATGCAGCCATGTTTTTTATAAGTTCTCGCCGCGATGGCGGCGGCAGGAACATCTGCCATCAATCCAATTCCCACAGCTTCATACCAGGGACAGCCCAGAAAGGCAATGAGCATGGGAGAAATCACCGTCGCCGCGGACATGCCGACAAATCCCACACCGATGCCTGACGCCAATCCTGCCACAATACAAATCACACATATTTTTATCATTAGTATCCGTCCTTCTTCTTAATCTCTATACTTAATCTTTATATTATAAAGTTTCTCTTTATGTATTATAAACATTTTTTCAACCACATACAACAGAAATCTCTATCTTTGCATATAAATAAGAGCAGGCATTTCTGCTTTTATTTGAAAACACATTGACATTTTCTTTTTCTCGTGCTAAAGTTTTATTAAACCTGTGAGGAAGAGTAAGTACCCTCGGCAGATGCTTTCCAGAGAGCCGCAGACGGTGGAATTGCGGCATGTCGAAACCGTGGAGAATGGGCTTCTGAGGGCGAGCTGAAAATATTTATATATGAGTAGGCGGGCCGGAGATTTCACTCCGTTATCAAAACAAGCATATGTCAGTATGCACGAGTGGGTGTGAGATACACATCAAGCCGGGTGGCACCGCAGGAGTTTTGAACGATACTGAGCTCTTGTCCCTGCAATATTTTGTGAGGGACAGGGGCTTTTTTATTTCATGGAAAACTACGTTTTTCTATGAAATAAATAAAAAATGTTCCGTGAAGATTGCACAGCGGCAAATGTTTTGTATTGCAATCATCCCTCACCAGGAAAGGAGAAGAATATATGAAACTGGAAAATTACGAAGTGCATTTGCCGAATTATTCCATCGGCGATACCATTTATGACAAAATCGGACCGGTCTGCGAGTCCTACGGAAAGAAAGTTCTTGTGATTGGCGGCGAGAAAGCGTTGACTGCCTCCTATGACAAGATTGTCTCCTATGTGGAGAAAACGAACCTTGAGATTATCGGAAAAGAGCTGTTCGGAAAAGACTGTACCTACGCCACAGTGGAGAAGCTCCGCGCCCTGCCGGTATATCAGGAGGCAGACATGGTCTTCGGCGTGGGCGGCGGAAAGGCCCTTGACACGGTGAAATGTCTGTGCATCACCGATGACAAGCCGGTGTTTGCCTTCCCGACTATCGCTTCCAACTGTTCCGCCTGTACGTCGGTTTCCATCATGTACAACGACGACGGCACCTTCTTAAAACCGCATTTCTTCGTACGTCCGGTGATGCATTCGTTCATTGATACGGAAATCATCGCCAAGGCTCCGAGCCAGTACATGTGGGCGGGCATCGGCGACACCTACGCCAAATATTATGAGGCGATCATCTCCTCTCGGGATGAGCGGCTGGAGCATTTCACCTCTCTGGGCGTGGCCGTGAGCCGCATGTGCCGGGACCCGCTCATGGATTACGGACCAAAGGCCTTCGCGGATCACAAAAAAGGACTCTGTACCTATGATGTGGAACAGGTAATCCTTGCCATCGTGGTCACCACGGGAATCGCCTCCATCTTTCTGACAAAGGACTTCACGCCGGACTACAACAGCGGTCTTGCCCATGCCATCTTCTATGCCATGACCTCCTACCCGGTCATAGAGGAACGGCATCTTCACGGAGAAGTGGTGGGCTTCGGTGTACTGCTGGCCCTTCTGGTGGACGGACAGTATGATGAATTCGAGAAAGTTTATGAGTTAAACCGGGCCGTGGGTCTGCCGGTTTCCCTGGAAGAGATCGAGATTACCGAAGAGCAGTGGACGGAATGTATGAGCCGTATTCCGGACATGTCCGATGTGGCTCATTATCCGTATAAAGTTACTGTGGAAACGCTCAGCGATGCCATGGAGCGTCTGCGGGAGCGAAACAGTCACTGACACTGCGTGATTTCTATTCCCGTACGCTGGTATATTGATAAAATAAAATCTGATATCATTGGAAAAATAAAAAAAGAAAAGGAAAAAGCAATGAAAAATAATAAATCAACCGCCATTATCCTCGGCGTATCATTTGTATGGTTTACCACCCACTTCGGAGGCGGTTTCGCTTCCGGAGCTCAGATTTACAGCTACTATGTGCGATACGGCATCTACTGTCTGGCAATGCCTGCCTTTGCCATGCTATATAACGCAATCTTCTTTGCTTATAGTCTGCACTTTGCCAGAAAACATGAAGTTTACGATTACCGCTCTTACAATAACGCCTTTTATGGTAGATTCACACCCATTTTTTCAAACCTCTTTGAAGTGCTCTATATCTGCGTCATGTGCGTGGCTCCCGCCGTTGCCTTCGCCACCGGTGGCGCGACTTTGAGCACTCTGACAGGTCTGCCGTATTTGCTGTGTACTCTGATCATCGGCGTCTTCATCTTTGTGGTGGCCATTTTCGGCACCGACCTGGTGCGGAAAGTCGCGTCGATTCTTTCCATCTGTATCATCGCCGGCCTGTTGATCGTATACATTCCAAATATCATCGCCGGCCTGCCGCAGATTTCCGACGCCATGGGCGCCATGACAGCCCAGAAACTGCCGCTGTCCGCCGCCCTTTATTCGGCGTTTATTTACGGAACCTTCCAGCTTTCCAACATCGCGGTGTTCGTCCAGCACGCCAAATCCTTTGAAAAGCCGGGCGACGCCATAAAGAGCATGGGCGTCGGCTTCGTGGTCAACGCCTTGATGATGATCATGGTCGTTCTCGGTCTGATGACCGTCTACACCAACCCGGAAGCAGCCACCCAGGACGTTCCAACCCTCTTCATGGTACAAAACGGCGTGGGCGCTTCCTTCATGACGCCGCTCATCTCCATTCTGATCATCCTGGGCGCCGTCTCCACAGCGGTAAACATGGTCGCCGCCATGGTGAAACGAATCTGCGGCGACGCAGAGAAAACAGCAGCGCCGCAACCGCAGGACAAAGCTGCCGCCGACAAAAACAACGCGGAAAAAAACGGCCTGCGCATTTCTCGCAAGGAAATCATCGCAGCCCTCATCTGCTGCATCGTAGACTTCGGCATCGCCCAATTCGGACTGCTGACTCTCATTCAGCGGGCGTACAGTATCATCGCTTACCTGGCCATCCCGGTGATCCTGATTCCGTATGTGATTCATATGATCGTGTCAGTGAGCCGTCGTATACAGCGTACGGAATAGGAGGGGCAGCGGAAATAGGATAAGGCCGCCCATGACCAGTGTGAGAGCGTCCCGGAATCCGTAATAAAAATAAATATTTCCGTAGATGGCGACAGTCACCGTCAGGAATATTGCCGCTGCGGCCGCTCCCGCTGCAATTCCTCATAAGCCTTGCGGACAGTGATAATCTGCATAAACAGGCGCCTTTCCTCTAATTACAATCTTGTAATAAGTCCGTGAGGTCAGACCGTACACGGCGGAATAAATGACTGCAAATACAAGGTAACATACAAGCATCACTCTGTTTAAAAGCGGTCGGTTGTCAATGACAGAATAATTCAGAAGAATATAGATGATGTTCGATGTGAATACAAAATGCACGCCGGCCACCAGCAGGGGCAGAAGGAATACTGTGAGCATCTGGGAACGGATGCTCTTTTTGATTTCTGTTTTCGTCATGCCGATTTTCTGCATGATGGTGAAACGCGCCTGATCTTCGTATCCTTCCGATATCTGTTTATAATACATGATCAATGCCGTCACAAACACAAACAATATGTTCATGATGATAGCAAGGAAAAGAAGACCTCCCGCCAGGCCGTAGAAACGCTCTCCCCGTTCTGCTTTCAGGTAGCAGACAGTATCCGAGGAATCATCTGATTGTCCCGGCAGTTTCTCAACCATAGCGCTTATTTTCTTATAAATGGTCTGTTTCTCCTGGTCTGTGCCGTCAATGTTGACGCCGTACTCCCAGTGGTACGCCATATAATTTGCCTCTTTGTACCGCGCAGCGCCTTCTTCCCCTCCCATAAAGGAATACAGATCCGAAACAGCCAGGTATATCTCATCACAGTTATAGACGTCCAGGGCGATGCCGTCCAGCCGCACGCCTGTCATCACAGGAATCTTGCGGGCCTGTTCTTTTATTTTCGCTTCTTTGCCATCATAAAGTATCATGTGATCAGAATCATATCTGACATCTTCTGACACCAGAAGAACTTCATTTTGCGCCAGCGTATAGGAGGTGTCGCACAGACGGTTATAATCATCTAAAGACAGCACATGAACATAAACAATCTTCTGACTGCCCTGCTCCCAACCAGTGAAATATCCCGGAGTGTACCAGGTATCCCGCATATCCAGGCGAAGGTCCAGACAGCCATTTTCCATTACCGCCATGAGATTGGCAGAATAATCCTCTGAAATTTCTGTTCCTTTCTTATTTTTGTAGCTTTCCGTTACATTTTCCAGATTCGAGCGCAGCTCCTTCGTATACGAACCTGACGTCATTTCCTCCGGTACATTTTCTGCAGGAATCTCCACCGAGACACCGGCATCATACGGATAATGATTATTGACCGTACCGATGGAACCGCTGTAAAAGGCGACGGCAAATGACAAAATGGCTAAAATCAGCGTTACCAGAATACAGATGGCCGCCAGACTGGCGCCGTTTCGTTTCATGCGGAAGGACATGGTCGATACGGTGACAAAATGTGATGTCTTATAATAGTATTTTTTATTATTCTGCAAGATCCGGCACAGGAAAATCGAGGCGCAGATAAACAGTAAAAATGTTCCGGCGATGAGAAGGGCTCCCGCTGCGGCCACTTCTCCTGTTTTTATGGGATTTTTCATCCTTATGACAATAACATAGGCTGCCGCCAGAAACAACAGTCCGATGATTGCCGGAATCTTCCGGCTTTTCGGTGGCCGTTCGCCCATGGAGCCGCCATGCAAAAGCTCGATGGGATTATTTTTGTTAATCTGATAGAGAGAATTTATCAGAATAAGAAAATAAATGACCGCAAAGAGCGCTGCCGCAGTGAGAGCAGATTTCCCATCTATATAAATGCGGTAATTGACCTGTTTATCCATGATATTGACCAGACCAAGCTCGGCCACTTTGGAGAAAGCCACGCCCAGAAACAGGCCGCCGACCAGGACAATGACGTACGAAATCACTGTTTCCCAGAACAAAATGTGAAAGAGATTTCCTTTGTTCATGCCGAGAATATTATAAAGGCCCAGTTCCTTTTTCCGGCTTTTGATGAGCCCGGCGCTGGTATAGAATAAAAACGGAACAGAAAACACTCCGATTCCCCAGCCGCCCACATCGAACAGTACCGGCAGGACCTCTTTGCCCGGCAGGCTTCCCACCACTTCAGAAGCGCCGAGGAAGCGGAAAATGTAAAATACCATGACCATGGCCATGCCGGCCACAAAATACGGATAATATAACTGCCTGTTTTTCCGGATTCCCGTCCAGGCCAGCCGGAAATAAATGCTTCTGCCCGACCGCTGGTCTTTGCTTTCTTGTCCCCGCCACATTTTCATCGTCCCTCACCTCCGGTCATGAGAATTGTAAGGGTGTCCGAAATCTTCTGATACAGCTGCTCATCGCTGTCCTCACCCCGGTAAATCTGATGGAATACCTCGCCGTCCTTGATGAACAGCACCCGGTTTGCCTTGCTGGCAGCCGCCGTGGAATGGGTCACCATCAGGATCGTCTGTCCCGACTGATTCACCGCAGAAAACAACCGCAAAAGTTCTTCCGATGAACGGGAATCCAGGGCGCCCGTGGGCTCATCGGCCAATATCAGCTTCGGCTCCGTGATCAGCACCCGTGCCACCGCTGCCCTCTGCTTCTGCCCGCCGGACACTTCATAGGGATACTTTTTCAGCAGGTCTTTGATACCAAGCATTTTTGCGATAGGATGCAGCCGCTTTACCATCTGCTTGTACGATACATTTGCCAGCACCAGGGGAAGATAAATATTATCCTCCAGACTGAAGGTGTCCAGCAGATTAAAATCCTGAAACACAAATCCCAGATTATCCCGGCGAAACTGTGCCAGCCTGCTCTCGGAAATCTGCGTGATATCCTTGCCGTTTAACAGCACGGAACCGCTGGTGGGCTTATCAAGGGCTGCCAGAATGTTAAGAAGCGTCGTCTTTCCGGAGCCGGATTCGCCCATGATCGCCACGAACTCTCCCTGATCCACAGAAAAATTCACATTTTTGAGGGCCGTCACCTGATTGGCTCCAAACCGTGTGGTATACACTTTTTTCAATGCTTTTACTTCCAGAATACTCATAAATGATACCTCCTTCTGACAGCATCATACCAAAAAAGTGAAAATGCATTCCATGGATTCGGCTTACATTTTCCCCGGCACTTCTAACATTTTTGTAAGATTTGAAACCGTCCGTCCACCGGCTCGTACACAAGCCGCAGCTTCTTTATGATAAAATCGCCCCGGAACTTGCGGATGGCCTCACGGATCATTTTATCCAGGCTTACCTCACGAAAAACATAGTCTGTACTCTCCGAACCCATTTTCAGATAAGTGAGCACCATCTCCACATATTGTTCAATATGAAGAAGCTCCGACCGGAGTCGTCTCGCCAGGGCGGAATCTTCCGTACCCAGCTGCAGACCCATGGACACAATGGGCGTCTTGATCTGATGTACCCACAAAGTAAAATACTGAAAAGCATCCTCTCTGGCCTGCGCCGCCTCATCCTGCATCCGCTGCCTTTCCCGGCAGAGATTTACAATGATACGCTGATAATCCTTATCCTTTAATCCCCGGTTCTCCATGCAAAATTCCCGCAGACTTTCCTCACTTACATACTGCATTTCTTCCAGACGCCTGTGCTGCCGGTACGCTTTCCAGACAGCTGCGCCGACAAACAACAATCCCAGCAGCGCGCTGAGCGCCGCCGGATACAACACCGCCATCAGCGGCAGATGATACAGATAAAAAACGCCGGCAAAGATACCGGCAGCCAGGATTTCCAGCAGAATGATATATTTATGATCCCAGAGGTATTGTGCTGTGAATTGCATTTTTAATCCTCCCTTTCCCCCTCTATTTCCCACCGGCTTTTTCTTCTTGGATATAATATCCCACGCCAAACTTTGTTCCGATAAAATTCTCCAGTCCACTGGCTTCCAGTTTTTTCCGAAGCCGGTTCACGTTGACGGACAGCGTATTGTCATCCACATAGCAGTCTGACTCCCACAGGGCGTCCATGAGCCGCTCCCGGCTGACAATGGCGCCTTTGTTTTCCATGAGAAGAGACAGAATCCGGTGTTCATTTTTTGTCAGTTCAATGACTGCGTCACCATATTGGAGCGTATTATTTTCCAGATTGAGGAAAGCGCCCCGACATTCCAGCACCGGTATATGCCCGGCAAAGTCGTAAGCCCGACGCAGCAGCGCCTGGATTTTGGCGATGAGCACATCGTAGTCAAAGGGTTTTGTGATAAAGTCATCGCCACCCATGTTCATGGCCATGACCTGGTTCATATTATCGGCCGCGGAAGAAAGAAACAGGATAGGCACATTGGATATTCTGCGAATCTCCCGGCACCAGTGGTAGCCGTCAAAGGCCGGCAGGCCGATATCCATGATAACCAGATGCGGCTGACGTTCCACAAATTCTGTGAGGATATTGCGGTAATTATCCACACCGAACACCTCCAGTTCCCATTTTGCACAGCGGTCTTTCACTGCATCCAAAATTCCCTTGTCATCTTCTATCATAAAAATGCGGTACATTATTTCCTCCATCTATATGTCACTTTTCGTTCATAAGCTATATTTCATATTTTGTTCATAAGCCATATTCCATATTTTGTTCATAAACAGCAGCATATTGTTTCCTGCCAGATTTTAGTTTATGTACAGAAACATTTTCTCTTTTCCAGCAGCATCAATCCTGTAAAGAAGGATTCTCCTGCCTGAAACTACGTTTTTATAATAATTCATTTGAAAAAGTATGGCAAGAAATGTATCGAAAACTTATATTTCTGTTGTTATAACAACCGAATCTTTTTATCCCTCATACTATAATCTAAATCGAAACACAAGAAAAACCTTTCATACTAACAATACGACAGGTGAGATATATTATGTCAAATCAAATGTTTTGTTTTCAATGTGAGCAGCCCGCCGGGTGCACCGGCTGTACCGGAGGCGTCGGCGTGCGCGGCAAAAATCTCCGATTACGATATGCAGAATCTCTGGAACGCCGATGAAGATATCCGCTCTCTGAAATCCCTCAAGGTACTCTCCTGGTATGAACAGAAAGCCGTCTGTATCCTGCTGACCCTCCTGCACCTGGGACTGAAAAACATTTATCTGGGACCTACCTTACCGGCCTTTCTGTCCCCGAATGTGCTGAATTTCCTCGTGGAGAACTACAATATCCATCCAACGACCACACCGGAAGCGAACATGGCGCAGATTCTCGGGAAATAAACAAAACAAAGTTTTTTTCCTGATAAAAAACAGTACAACTCCCGATCAAAAAAGAGTATAATGAATGTACAAACAATAAAATTCAGGAGATAAACCCATGTCCAACTATACATTTATCCCGGCAGCTTCCTCCCTCCGGGAGGAAGTTCTTGCCTTTGTCGCCAGAGAATATCATACAAAACCGGAATACTTATGGAAGAAAAATCCCGACTTTGCCGTTTTGCGCCACAAAGATAGCCGAAAGTGGTTCGGTCTGATCATGAATGTGCCACGGGAACGTCTGAAACTCGGGGAAGATGCTTCACACCTGACAGCACCACCAGAGGTGGACATTTTAAATGTCAAATGCGATCCGATGCTTTCCGGCTCTCTGCGAATGCAGACCGGTATCCTTCCCGGCTATCATATGAACAAAGGCAGCTGGATTTCCATTCTTCTAGACGGCACCGTGGACGTGGAACAGATATTTACATTTCTTGATATGAGCTTTGAGCTGACTGCCAGAAAGGCCAGAACAAAAGCTTCCGCCGTTCATAATACCAACTGGATTATCCCCGCCAACCCAAAATATTATGACATTGAGACTGCCCTCGCCGAAAATCCGGAAGAACCGTTCTTATGGAAACAGAGCAATAATATTTTCGTGGGGGATATCGTTTACATTTATCTCACCGCTCCGGTGTCCTCTCTGCTGTTCAAATGCCGCGCACTGGAGGTGGACGTTCCCCGGCATTCGGAGAACAAAAACATACGGATGAAACGCGCCATGAAGCTTAAGCTTCTGGAAACTTACCCCCGCGGCACCATAGGCCGGGATAAACTAAAAGAACACGGCATCTATGCGGTCCGGGGACCGCGCAGTATGCCGCAGACTCTTATTAAAGAAATAGAGATGTTATGATCATATGCGTTCTTCAGACTGCGTTACTTTCTTTTCCAAATAACCGAGCGCACCCGACATCTTCTCTGACTAAGCGGTATCTCATTTCGCCGTACCGCTACAGCGATAGCCCTTCGATGAGAACTTATAGGTCTGCCAATTTGTTATAATAATCTTTTTTCCAAAAATTTACCGCCTAAATTATAGATTGCACCCAACAAAATCCCACATAAAAGAGTAATTCCGATGACCCACACATTGCTTGCTCCCTGCGAAAAGGTCATTGCAAGTCCTCCAAAAACCATCGGCACTTTATTCAACCAGGTTTTACTCAGGATTGTCAGATGGAGTCCCACAGGAATTGTT
>CAYULX010000060.1:0-6124 GCA_964445535.1 uncultured Eubacterium sp.
CATCTACATGAATCTGGAAGTCCCTTACATTTTAAGCCGTCTGATGGTGAACCATAGAGATGAGCAAAACTCATAGAATTAGACATAGGACTTGGCAGTTAAGGAAACACTGATTTATAAAATATCAATCGCTTCCCTAAATTTAAAAACATTGGATATACAAAATTTCGGCAGCCAAACCTGGAAAACCAGACAAAATCATTGAAGAGAGCGCCAGACTCAACTATTCGCAAAATACAACTTTAACGCAGAGTTATGTCTATTTTTTCAGGAAAACCCCTAATCCATGGGAATCGAATTATCATAACACTTCACTACCTTTTTTCAATTATAATAAACCTTCTGCAGTTTTTCAATTTGTATTCTGCGTGTTTTTCAGCTCTCCCGCAATCTCTTTCAGAATCTTCTTCCTGCTCTGTGCAAATTCGTTGGAATCAAAATCATAGGTTTTATTGTCCACATCCAGATATTGATAACTGAGGACCTGCACGATAATTCGGTTGAGCCCTCATTTTTCACTGCGGTTTAAGACACACCGGAAAAATTTCCGAAAGTTTTTTTCTGTATTTTCCGTCACGGAACGGCAGTAAGCGTTAAATTCCAGATAACTGAGTCAGTCCGCCCGGTTGTACTGCCCTCTTCTGTGATCTGCCGGTTCTGCTCCTCTCCTGCCTTGTCTCCCGCTGCCTGTTCCTGTCCCGATGAACGGTCGAACAGAAAATGATAAAATTCTGTCCATCCGAAATTTTCTGTTTTTTTCTGCAAAAATGCATAGGAAAATAACAAAAGAATCGTTAATACGATGACAAGAATCAGATTCTGTACAAAATGTTTCATGGTGCCTCCTTTTTGCCGATTTTCTGTGCACATTATAACATGATTTCTATAAAAAACCAAAAATGAATCGTGGCTCATATCGACATTGTTACTCTGACATACCGTGGCAAATGTTACAAATGTAATAGTTCGGCCATGATATCTCAGAAAATCTTATGTATTGAATTAAAAAAAAATACATGCTATCATCTTAACAGTTTCGCCATGAAGCATTCTGTCAAATGGATGCTATCAACTATCCGGCAGCGTTTTCATGGTATATTTTTGATTGTCACGCATTGAGAAAGGAACAGATAAAAAATGAAATTACAGCAATTATTAAGCTATACAAGAAAAGCTATCGACGAATATGGAATGATTAAAGAAAATGATAAGATTGCCGTGGGTATTTCCGGCGGAAAGGATAGCCTGACTCTCCTCTACGCCCTCGCCCATCTCCGCTATTTTTACCCGAAAAAGTTTGATATCGTGGCGGTCACCGTGGATTTGGGATTTAAGAATCTTAATCTGGAAAAGATTCAAGCGCTCTGCGATGAATTGAAAGTTCCCTATGAAGTAATTAAAACGGATATCGCAGAGATTGTGTTCGACGTGAGGTGCGAAAGCAATCCCTGCTCACTCTGTGCCAAGATGCGGAAAGGCGCTTTAAATGAGGCGGTCAAAAAAATGGGCTGCAATAAAGTGGCCTACGCCCACCATAAAGACGATATCATTGAGACCATGATGATGTCCCTGATTTATGAGGGACGGCTTCATACATTTTCACCGATCACCTATCTGGACCGCACTGGTCTTACACTGATTCGTCCTCTAATGTTTCTCTATGAAGGCGATGTTAAAGGTTTTGTGGAGGCCAATGCGCTCCCGGTGGTAAAAAGCCCCTGTCCGGTGGACGGCGCCACCAAAAGGGAATATGCAAAAAACCTGGTGAATCAGTTAAATCACGAGAATCCAGGAGCCAAGGCCAGAATGTTCCGTGCCATTGTAAACGGGCTGATCAATCCGAAATGCCCGCCGGTTTCCGAAAGGAAGCATTAAGCAATGCCGGGTAAGGTCGCCAGGCTGCTCCCGGATATCATTTGGGCGACGTCGTCAATCATGTGAAAATATCCTGTTATTTTCTAAAATAACAGGATATTTTCCATAAAATGAGGATGCATTTCTTCCAAAGTATGATATAATGACAATAGTCATACTATACCATTATATGGAATACACCAAAACAGAGGGAGGCAAAAGAAATGCAGGGAGCCAGTTATTCTGATCAGATTAATATCGAGAATGAGAAACGTCTGCGTAAGTTGTGCCGGGAGCTTCCTGACTTCTGCAAAGAGTTTTTCCGTGGTATTGAGCCAACCACCTCTTCCCGGACAAGAATTGCCTATGGATATGATCTTCGGATTTTCTTCAGGTTTCTGAAAGAAGAATATCCGGATTTGGAAGATGGGCCAATGAAGTCCTGGCCTGTGAGCGTTCTTGATAAAATTACCCTCACACAGTTAGAAGAATATCTCGATTATATTAAGCTTTACGAGGATCCGGATAATAAAATCCATACCAACGAAGAGAGAGGGCGAATGCGGAAAGCTTCCAGTATTCGTTCTTTTTATAAATTTTTTTACCGGAAACAGAAAATAAAGAATAATCCGGCGAGTCTTCTCAATATGCCTAAAAAACATGAGCAGGCCATTATCCGTCTGGAAGTGGATGAGATTGCCAAGCTTCTGGATTCTGTGGAGAACGGTGACAAACTGACGAAATCGCAGCAAAAGTATCACAATAAGACAAAAACACGCGACCTTGCCATGCTGACGCTTTTGCTCGGCACAGGAATCCGTGTTTCCGAGTGCGTCGGTCTGGATATCCAGGATTTGGATTTTGAGACCAACGGCATGAAGATTCACCGGAAAGGCGGCGCGGAAGTCATCTTATATTTCGGAGAGGAAGTGCGGGAAGCGCTTCTTGATTATCTTGATGAGCGGGAACTTATCACAGCAAAAGAAGGTTCTGAGGACGCCCTCTTCTTATCCATGCAAAAAAACCGTATCAGCGTCCGTGCCGTGGAGAATCTGGTAAAAAAATATTCCCGCACGGTGACAACTTTAAAGAATATCACTCCCCACAAGCTGCGAAGCACCTACGGCACACAGCTTTACAAAGAAACCGGCGACATTTATCTGGTGGCGGATGTTCTCGGGCATAAGGATGTCAATACGACCAGAAAACATTATGCCGCCATTGAAGACGAACGGCGCCGCCGGGCTGCGAGCAAAGTCAGACTGCGAGAAACCGGCAGTTCTCAGGAGGGATGATTATTATGATAATTATTCGGGCATGTATGAACAAAAGCAATCTCAAATTGACACCCTTGCATCCGGCAAAAAAATTGCATATAATAATATAGAACACAAAAATATTTTACAAAAAGGAAGATGTTTTATGAGTCAGAAAAACAAAGGAATTGTGCTGATCATCTGTTCCGCGTTCTGTTTCGCGCTAATGAATATGATGGTACGATTTGCCGGAGATTTGCCTTCCATTGAAAAAAGTTTTTTCCGGAATTTTGTAGCAGTGTTTTTTGCGTTAATCGCGCTGCGAAGGAACCACACACCCATTAAAGTACCGAAGGGAGCGCTGAAACCGCTTTTGCTACGTTCTGTTTTCGGTACCATAGGAATCCTATGCAATTATTACTCCATCGACCATCTGATGCTGGCGGACGCATCAATTCTCAATAAGTTGTCGCCGTTCTTTGCGATTCTCTTTTCTTTGATTCTGTTAAAGGAGAAGATGCATCCTTTTGCGGCAGGCTGCGTGATTACGGCGTTTATCGGCAGTCTTTTTATCATCAAACCGGGAATGGGAATGTTTACCACGTCACTGCCGGCATTCATCGGACTGCTGGGAGGGATGGGCGCCGGCATCGCTTACACTTATGTACGGATTCTGGGAACCCACGGTGTGAAGGGACCATTTATCGTTCTCTTTTTCTCAGTATTTTCCTGCCTGGTGACATTGCCGTACCTGATTTTTGATTTTCATCCGATGAGTCTTGGCCAGTTTGGCTGTCTGCTTCTCGCCGGACTTTTCGCCAGCGGCGGACAGTTTACCATCACCGCAGCGTATACCTACGCGCCGGCGAGGGATATCTCCATCTACGATTATTCGCAGATTATCTTTGCCACAATGCTGGGATTTATTTTCCTGGGACAAATTCCGGATTATCTGAGCTTCATCGGCTACGGAATTATCATACTGGCATCGTTGGCCATGTTTCTGTTCCAGCAGCGACAGAAGGATTGATGTTTGTATATTTCAGAAAAAGGGCGAAGCCATCACGCAGCTTCGCCCTTTTCCTGTTCAGTCGTTTTATTTCTGTTCCTCTTCTTTTCGCCTTTTCTCTTCTTTGCGTTGTTTCTTCATATGACGCTTTGCCTTTTCATAGATATCGTAGGGTTCCTGATATCTGGGGCTGTAATCATTGTGGTACCGTCCTCTTGTTTTTCCACGTCCCCTTATTTTTTTCATTATGTTTTTCACCGCTGTTTTTTTCGACCATAGCATCTTTCTTATTGCGTTCCGGCCGTTGTCCCTGACGAGCCGGAAGTCGTCGTGCCGGCTGATGTATCCTCGGCTGTTGTGCTGCCTGCTGTATCGTCGGTTGTATCTCCGGTCGCATCGTCTCCGGCTGTGCCCGCTTCAGCGCCGTCTTCGTCTCCAGCGGCAGTGGTCTGTTCAACCGCTTCTGTGGTCGGGTCGGTCCGGTAGTGAATCGTTCCCGAATCGAGGGTCTCGCCTCTTGCCGCATACATTTCAGAAATTGTTACAAGCTGGTATCCCTCCGCAATCAAGTCCGGAACGAAACGTTCCACCGCATTAATATTGTATTCATGGATATCATGGAGCAGCACCACATCGCCGTCGGTGGCAGTCATGACCATCTTATATGTGGCGTCCGCATTCTTGTTCTTCCAGTCCTCGGTGTCGAGGGACCAGTTCACGACGCAGAGTCCCTGCTTCTTCGCCTCGGCCAGAACTTCACTGTTGATGGCTCCATACGAAGGGCGTATCAATGTCGGCGCCACACCGGTGGCATTTTTGATGGCATCCACAGACTTCTGAATCTCTTCTGTAAGTTCAGAGCCGGATAATTTTGTAAGCTGTTTATGACTCTGAGTATGGGTTCCCACTTCCATGCCCAGTTCATATTCTCGCTGAACGACTTCCGGGTAATAACCGGCATTTTCTCCCAGGCAGAAGAAAGTTGCCTTGGCATAGTTTTCTTCAAAAACATCCAGAATCTTGTTTGTGGTATCCGGATATGGACCGTCGTCCATGGTGATGGCTACCATCGGTTTTGATGGGTCAATCTCCGGATAGATTCTCAGTTCAAATGTCGTGGAAAGATTGGAACCGTCCGTCGTTGTCGCTGTCACTTCCACGGTATGTTTCGCACTGTCCTTCGCCGGCGTCAGCACACCATCTTCGGAAATGGAAACCAGCCCCTCTTCACTGCAGCTCCATTTCAGTTTGGTGTTCGTCGCGTTCTTCGGCTCGTAGGATACGTCCAACTGCATTGTTTCACCTACTCGGATATTTGTCGCCGGAACGCTCACGGATAAATCAGTGATTGGAACACTGTTATCCGCTTCTTCATCTATATTCTTCTCTGACTGTTGATCAAAACTTCTCGCACTCAGATTATTGATGGACGATGTTCCGGTCAATCTCCTCAAAATGGAGAAAATACCACATAACAGTATGACGACTACCACCAGAACTACCGTATACTGCAAATATTTTGTTATCCCTTTTTTCATATTAACCTCCTGAACATACCGCTGTTCTTATGTTTTCTTTTATACTTTGCTCCGAACGCTGCAAAACTGTACTCCGGCCAAAAGTAAAAAGCGAAAATCAAGAATTGATTTTCGCCTGTATGTGTGTCTCTCTACATGTTTCTCTTTACGAATAAAAATTATACTCTTGATAAGTATTCTCCTGTTCTTGTATCAATCTTTAACTTGTCACCAAGGTTTACAAAGAGCGGAACATATACGACTGCGCCAGTCTCTACAGTACACGGCTTTGTCGCGCCGGTGGCAGTGTTGCCTTTCTCTCCCGGCTCACATTCTGTGACTTCTAGTTCCACAAACATCGGCGGTTCCACTGCGAAAATCTCGCCATTATGAGAAACCATTATTACGTTGTCATTCTCACGGACAAATTTAAGCGCATCGCCGATGGCGTCCTGGTTGAGACCAATCTGATCGAAAGTCTCGCCGTC
>CAYULX010000060.1:6134-11778 GCA_964445535.1 uncultured Eubacterium sp.
ATAAGTCGCCGTCTGTATATAAATACTGCATCTCTTTTCTTTCTATATGCGCCTGCGGGAACTTCTCTGTCGGACGGAAGGTCTTCTCAACTACGCCGCCGTTCTTGATATTCTTCATTTTGGTTCTTACGAAAGCCGCTCCCTTTCCAGGTTTTACATGCTGAAATTCAACAATCTGATATACATTTCCTTCTACTTCGATGGTCAAGCCGTTCTTAAAATCGCCTGCAGAAATCATATCTGAAATCCTCCTTACAACTGTTCTAAATCATTCTTACAACTCATTTTATAATAAAAGACCCTATTTTTCAACTCTTTTTTTCTCAATAGCTCTAAAATAGAAATGAAGAACGATTTTTTCCAGATACCGTTTGAGAACAATCTGAATCTCCTCTTTCGGGTGAATGGGGCCTACCAGAATGGTGTAGAGCTCGACGCGTTTCGCCCCGAGAACATCCGTAAAAATCTGATCTCCCACGAAAAGCGTGGTTTCCCTCGTCGTCCCCATTTTTCGGATTCCATTGAGATAGCCTTTCGGCAGAGGTTTTCCTGCCTTGTAAATATAAAGAGAATCTACTTTCTCACAGAAACTTTTCACCCTAGGTTCTTTATTATTGGATATCAGACAGGTTTTAAATCCGATGGCGTCAAGACGTCTGAACAGTTTTATGGCGCGTTCGTCCGCCGGGGCTCCATGGGGAACAAGGGTATTGTCGATATCGAAAAGGACGCCACGAAATCCCTGTTCATATAACTGTTCAAAATTGATTTCATAGGTAGATTTTAGATATTTGTCAGGATATAGTGATTCAAACATGATTTTCTCCTAAATTATATGGCTGCCTTGCTGCAAATCATGCGACGGCCTTGCTGCTGCATATGCAGCTTATATTTTTCGGTCTTTGGTTACAACTGTTCTTCATAACAGACTTTTAGTTTCTCCAGCGCCCGTTTTTCAATACGGCTTACATAGGAACGATGGACACTGTTCCACATTTTTTATTCTTTCCGGCGCAGCAGCCAGCCCTCCTCAAGAGACTCACCGAAGTCAATCCAGATCTCCTGTTTCGGGTGCGGGGCGGATTCCACCGGCTGGCGGTTCTCGTCCTCCATGGCAAGAACCTTCCGCTCAAGGTTTGTCCCATCCGGAAGCATAATCTCAATTTCCTCCCCGACAGAGAACTTGTTTCTCTGATAAATCTTCACAAAACCCCTGTCATCTGCATCCTGGACAATGCCAATGTAAGTATATTCTTTGATGTAAGTGTTGGCGTCATAAATCTGGGCGTTTTCATCGGTTTTACCGTAATAGAATCCCGTGGTAAACTGCCGGTAAGTACATTTGGCGATCTCCTCCCGGTAGTAACCAAGATTCTGCCGGTAAAGTTCCGGGGACTTCCGGTAATCGTCGATGGCTCTCCGGTATGTTCTCGTGACCGCCGCCACATAGAGCGCCGTCTTCATCCTGCCCTCAATCTTAAAACTGTCCACGCCGGCCTCAATGAGATCCGGCACATGCTCAATCATACACAGGTCCTTAGAATTAAAAATATAGGTCCCTCTCTCATTCTCTTCCACCGGCAGAAACTCGCCCGGACGGTTTTCTTCCATGACATAATATTTCCAACGGCACGGGTGCGTACAGGCGCCCATATTGGCATTGCGCCCGGTAAAGTAACTGCTGAGCAGACACCGGCCGGAATGGGAGATGCACATGGCGCCGTGAACAAATGCTTCTATCTCCATGTCTTCCGGGATATGCTCCCGAATCTCTTTTAACTCACAAAGAGACAGTTCCCTGGCCGCCACTACACGGCTAGCTCCCTGGGCGTACCAGAAATTATAGGTGGCGTAATTGGCGCTGTTGGCCTGGGTGCTGATATGCACGTCTATTTCCGGGCAGATCTCTCGGGCGAGGGTGAACACTCCCGGGTCTGAGATAATCAGAGCATCCGGTTCCATGGACTTTAATTCTGTAAAATACTCCCGGATACCTTTCAGATCTCCGTTGTGCGCCACAATATTTGCCGTAATATAAACTTTTACATTCCTGCTGTGTGCAAAACGGATTCCTTCTTCCATATCCTTTTTTGGAAAATTCTTCGCTTTGGCACGAAGGCCGTACATTTCTCCCCCGATATATATGGCGTCCGCTCCATAAAGAACGGCGGTCTTTAGTACTTCCAAACTGCTGGCCGGTATCAGTAATTCTGTGTTTCTCATATTTTCCTCCGTTTTTCAAGCTGCCGCCGTCTCATGAGTCAATCTGCCGCATGGCTGTGCAATCTCTGTTTTTCGCTGCGCTGCCCGAAATCTATTATTTTTTCACGCTGATGGTCATACCGTCTCCCGTCTCCAGTATGACAGTATCCAATGTATCATTATGCGTCAGAGCAAATAAATATTCCCGCATCCGGCTGTGAATGGTACGATTTCTTCTCCGGATTCCATATCTGGATTCAAAAATATCTCCGTCCTGAAGCACATTATCGGAGACAAGTATGCCGTCTTTGGGCAGCAGGCGCAGTACGTCTGACAGAAAATGTATATACTGTCCCTTGGCGGCGTCCATAAATATAAAATCATAGCTGCCGTCAAGCTTTTTCAACCAGTCGGCGGCGTCTCCTTCCAGAAGGGTGATCCGCTCATCCATCCCCGCCATGGCAATGTTGGCTCTGGCCCGCTCAATGCGGGGCGGGTAATTCTCTATGGTTGTAATCTTTGTCACCGGAGAAGTATTTTCACCCATAAAAACCGAAGAAAATCCTATGGCTGCACCAACCTCCAGAATCTTCTCCGGTTTCTTCATCTGCAATACTATTCTCAGTAATTCTCGGGTTTCTCTCCGAATCACAGGAACACGGTCTCTGACGGCCTCTGCCTCAATGGCCGTCAAACTATCTGAATCCCTGTCCACACTGAAAGAACGGATAAAATCCAGGACACGCTCTCTGTCTATCATTCTTCCTCCTGTTCCACTCTGTGCGTCAATGTGGCAAGAATCTCCGACGGTCTCTGGGAGGAACTTATGACGTACTCACCCGCCTGGATGTTTTTATATCCTTCCGAACAGCGGAGAGCCGCCGCAAAAATATAAGCGTTATTGATAATATCTTTGCTGGCAAGATCTCGCCCAATCTCCAGCAGAGACTCGTCCTCCGTCACTGTGAGAACCATCTCCCTTGCCATTTTCGGGCTGTCTTTCGCTTTATCCGAAAAAATCTGGTACCCTATCTGCCTCATCTGCACAAATAAATAGACGAGAAGGAGCGCAATAAAAATATAAAGCAAGGTCTTTACAATAAACAGTAGCATTTTGTTCGCCATATTATCTGCTCCTTCCCGTATCTTATGCTTCTTCTATCTTATCGTCATAATCATCTGTGTCGCTTAAAATCTGGAACTTTTTCTCCTGTTCCCATGGGGCTGCGCCTTTCTGTCTCATCTGCGGCCTAATCTTTCCGCCTGACGCACAATGCCGCTTACACTTCCATGATAATCGGAAGAATCATCGGACTTCTCTTCATCTTCTTCCAGATAAAACTGCCAAGATCATCCCGGATTGCCGTCTTAATTCTTGTCCAGTCCGTGACATTATGCTCGCTGCAATGATCCAGAGTATCTCTCACGACATTTTTCGCCGCTTCCATGAGCTGTTCATTTTCCCGCACATAGACAAAACCTCTAGATACGATATCTGGACCTGCCAGCAGCATATTGTTGTAACGGTCCAATGTGACCACTACGATGAACAGACCATTCTGGGAAAGATGCTGTCTGTCCCGCAATACGATATTTCCCACATCGCCGACGCCCAGACCATCCACAAGAATGCCCTGTGCAGGCACTCTGCCGATGACAGCCGCCTTTTCCTCGGAAATGGAAAGCACATCTCCCGACTGAAGAATGATCACATTTTCTTTCGGGATCCCCATCTCAATGGCAAGATCTTTATGTCGTTTTAAATGGCGGTATTCTCCGTGAATCGGAATGGAATACTTCGGCTTCGTCAGGGTGTAGAGAAGCTTAATCTCTTCCTGGCAGGCATGTCCTGATACATGAGTATCCTGGAAAATCACGCTGGCTCCTTTTTTGGCCAATTCATTCATGACCTTGGATACCGCCTTCTCATTGCCGGGTATCGGATGGGAGCTGAAAATAATCACATCTCCTGGTTTGATGGAGACCTTTCTGTGGGTGGACGCCGCCATCCGGCTCAACGCCGCCATGGTCTCTCCCTGGCTTCCTGTCGTAATGAGTACAATCTGTTCATCTACATAATTCCGCATCTCCTCGATACCGATGAGGGTTTTCTCCGGAATCTTGATATAGCCAAGCTCGGCGGCAGTGGAGATGGTGTTGACCATGCTTCGTCCTTCCACCACAACCTTTTTGCCGTATTTGTAAGCGCAATTGATAATCTGCTGCACCCGGTCCACGTTGGATGCGAATGTCGCTACAATGATTCTGTGTCCGCTGTTCTCATCAAAAAGATGGTTGAGGGTTCTTCCCACAGTCCGTTCTGACGGCGTGTAGCCTTCTCTTTCCACGTTGGTACTCTCACACATGAGCGCCAGCACGCCTTTTTTGCCGAGTTCCGCAAACCGTCCCAGATCAATGGCGTCGCCAAAAACCGGCGTATAGTCGATCTTAAAATCTCCGGTGTGCACAATGGTTCCGGCCGGGGTGTAAATGGCTAGCGCCGCCGCGTCGCTGATGCTGTGGTTTGTCTTGATAAATTCAATACGGAAACAGCCAAGATTAATGGACTGTCCGTGTTTGACGATTTTTCTTCTGGTGCTTCTTAAAAGATTATGTTCTTTTAATTTATTTTCAATCAGGCCCATCGTAAGCTTCGTGGCATAGACAGGCATGTTCAGTTCTTTTAATACATAAGGAATAGCGCCGATGTGATCCTCATGTCCATGGGTGATGACAAGACCTTTCACCTTTGACGCATTTTCCTTCAGATAAGTTATGTCCGGTATTACTAAATCTATTCCTAACATCTCTTCGTCCGGAAAAGCCAGACCGCAGTCTACCACAATAATACTGTCTTCATACTCAAATGCGGTAATATTCATGCCAATCTGCTCTAATCCTCCGAGAGGTATTATTTTTACCGACTGATTTCCCGTTGCTTTCAAGTTACTACCTCCGTTCTTCCTTACTTTCAAAAAAGCAGAACGAACCAGTCAGTCCGGTGTTCGCAGCAAAAGTCCATAAATTCCATATTTAATTTTGGTTAAATCATCTCCGGGTCCTGCTGCCACATCCGAAGACCTGTTATTCTGCCTTCAAATCCATGTCTTCGATCAACTGTTCAAATATTTTGAAAACCGACGTCAGTTCCGCCTCATCTTCCACCATCTCATAGGTCTTCATGCCATCCTCTTCCTCGGCACTTTCCTTCATGATATAAACGAGGGTCTCATCTTCTTCTTCGGATTCATTCAAATCATCGGAAACAAGAAGATAATCCACCCCGTTGATTCTGGTCTGCTCGATGACGTAGAATTCGATTTCCAAACCGTCGTCCGTCAGAAATGGAATACTCTCATATTTTTTCATTCCAACCTCTCTCTTCCGTTCTGCCGACCTGTCACTTTTTATCCGGGACCGGATGGGAATCCATATAACTTTG
>CAYULX010000061.1:0-11775 GCA_964445535.1 uncultured Eubacterium sp.
ATGAATAAGCCCACCCCTGTATATCTGGGGTACAGGCTTATTATACGAGGAGATACAAAGATGAAAACTTTTACCGTGAAATTTGAAACCGTAGATAACGCCACTTCTTTTGTAAAAGCCATTGAAGATTTCCACAGCCATTTTGATTTAATTTATGGCAAATATGTCGTTGACGCACAGTCTCTGCTGGGAGTTATGACCATGAATCTGAGAGAATCTATTGACTTACGCATTATGGAACGCGAAGGTGAGATGGCACGAATCATCGAAGCCATCACCCCTTATCTGGTTGCCTGAGTCCTGCGGCCAGACATATTATTTTTTAGTTTTTCTGATTTAATTGATATTTATTATGAATTATGCTATATTATGAAAGTGTCCTGTGTGTATACATTGGGCACTTTTCCTGTCTTTTAAGGATTTTTTGATTTTCCAATAGTTTTAAACTCAAAATATTTCATTTTCAGGAGGACGTCATTATGTGGTTTGACCAAGCAGTTATTTATCAGATTTACCCTCTGGGCTTATGCGGAGCCCTGGACAAAAAAGATTCCGGCCACCGGATCCTGCGCGTGCTGGACTGGGTGGAGCATATCAAAAAGACGGGCGTCACCTGTGTGCTGTTTAATCCTCTCATGGAGAGCGACTATCACGGCTATGACACCAGAGATTATCTGACGCCTGACCATCGTCTCGGAACAGAGGAAGACGTGCAGGAAGTGTGTCAGGCCATCCACGACGCCGGCCTCAAGATCATGTTCGACGGCGTCTTTAATCATGTGGGCCGGGGCTTCTGGGCTTTCCAGGATGTCATCGAGAAGAAATGGGACAGTCCGTACTGTAACTGGTTCCACATCAATTTTGACGGCGACACCAATTACAATGACGGTTTCTGGTATGAGGGCTGGGAGGGTCATAATGAGCTGGTGAAGCTGAATCTGGATAACCCGGACGTGCGTCAGTATCATTATGACGTCATCAGCAAATGGATCGAGCTTTACGACATCGACGGTCTCCGCCTGGATGTGGCCTACTGCCTGAGCGACTTTTATCTGCGAGAACTTCGGAACTTCGCCAATGGGGTAAAAGAAGACTTTATCCTCATGGGCGAGACCCTTCACGGCGACTACAATATGTGGATGAGCGACGCGAAATGTCACTCGGTCACCAACTATGAATGTTACAAGGGTCTTTATTCCAGCTTCAACAGCGCCAACATGCACGAGATCAGCTACAGCCTAAACCGCCAGTTCGGCTATGAGAACTGGTGTATCTACCGGAAAAAACATCTGTTAAGTTTTGTAGACAACCACGATGTGGAGCGGATTGCCAGCATTCTTGAAGATAAAAAGAATCTTCCGGTCATCTACGGACTGCTTTTCGGTATGCCAGGCGTTCCTTCCATCTATTACGGCAGCGAGTGGAGCGTCGAAGGCCGCAAAAAAGACGGCGATGAAGCGCTGCGTCCGTCCATCGAAAAACCGGAATGGAACGACTTCACCGACGCCATCGCCTCTTACACTGCCCTTCACACCAGCCATCCGGCCCTTTATGACGGCGGTTACCGCAATCTCCATGTGTGGAGCAAACAGCTTGTCTTTGAGAGAGCCTGCGATGAAGAGCGCATCCTGGTGGCCGTCAATATTGATGATGAGCCATACTTCGCGCCGTTTGACGCCCAGGCTGCAGAAGGCATAGACCTTCTCACCGAAGAAACGGTCACCTTTGACGGCGGCCGGGAACTTCCGCCGCACAGCGTAGCTTTCTGGAAGGTCTGAAGTTTTATTATACAAGGAGGGCAGATATGATTACCTTAACTCCGGCGGAACTGGAAGAAATTCACGAATACCTGAGCGAATACATGCACACGGAGGAAGCCCAGTCCATGAAGGACTTCTGCCAGCATGGCGCGGTCAGCACCTATGACCATGTGATGAACGTGGTCCGGCTGAGCTATTATATTAACAAGCGGTTTCGGCTGGGCGCGAACATGAAGTCTCTGGTCATCGGCTCTTTTCTTCATGATTTTTATCTCTATGACTGGCACGAAGACGGCGACGGTTCTCACCGCCTCCACGGGTTCACCCATCCGCAGCGGGCCCTTGCCAACGCTTGCCGCTTCTTCACCCTCAACGAAAAGGAGCAGGCCATCATTCGCCAGCATATGTGGCCGCTCACCCTCCGGGCAGTTCCTTCCTGCCGGGAATCGCTGATCGTCTGCCTGTCAGATAAGATCAGCTCGACCATGGAGACGCTGTTTCAGCGGAAATAGAGGATTTTTAATCTTTTTCTTTATCCTGTCTTCTGTGTAATCTTCCATGGCAAATTTTGCTTTTCAGTCCGGGATATCTCCCACTCCATTGAGTACCAGACGCGGGCGGTACGGATACCGCTCGATAATCTCCGGAGTCGTCACGCCGGAGAGCACCAGCACGGTATCAAGGCCTGTCTCAATACCGGAGATGATATCGGTATCCATCCGGTCCCCGATGATGGCCGCGTTGGCGGAATGTACGTTTAACAGGCGCAGACCTGTGCGCATCATCAAAGGGTTCGGCTTACCGATGAAATATGCTTTCCGTTCGGTGGCCAGCTCAATAGGGGCAATGAGCGCCCGGCAGGCCGGAGCGATTCCGGTCTCCGTCGGCCCGGTCAAATCGGAGTTAGTTCCAATGAGCTTGGCGCCGGCATTGACCAGGCGGATCGCCTTTGTCACCTGTTCCAGATTATATCCGGAGGACTCTCCCACCACCACATAGTCCGGGTCCACGTCGTTATACATGATTCCTTTATCATACAACGCATTTAAAATGCCGTGTTCGCCGATCACATAGGCGCTGCATCCCGGCGACTGGGTATCCAGAAAACAAGCCGTGGCCAGGGCGCTGGTGTAAAAATGCGCCTCATCCACGTCCAGTCCCATTCTTGCCAGTTTATTTTGCAGCTCTCTCGGCGTATACTGACTGGAATTAGTCAGAAAAAGAAAATTCTTTTTGTTCTCCACCAGCCAATTCACAAACTCCTTTACACCTGGCAGCAAACGGTTGCCATGATAGATGACACCGTCCATATCGCAGATGAAACCTTCTTTATTCCGCAGCATTTCCATATATAGTATCCTCCTGTATTGTGTCTGTTGTTGTTCTTTTTCCCTGCATTTTCGCTGGGCGGTACTATCATCATAGCAAATATTGAATCTTCCTGCAATCTTGTTCATGTAAAAATTCTGTTTTTTCTGTGTAAATCTGCTTCATTTGCATAAAATCCACTTTATAATTACCACTTTTCCGGCACCTGCCGCAGTTCATATATATTATCAAAAGGATTGACATGGTCGTCGCCGAGCATAAGACGCGCGAGTGCCGATCCAGTTCTTCCAGAGCCTCTCTTCTGATATAGAATTTCTTTACTCCGATAGAAGTTGTTTACTCCGCATAATTTGCAAAGGCTTCTTCATATTCCTGCCATTTTTCATGCCAGAGCAGGCAGGCTTCTGTATACATTTGCTCCAGAGAATCGTATTCTTCCTGCCAGCGACAGCAGGCCTGCGTCCATGCGGTGAAAATATCCAAAGAGGAATTCAGCGATTGGAAATCAAGCGGCTTCTCCAGAAAACGCTCCATGGCTGTCGCTGCTTTTGTGAGCTGCTCTCCTGCCAGCATGAGCTGCCAGTCGGTGTAAGATTGTTCAGTGGAATAGCGGGCGCTCTGCATCCGGGTTCTTTCCGGCACTTCTCTGAGTCCTTCGATGAGGCGGGTATTTTCCACGGCGACGGCTTCCGCGCCTGCCCAGCCGTATTCTTGTTTTTTGCGTAGGTGTTCCATATAATGCTCATAGCCGAAAGGATAGTAGGAAACGCCGTTTTCGTCGAATATCAGCAGTGCATCCGCCACTTCTTTTATAAAATATCGGTCGTGGGAGATAAAAAGCATTGTTCCCTTATACGCCTGAAAAGCAGATTCCAGCGTCTCTTTTGCCGGAATGTCCATGTGATTGGTGGGCTCATCCAATACCAGCAGATTCGGACGTCTCTCCAGAATTTCCGCCAGAACCAACCGGCTTTTTTTTCCTCCGGAAAGTTCACTGACTTTCTTTCCGGTGTCTTCGCCCCGGAAAAGATAATGTCCCAGTATGGTTTTTACCTCTTTGATGGTCAGCGCCGGGTGTTGATCATGAAAGTGGTCGAACATCCTTTTTTCCGACTGCAATTCACCGCTGTGCTGATCGAAGTAGCCGATTTCCACATGATTTCCCAACTGTACTTTGCCGGACAGAGGTGGAATCTGGCCCAGTATGGTTTTTAAAAATGTTGTTTTCCCGGTTCCGTTGGCGCCGATGATGCCTATTTTCTGTCCCCGGCGGACACGCAGGGTAATCTCCTGGAGACAAATTTCCCCGGAAGAACATTTTCCGGGTGCTTTGCCTGCTATCTGATGCGCCATGGCAAATTCTGTTTCCGTTTCCGGCTGGATATAATACCCGATACGAAGCTTATCCGCGTCCAGTACCCATTTGCTGCCCGGTACTTTCGGAGCGATAGCCTCTGTGAAAATATAAGCGCCCTCTTCGGACGGCCGCTCAATTTTTTCCATCCGTTCCAGCACTTTTTTCTTGGAGCGGGTCATGGCCGCTTTTTTTGGCTTATGTTTAAATTTCTCGATGAGAGTGGTGAGGCGCTCAATCTCCTGCTGCTGCGCCCGATAGCTTTTCATCTGACTCTGCCGCTGCTTTTCCCTCTGCCTTTTGTACTGGCTGTAATTGCCCGCATACCGGGTCAGACTACCTTCTTCCAGTTCATAAACTACTTCCGCTGTGGAATCAAGAAAAAAACGGTCATGGGATACGATGACCGCCGCCCGTTCATAACCCCGGATATAATCTTCCAGCCACTCCACCGCCTGCATATCCAAATGGTTGGTGGGCTCGTCCAACAACAAAATATCCGGTTTGGCAAGAAGCAGTCTTATCATGGCAATTTTGGTCTGCTCACCGCCCGAGAAATCTCCCAGCCGTTTTTGTTTTTCTCCTTTCACAAATCCGAATCCTGTAAAAATCCGGTCATACTCTTGTTCAAAGTCATACCGCTCTCTGGAATAGGGATCCTTGGACGGGCAAAGAGTCAGCAAAATCTCCTCCACCGTCCGGTTTTTTTCCTCTGGCGCCGTCGTCTGGCGAAGCATTCCCACCGTTGTGTTTCCGGCAAGAAAAATACCGGGATCAAATCGTTTATCATCCCTGTCCAAAGATAATTCCCCGGCAATCAGACGAAGAAGTGTAGTCTTTCCCGCACCGTTTTTTCCCACCAGGGCAATCTTCTCATTCCCCTGAATCTCAAAATCAATATGGTCAAGCACCGTCTCCCCTTTCAGGGAAACCGTACCGTTTTTAATCTGATATCGCAAGTAACCGCAACCTCCTATTTCCTGGCGCACTCGCTGTCTCGTCCTGTGAGAATCCGGATGCCGTGGTCAAGCTGGTCGAGAACCAGGTCGAGACATTCTTTCACGGCCTTGGGACTGCCTGGCAGGTTGACAATGAGAGTTTTGTTCCTGATAACAGACGCCTCCCGGGAAAGCATGGCCCTTCTCGTAATCTGCATGGAGCCGGCGCGAATGGCCTCGGCAATGCCCGGAGCATTTCGTGTGGCCACCGCCAGAGTGGCTTCCGGGGTGCAGTCTCTCTCAGAAAATCCGGTGCCCCCAGTGGTGAGAATCAGGTTCACCTGCCGCTGGTCGGCAAGACGGATAAGCTGTGTTTTTATCTTGGCGAGATCGTCGGGCAGGAGCATCGTTTCGATTACTCTGTATCCTGCTTTTTCCAGTTCTTCCACGATGACCGGGCCGCTTTTATCTTCCCGCTGCCCGGCGGCGCCTTTGTCACTTAAAGTGATCACCGCTGCGGTGAGCGGGCGTTCCGGGTTTTCCGGCAGAAGAACGATTTCGTCTCCCACCCGGATATGACCGGACTTTCGTACCTCAGCAAAAACGCCTTCTCTCGGCATGATGCAGTCTCCCATAGCCTTATAGATGGCGCAATGGCTGTGACATTCTTTTCCGATTTGTGTCATCTCCAGTTCCGCATCGCCGGCGCGAAAACAACTGCCCACCGGCAAACTGGTAAAATCAACTCCTTCCACGATGAGGTTCTCTCCAAAGGCTCCGAAATCCACATCGGCGCCCTTCTCCCGGAATGCGTTTATCTTCTCCAGAGAAAGGAGACTCACCTGCCGGTGCCAGTTCCCGCCGTGGGCGTCACCTTCAATCCCCCAGTTTACTTTTAAATCTGCCTCCGGCACTTCAGTCTTCTGTGTGCCCCGACGCTCGCTGATACATATTCCTCTGATGATTCCCATTTTTTCTCTCCCATATCGTTCTGTCTTTTTCAAAAGACTCCCCTTGTTCTGTCATCGGCCGATCAGCCGCCGATGGATATCATTTTTTTATCTTCCGTAATCTCCCAGGTACGCTCGAAACAGTGTGCCTGCGGTTTCTCATAGATAGCTTTTTGCAGCATCTCCTTCAAAAACTGTTGTCTGTCAGTTTCTGTTTCCTTCTGTGTTTTTTGTTCCGTCCGCCTTCCCGCTGCCAGCTGTTCCCGAAGCGCCTGACGTAAATCAATGGAAGTTCCGTAGCACAGGCAGGGCTTGATTTCCCCTTGGGCGCTCATGCGGATACGATTGCAATGCATACAGAACTTTCCATGCATGGCACTGATAAAACCGATACCTCCGGCAAATCCCGGAATGGTGTAATAGCAGGCCGGGCCGTTGCCGTGAATGGAATCATCCTCCTTTAAAGCAGGGTATTTTTTTTGGATTTTTTGCAGGATTTCTTCGTTGGATACGCCGGAATAGGCTTTTCCTGCTCCGATTGGCATAATCTCAATGAAGCGCACGTCAACAGGATGATCGCAGGCGTATAAAAACATCTGTTCCCAGCCGTCCGCATTGACTTCCTGTAACAAAACCGTATTTATTTTGACCTGGAGGCCGGCCTCCACCGCCGCCTCAATACTTTCCATCACTTGTAGAAAGGCGTCCTGTCCGGTTATCTCCTTATAACGTTCCCTGTCCATGGTATCCAGGCTGACATTGACACTTGTCAGGCCATTTTCCATCAATGCCGGAAGATATTTTTTTAAAAATACTCCGTTGGTGGTCAGAGTCACGCTTTCAATGCCGGGAATATCCCGGAGCATACCGATGAGAACAGGCGCTCCCCTTCGCACCAGAGGTTCCCCGCCAGTCACTTTAATCTTATGAATACCAAGCTCCACCGCTGCCGTGCAGACCTGCACAATTTCCTCGAAGGTCAGAAGATGAGACATGGGAATAATCTCCACGCCCTCCGGCATACAGTACTGACACCGGAGATTACACTTATCCGTAATGGAAATTCGCATATAATCAATCTCTCTGCCAAACTGGTCTTTCATTTTAGCTCCTTTTTTTAAAACGAGAAATCTCCGCTTTTGCCGCCGGTCTTTTCACACAGATAGATGCCGTGCATTTCCATCCGCTTATCAATGGCCTTACACATATCGTAAATGGTCAGAAGCGCGATCTGTACACCGGTGAGCGCTTCCATCTCCACGCCGGTCTTGCCGGTGGTTTTTACCCGGCAGAAGGCTGTAATCTCATGTTTCTTTTCATCACTCTCAAAATCTATCTTTACGCTGGTAAGCTGCAGCAGGTGGCAGAGCGGAATCAGCTCAGAGGTCTTCTTTGCTCCCATGATTCCGGCGATGCGCGCCGTACCCAACACGTCGCCCTTCGCCATCTGCCCTTCCATTACTTTCCGAAAACATTCTTCACTCATGCGTATCACGCCCCGGGCCACCGCTTCCCGCTCGGTCTCTTTTTTGCCGCTCACATCCACCATCACGGCGTTGCCATCGGCGTCAAAATGACTGAATTCCATAGCTGTTTCTTTCCTTTCCCTCCTATCTTTATTTTCCAAATCCACAGTTGGGGAAGGTACATACTTCGCAGTTCAAACAAAGACCTCCCTGTCCCAGCGCCGCCAGTTCATCGGCTGTCACCGGGTCATCGGCCATAAGTCTTGGCAATATCAAATCAAAAATCGTCCGTCTCTCATACATGACACAGCCCGGCAGGCCCACCACGGGAATCCTTCCATTATAATAGCTGAGAAGGAACATGGCTCCTGGCAGCACCGGCGCGCCATAGGAAATGATATCCGCCCCGGTGTTTTTGATGGCGAGAGGCGTCCTGTCATCCGGGTCCACACTCATCCCTCCGGTGCATACGACCATATCCGCCCCATTCTCTATGTGCGTGAGAATAGCCGCCGTAATCTTCTCGTGGTCATCATCACAGAAAATCTGCCCGACGACTTCCGCGTCAAACTCTGCCAGCTTCTCATAAATGACCGGCGTAAATTCGTCTTTAATCCGGTGATGATACACTTCGCTTCCCGTGGTCACGATACCGACCTTTTTGTGAACAAAGGGCAGCAGATGCAGTATCGGCTCCGGCGCACACAACTCTTTCGCCTTCTCCATCTTTTCTTTCTCGATGACCAGTGGAATAATGCGGGTTCCCGCCAGCTTATCCCCTTTGTGAACCGCAAAGTTTCCATGACGGGAGGCAATCATCAACTGCCCCATGCCATTGATAAGACGCATTTTCGCGTCATCCACCTTCAACAGCCCGTCGATGTCTGCCACCAGCTCAATCTTTCCTTCTTTCACCGGCGTCGGGTGCATGTATTCTCCCCGGCATATCTCGTAGAGAATCTGCGCCGCATCGTTTTCGTGGAGCATATTCTCGTCATTTTCCCAGATATAAACATTCTCCTTACCAACGCTTAAAAGTACCGGGATATCCTCCTCCCGGATCACATGACCTTTGCGAAAGACAGCGTCCTTCGTCACTCCTTTGATAATCTGCGTAATATCGTGGCACAAAACCTGTCCCACTGCGTCTTCTGTCCTCATGAGTTTCATTTTATCCACTTCCTGTCTGTCATAATCCTATATCTTTTGTCTGCCTTATACCCGGCAGGCAAAAGATTCCTTCTCAGATTCTTTGCAACTTCCCTGCAGATCTTCGATGAGCACATCCATATCTCCGCCGCAGGCCATGCCGTCTCTGGCTGCCACATCGGCGTTCATCGCAAAATGAAAGAGACAAGATCCGCCGGTGCCTGCCATGGCCGCCGCCTGTCTGATGACTTCGTTTTCTCCGAGTCCTCCGCCGATGGTGCCGCGGATGGAACCGTCGGAAAATACCAACATCTTCGCCCCCTCTTTGCGGGGTGTAGAACCGGAAGCCCGGACAATAGTCGCCACCGCCGCCAGACGGCTGCAATCCGCGATTTCCTGTATGATGGACGGCTCCAATTCTGTTTTTATCACATCCGTTCTCTTATCCGAGCGTTTGACCAGAATCAATTCTGCCAGAATGGAGACGGCGATTTCTTCCGGCGTCACCGCCTTAATATCAAGGCCGATGGGCGTATGGACAAAATCAAGCCTTTCTTTCGGCACTCCTTCTTTCTGAAAGAGGGCAAACTGCGCCTGTACCCTTTTTCTGGAACCAATCAGCCCCAGATATCCCGGCAGCTTCCGTCCGAGAAGATAACGCAGGCAGTCGCCATCACAGCTATGGCCTCTGGTCACAATGACCACATAGTCGCAGCGGTTCACCTGGATCTTTGCGAGCGCTTCCATAAACGGAGCGCAGACGACCTCCTCTGCCTCCGGAAACCTCTCCTTATTGGCAAACTCTTGTCTCTCATCAATGACCCACGGCGTAAAACCGGTCATGGCAGCAAAGGTACAAAGCGCTTTGGAAATATGTCCGCCGCCAAGAATGACGAGTCTCTGTTTTGGTCCAGCAGGCTCATAAATGCGCACTTCCTTTTCATTTTCCTCCATAACGGGAACAGGGGAGAAAGACGCATCTTTCCCCCTGAGAATGTATTTGCCGCAGACAGCTTGTTTTGCCGGACTGTTTTTTTTGATTACTGTCACCAGACTGCACGTTTCGCCCGCGCGCAGAATGTCCGCCAGTTCTTTATAACAATCTTTAATCATAATCTTCTTACCGTTTCATCTTTTCTTAAAGCTCTCCTTTGCAGCGAGGGCCAACGGCGGCGCCGGCTGCGAAGAAACTTCTATATCTGTCAGATCTGTCAGGAATATACTATTCCATTCTAAGTTCATTTTATATCTAGTAGACATTTTACTTCTTCCGGCTGTCTTCGTCAAATATATATTTCTTTGAAAATGTTATAACAGACTTCCTTTTTCTATATAATTCATCTCCTCCGCTATCTCCTTTTGCATCTTCCTCATTTTTTCTCATGAGACGAGATGCGCTGAAACCCGTTAATGTATTGGAATATCTTTCTTATCCTTCAATCATCTCTCCTGCCATGGCGAGCATCTCCTGCGGACTTATATCCGTATCAAATCCCTGAATCCTATAAAAAATTCCGTCTTTTTCCCACTGTACATATGAGCATTCCTGAATCTCCACCTTATCATTTCCATAAGAAATGTAAAAATCACCTTCGGCCTCCATTGCTTTATCCTCGGCAGTCGCCTGGTAATCCGCCGGCACAAACTTATAAGTGTCCTGGAAATATTCCACCGTAACGCCATCGTATTCCGCCATCAAATCCGCTGTCCGTTCGTATGCCATCCGTTCGTCCGCCTCATGCATACTGCAATTTAATTCTTTTCCTGCCGCATCTTTGTAGACAATTCCCAGTTCTTTCACCTTAAACATCTTGTTGCCGTCTTCGTCCAAGGCATTAATGGAGCTGATATTCAGTTCCGTATACTGATAGCCGTTGGAAAAACTTTCCACCGCATCGGTCTCAATTCCCACTTTCTTTTCCATTTTGTCCAAATCACTCCAATCGGTGGACGTCTTATAGTCCGCGCTTCCGGTGCTTGACACATAACTGCTGACCTTTCCTCCCGCAAAGATTCCCACCGGAACCAAAAGGCAGATGCAGGCGGCCGCTGCGATATATTTCTTAAAATGTATTCTCTTTTTCATAGTCGATTCCTCCTGTCTCGCTGTGATCTCCATATCGATTCTTGTTTTCAAAAAATCAGAAACGCCGATATGCGCCGTTTCTTTTTTCAATCCTTTTTGGATCAGACTGTCAAATCTATCCTCTTTCATAAACTATCCTCCCTGTCTCTTCTTCATTGGCCTCCGACAACATTTTTTTAAGCTGTCTCCTGGCAAAATACAGCCGGGATTTCACCGTTCCTTCCAGACAACCAGTTATTTTCGCAATCTCATGAACACTCAGTTCATCATAATAATACAAGACGATAACCAGACGATGCTTCTCTGAAAGCCGGCAGACCGCTTCCGTAAGTTCTCTGGAAAATTCTCTGGCGATGGCCTCTTCCAGCGGTTCTCCCGGCATCTGACCGGAAAATGTACTTTCCAGATACCGCTCTCTTTCCAGATGCAGCTCCATCTGTTCTTCCGGCATCTCCTTTTTTTGTTTTTTCATCATTTTCCAGCCGGTGCGAACCAGACATTTTAACATCCACGGCCGGAACCGGCTCTCGTCTTTCAGCTCTTGAATGTGGAAATAACATTGTACAAAAGTTTCCTGCACAATATCCTCACTGTCCGCCAGATTATGACACAGAAGCCACGCAGTCCGTATTGCCGTCTGTTTATATCTCTCGTATATGGTATCGAAAGCCTCCTCACTGCCTTCTTTCCATTTTTTAATCAATTCGATGTCTGACTCTATAATGTCCACCTCCTTATCTCCT
>CAYULX010000062.1:0-11431 GCA_964445535.1 uncultured Eubacterium sp.
CGTCCGTACATGGGTGGAAAGGCAGTACTGGAGCCGAAGAATAAATAATACGAAAAAAGGAATCCTATTGTCGGGATTCCTTTTTTGAATAAAAATGATCTTACCGGATAAAATTAGTGAAAAGGCGTTCGGTTTCCTGTTTTGGCAGGCCGAATTTTTCTTTGCCAAGGGAAATACTCTTTATAAGAAATGCCATATTTCTGGCGAGTATACGCATAGTCTGTAATCCTTCAGCGTCCTGTGCGGCTTCTCCTGGGCCTTTGCCGTGAACGCTGTTCCAATACTGGCTAGATGCCACCGGCATACCGGAGATAGTAAAATATTTGTTGAGTTCATCATAGGTGGAGGAACATCCGCCCCTTCTTGCCACGGCGATACTGGCGCCGACTTTCATGCTCTTATCAAAGCCGGTACTGTAAAACAGACGGTCAAGACAGGCGATGAGAGTGGAGTTGGCAGAAGCGTAGTAGACTGGGCTGGCAACGACAAGACCGTTGGCTGCTTCAAACTTTGGAGCCAACTCATTGACCACATCATCAAAAACACACTGTCCCCCGGTGGCGCAGGTGTTGCAGGCAATGCAGCCCCTGACATCTTTGTTGCCAATCTGTACCGTTTCCACTTCGATTCCTTCTTCCAGGAAAGTTTTTTCCATTTCCTGTAATGCAATGGATGTATTGCCTCCCTTACGAGGACTTCCATTGATCATCAATACTTTCACGTTCATACCTCCCGAATTTTGGCGGAGTCCTTACGGTTGTCCGCATTCTGTTATTATATGTGGTTACAGGACATTTGCAGAAATGTGTATACAAATTCCTGATAATGTATTGTACACCTGAAAAGTGGGAATTGCAATATCAGCCCCTCTACTTTGCCCGATGAATGACCATCTTGTAGATTGGATTTCCAAGATTAACAAACTTCTCCTCGTATTCGGTCATCACATTTCCTTCCAGATAGTCACTGTGGTGAAGGTCGAAGGTGGCGTAATCGAGAATCCATCCGGCTTCTTTCACCTCCTCGAGGGAGAAATCAAACAGCCCGCGGTTGTCTGTTTTAAAAATGACTTTGCCGTCATCGGCGAGAATCTCATCGTAACGGGAAAGAAACTGCCGGGAAGTGAGACGGCGCTTTGCGTGTCGTTCCTTCGGCCACGGATCAGAGAAATTTAAATAAATTTCTTCCACTTCGCCTTTGTCAAAATATTGGGTGATGTATTCGGCATCCATCCGCAGAAAATGGATGTTCGACAGAGGTTCTTCCTCCAACTTTTCCAGGGCGCGCACGAGAACGCTGGAATATTTTTCAATTCCGATATAATGAACATCCGGATAGAGTTTGGCCATATCCATGAGAAAACGTCCCTTTCCCATTCCAATTTCCAGGTGAATCGGTTTAGCATCATGAAAATACTCTTTCCATTTCCCTTTATTCGTTTCCGCGTTTTTTAAAACATATTCATTTCCAGCAATCTGTTCTCTCGAACCTTTTACATTTCTTAATCGCATGTTGTTCCTCACATTCGCATAAATATTTTAATGTGTTTGTTTCAGGTAGTCATAGGATATGGATGCAGAATACCGTATGGAAAAATCCTTGTCTGCTTTATACATGGGAATCTCACTTTATACATCCTACTCGAAAAATTACATTTTTGCAAATTTTTTTTACTTGATTAGTACAAAATCATGGTATACAATAAAAAAATACACTCAAATGATTTGAAATTTAATGTTTCAGAATAAATGAATAAGGAGAACATACATATGAAACGTCTATTGACTTTGTTACTGGCTTTGTCCATGAGTATTTCTGTCTGTCTTTCTGCACAGGCACAGTTTTCTTTTCAGGAAGATACCGCAGTGGAAAGTACGGAAAATGCTACGGAAGGTGACAGCAGTTCTGTGACAAGCGACAATGAAGAAAATGACAGTGATTCAGAGGCAGATACTTCTGCCGCGTCAGATGACGACGGGGCAGACGGCGAAGAAGAAGATTCTGATAAAAGTAATAGTACGCAAGAAAGCGGAGACAGCAGCACGGCTGCGGCTTACGGAATCGATAATTTGAAGGATGCCCCTGATATTACCGCAGAATCTGCAATCCTCATGGATGCGGCGTCCGGAGCTGTTCTTTATGGGAAGGATGAAGATTCCAAACAGTACCCTGCCAGCATCACAAAGGTTATGACGGCACTGTTAGCCATTGAGAATTGTTCCATGGATGACATTGTTACTTTTTCCAATGAAGCGGTCAATGGCATTGAGTCGGGAAGCAGCAGCGCGGGAATTAATGTGGGCGCAGAGCTTACGGTGGAAGATACCTTATATGCACTGATGCTGGTTTCTGCCAATGAGGCGGCCGCCGCTCTGGCAGAACATATTTCCGGTTCCGATGAAGCATTTGCGGATTTAATGAACCAGAGAGCGCAGGAGCTGGGTTGTACAGGAACACATTTTACCAATCCCCACGGATTGCCGGATGAAGACCATTATACGACAGCCCACGATATGGCGCTTATTCTTCAGCAGGCCATGAAGTATCAGGAGTTCCGAACCATAGCGGAGGCGGATACTTATACGCTGCAAAAAAGTGATACATTGACAGATACTCTGGAATTATGGAACCACTCCAAGATTATCCGGGAGAACAGTGAATATTATTACGAATATGCAGAAGGTTCCAAGACAGGTTATACCATGGCGGCCCATAATACGCTCGTCACTTACGCCAAGAAAGACAATGTGGAGCTTATATGCGTTATCCTGAAAGACTATGGTGCGGACCAGAGCTATTACGATACCACGGATCTATTTGAATGGGGATTCGATCAGGTAAAAGGCATTACGCCGCTGTCATCCTTTGATCTGAATGCGGCACTGGACGCAGATTCAGATATAGAGGAGGATAAGCTGACCAATATGCAGCGGCTCAACTGCACGTTCCCTTCTGATTATTATATTCTTGTAAAAAAGGATTTTGATGATTCTACACTGACCACTTCCTTTGTACTTGACGAGGATATTTATGCGGGAAGAATCGGATATATTAATATATCGTCAGGAGATACAGTGATTGGATCGGCTCCCGTCACCTATGATGTGAATACAGAAGCGGCGCAGAGCTATGTAAGCAGTGGAAGCGCCGACGATAATCTGGAAACAGCGCCGGTGGACGAAGGGCGGATGACCCCAAGCAAGGTCTTTAACTATATTATTCGTGTGATTGTGGTCATTATCATACTGGCGATTATCATCAGTTTCATCAGAAGGAGACAGGAGGAAAAGAGAAGACAGAAGAGAATACTTGAGAGAAGGAAGAAACACGCTTCATCTAACACAAGAGGCAGCGGGACTTCCGGAACAAGGAGGATGTCCTCCAATGCGACCTCATCATCTTCATCAAAAGCCCACGGAAAAACTTCTTCCAGAAACAGTAGAACCAGAAGAACTGGTAAAAGAAAGTAATAAAAACATCAAGAGATAACTTAAAACAGCATAAATATATAAGCCAATCAGAATATCCTTGTAAGCCCTGCTACGTACCGTAAACGGCAGGAAAGTGATAAAGATAATCCGATTGGCTTTTTTAATCAAGCCTTTTCCGGGGACAGACAACAAAAAAAACACCATCCCCAATGGCTTCCCCATCAAAAACAGTGCTTTCAATGCGCCTTCAGGGGCTCGAACCCTGGACACCCTGATTAAGAGTCAGGTGCTCTACCAACTGAGCTAAAAGCGCATACATTCGAAATTATTATAAACTTTTCAACGCAAGGAATATTATATATGAGAATTAAAAAAAAAGCAAGCTTTTTTTTCGTTTTTCTTACTTTTCTTTAAGTATTTTTTTTAGTACAATTTTTTTGAGGGCAATTTGATTGAGCCATTTCCAGATACCTTTGTTGCTGAAACTTCGTCTTTGAATATTCCAGCGCATTTTTTTCTGAAAAATTCATGAAATCCCCTTTTTTGTTGTTTTAATATAGTGTATGTTATATATATGATTATTTTGAAAGAAAGAACTTTATTTTATTGTGATTTTGGGATAATATAAAAGATATCTATAAGTAATATATAGAGGGATTTTGTGCTGAGACGAACCGGCTCAGGCGAAAAGGCTTGTTTTGCAGGAGTATTTATTTATATACGGGAGGATCAAAAAATATGAAAATTATAGAAATATAAATGATATATGGAGGATATTATGCGGCTGCTTGTTGTGGAAGATGAGAAAGATTTAAACAGTATTATTGTGAAAAATCTGGAAGCAGAGGGATATATTGTTGATTCCTGCTATGATGGTGAAGATGCTGTGATATATATGACAACAATTGATTATGACGCTGTAATTCTCGACGTAATGATTCCAAGGCTGAGTGGATTTGAAGTGTTAAAGAAGATGCGGGAAATGAAAATCGAGACTCCCGTATTGTTTTTAACCGCCCGCGATCAGGTGGATGATATTGTGTTTGGTCTCAATATTGGTGCAGATGATTACATGGTTAAGCCGTTTTCCTTTGATGAACTGATGGCGAGGCTTCGGGTGATTGTGAGGAGGAAGCCGGAAATTCGTGAAAATATATATACCTGCGGAGATTTAAGTCTGAATGTCAATACCCGGAAGGTGACAAGGCAGGGAAAGGAGATTTCTCTGTCCCCTAAAGAATATGCCATTCTGGAATGTCTTATCAGAAATAAAAACATAGTACTGACAAGGGCGCAGATTGAATCAAATATATGGGATATGGATTATAACGGGGAATCTAATGTGATAGATGTATACATTCGGTATCTCAGGAGAAAGATTGATGATGATTTTGATGAGAAGCTGATTCAGACAGTGAGAGGGGTAGGGTATATGTTAAAATGCGAAGAATAAAAAAGAAAATGTCCATTGCGGAGTATATTTCTCTGCATTTTATTGGAATTACATTTGCAACATCATTACTGATGGCTTTTTTTATTACCTATTTCTCCAATGCAGCCATTGAATATGATTTGAAGAGCCAGGTGCGGAAAGAATCAAGATATGATTATCTGAATATAGAGAGCAGAGACGGCGAGGTCGAGGTATCCAGCAACTTTGTTTACGAAGAGAATGGAATCACGAAAGTGGTATTGGATACTTCTGGAAATCTGGTGTCAGGAGACTATCCAAATGAAGATCTGGCAAAAGTGAAGCCTAAGACTAAAATTGTAAGAGATATTACCTGTGGAAAGGTGGAATATTATATTTATGACCGCTCCATCATTAAGAGAGATGATACGGGAAAAACAAGAATTATCGCCTATGTGAGAAGTATAGTGGACAGAGGAAGTCTGTCTAGTGGGTACAGAACGTTAAAATATGCTTCTTATGTTTGTGCGGTGGTTATCATATTTATTTCAACGATTTTGGCTTACATTTTTTCCCGACATATTGTGAGGCCGATTAAGCAAATCTGTGAGACTTCGGAGAAGATAGGGCGGGAAAAAGACTTATCTAAAAGAATTGAATACGATGGCATGTTAAGGGAGATTGACATTCTGGCGCAGGCTAATAATAGGATGTTGGACAGGCTGGAGGAAATGTTTGAAAAACAGAAACAGTTTTCTTCCGATGTGACCCATGAACTGCGGACACCGGTAGCTGTCATTATGGCGCAGTGCCAGTATGCCAGAAAGCACATTCGAGATAAAGAAGAATTTGATGAGGCGATGATTCTGATGGAGAGACAGGTAAAAAAGACCAACGACATAATCTCGCAGATTCTTCAGTTGTCTCGGCTGGATCAGGAAAGAGTACATATTGATTTTGAGTATGTAGATTTGCGGGACATTGTGGAAGAAGTATGTGAAAATGAAAAATTAAATGATGAGAAAAATATAGACCTGCGTTTGTCTCTGGAGAAGACGGAAACGAGGGTGGATGTGGGGCTTATTATGGTTGCCATCCGGAATATCATCAGTAATGCCATGAAGTACAGCTATGAGAATGGAACAGTGAATATTATTCTGAGCAAAAAAGAAGGCTCTGTGGAGCTTATAGTTCAGGACCATGGCTGCGGCATGAGCGAGGAGGTCAGAGAACATATTTTTGACAGATTCTATCGGGCCGACAAGGCTAGAAATTCAGAAGGATTCGGACTGGGGCTTTCTATTGCGGCTAGGATCGTGGAAATACATTCCGGAAAAATCATTGTGGAAAGCGAGGAGCAGAAGGGAAGTACATTTTGTTTAATCCTTCCGGAGAAACTTTAATTCTACTTTAATCTTTGCACATTAAAATAAAATGATATAGATTGGAACAAAACAGAGAAAGGTTTAGATAAATGAAAACTTTATATATTCATATAGGAACACCGAAAACAGGAACGACTTCTTTACAGCATTTTTGTACAGAAAATGCAGAATTATTTAAGAAACAGGGATATTGTTATCCGATTTTTCCACATAAATTTAAATATATCAATATCATGCGGAATGGATTTTTCCTTTCATGCAAGGAATATGATGAGAATGGGAACCGAAATCAGATGGAAGAAGCCAAGTTTTTCCGTCAGGGCATGGATTTTGTCCTGGATAATTTCCGAAAATTTGACAATATCATTCTGTCTGATGAGGCAATCTGGAATGTGGTCTTTAAGAGAGGCAAGCCAGATCTCTGGGAGCGTCTTAAAAAAGAGGCTGATGAGCATGATTATGTGATTAAGGTTATTGTTTATTTGAGAAGGCAGGACAGCCTCGCTACTTCCTGGTGGAATCAGAAAATCAAGATTGGCAAAAGGGTATATTCTAAGGCTTCCTGGGAGAAGTTTGTCAAGGATCCGACTAAGCTGGAACTGGAATATTATGAACCGTTGAAGCTCATTGAGAAGTCCGTGGGAAAAGAAAATATTATTGTCAGAAGATTTGGAGGACAATATTTAAAAAATGGTTCCATTTTTGAGGACTTTATCGATGCCGTGGGTATGAAATACAGCAGCCGGTTTGTGATTTCCGAAGGACAGAGAAATGTCAGCCTTGTGGGAAATACTCACGAAATCAAACGGATTTTGAATACGATTCCTAATCTGAACGATCAGAATAATACATTTTTCAGAAAAATTGTTATTGATATGTCTGAACAGCGACCGAATTTGAAAAAGGAGACGATGTTCTCATCTGAGGAAGCCCTGGAGTTTATGGAGCAGTACCGGGAAGGCAATCGCAAGATTATGCAGGAATATTTCGGTCAGGATGAAGATTTATTTGATATGGATTTCTCCAAAAACCAGAAATGGGTTTTGAATCATACGGAGATGGAGAAGGACATTATCCGTTTCATGGGACGTGCTATTATTGAACTCAGACAGGAAAACAAAGATCTGAAAAAGAGAGTAAAGGCAGCGGAGAGAGAGTTGTCAGAGCAGAAAGAGATATTGAAGGATATTCAGGCAAAGCTGGGTAATCCGATGAAAACAGTGTTTTCATCCATGAGAAAGAAAAAATAAAGAAAAATAAAATACTGTGTTATGAGACATGCTTTTTTTAAAGAGAGAGAATATGAGTAGTTAAGAGAAAAATACATGAAAACCTGAGTATGCATTTGAAAATCCATGAAAGGAGAAGTAATTATGAGACGTAATACAATCTTTTTAGTGGAAAAAAACGTAGAGTACATTAAAGAGTTTTGTAGATTTTTTGAGAATGACTATGATATTTTATGTTCTTCTGACGGGGAAAAAGCAATGGAGATTTATGCGGAGAATAATACAGATATTCATTTGATTGTGCTTGATAATAATGTTTGTGAAAAAAAACGATGTGATATTCTGGAGGAGGTCCGTTCTTTTTGTGATGTGCCGGTCATTATGTTAATGGAGAATGAAGAGCCGGAGCCTCAGATTATGGCGTACCGCATGGGTGCAGACGAATGTGTTTGTGGAGAGATTTCTTTTCCTTTGTTGAAAATGAAAATAGAAGCCATTATGAAAAGAGTATATGGAACAGATAATTCCATTCAGGAAGGAATTCTGGAACTGGATCTGGATAAGAGGACACTGAAAGTAGATAATGAATATATTGATATAACCATCAAGGAGTTTGATCTTTTGTCTTTCTTTATGAGGAACAAGCATACCATCCAGAGCAGGGATCAGATTATCACTGCCGTTTGGGGTATTAATTATGAGGGAAGCGACAGGGTTGTTGATTCTCTGGTGAAAAAATTGAGGTTAAAGCTGAAGGACGCTTCCGATTATATTCATACGGCTTATGGCATGGGATACTATTTCGAGTTGCCAATTAAGGAGTCCGCGTAGGGTCAGTTCTTATTTCTTTCAAACTGTTTTAATTTTTCTTTAATTTTCTCATATTAAAGTGAGAAAAAGACGATGGAAGAAATAAGAAAGGGCAGGAGGATGAAGACATTATATATCCATATAGGAACACCGAAAACGGCGACGACTTCTTTGCAGCATTTTTGTGAGGAAAACGAGAGCATTCTGGAAGAGAAAGGCTATTGCTATCCGATTTTTCCTCACAAATTTAAACATGTCAGTATTACAAGAAATGGATTTTTCATTTCATATAAAGCATATGATGAAGATGGAAAAAGAAATTATCTTGAAGAAGAAAAATTTTTCCGCCAAGGCATGGACTTTGTTCTGGACAATTTTCGCAAATTTGACAATGTCATTTTGTCAGACGAAGCGATGTGGAGCGTCGTATTTAAAAGGGGTAAGTCTGACCTCTGGGAAAAAATCAGAAAAGAAGCCGACGAGCATGGATATATAGTGAAGGTCATTGTCTATTTAAGGAGACAGGATAAACTTGCCGATTCCTGGTGGAATCAGAAAGTGAAAAACGGAAAAAGGATTTACGCTACATCTTCCTGGGATGAATTTATCAGCGATCCGACTCGGTTGGAGCTGAATTATTATGAACCTATCAAATGTATCGAACAATCCATAGGGAAAGAAAATATCATTGTAAGACGATTCGGAAAACAGTATTTCAAAAACGGTTCTATTTTTGAAGATTTCGCTGACGCGCTGGGTATAAGATACAGTCATCGTTTTATCATCTCAGAAGAAGATAGAAATATCCGCCTGTTTGGCAATATTCACGAAATCAAACGTGTATTGAATATGCTTCCGGAATTGAGCGACCAAGATAATACCTTTTTCCGCCGTCTTTCTGTCAGTATGTCCGAGCAAAGGGAAGACTGGAAGGGAGAGACCATGTTTTCCGCCGAAGAAGCGCTGGAGTTCATGGAGCAGTATCGGGAAGGTAATCGTAAAGTCATGCGGGAATATTTCGGAAAAGACGAGGACCTCTTTGACATGGACTTTTCCGACAATAAAAAATGGGTTCTTGATAACACCGAGATGGAACGAGATATCATCAGTCTGATTGGAAATGTGACCGTGCGGCTCCGGCAGGAAAACCGGGATCTGCATGTCCGGATGAGAACCATGGAAGAAGAATGGGCTTCCCATAAAAAGAAGATGGAAAAGCAGAACACCAGGAAGAAACCGCTCCGCACGGTGATGTCCAGGCTGATGGGAAAAGGGTGAAAAAACTGTTGAGACCATGTCCTTTGACGTATTTGTCGTATAGTTTTCCAAAATACAATACCCCCCGCAGAGGCATGTTTGGATTGTAAGCGCTTTGATGCTCGTGCAAAGACAGGTAGTTGTAAATGATACAGGATACATCATTCTTCATCCCCATGTAAATGACGTCGTTAATTGTATTGATGTAGAGGTCATCCGGGTTTTGGTAGTCAGTCTAATCCGGATAAAATAAGCAGCTAGCCGAAAATGATTTTAGGTAGCTGCTTACTATAGTTATTAAAAAAATGAAAGTGTATTTGGAATAATTAATTTACATTAATCCAGTAAGGATCCATCCAGCAACCTCTTGTTTCGTTCCAGCGTCGTTTTTGAATGGTCCCATCAGATAGTTCTCGAAATCTCCAATATATAACATCAGCGCAAGGTTCAACGGTAGACTCAACTGCTGCTTCTACTTTAACTGGAGATTGTATTATAGTGAGATAAGTGGGCATGATAGAGAGAGCGGTAAATAAAACTGTCAGATTTAATATTATTCGTTTATAATGTTTTTTTATCATAGATACCTCCTTAGAATATTTAATCTTATTTTATCCAGTCAATAACTATTGAAATAATTGTTTGAATAAAATTTTTATCTTTTTCATATTCGATAATTGGATAATAATCATATAGGCCAGCTTTGACATCTTCAGAAGGAACTTCCATGGTAAAATCATTGAAATAAAATATATATGAACCATTAGATTGTTCTTCTAGATAAGTATTATTTTTATCAGCAATATTTACGATTGTTTTATCAGAAAAATTATCGCTAAGTAAAGCCTGTTCTGAAGTTTCATACTTCGTCTGCAAAATAAAATAATACGAACAAAACATCCAAATCACACCAACTAAAACAATAATGCATTTTGGTAGTATCTTTTTGCGAATAGCCGTATTTCTTTTTAGAAGCAGATTAAATCGTTGCCGTATTGAAGCTTTTTTTGCAGTGTTTACAAATTCGATGGCATACAAATTTGTTTTAATTTCCTGGTCGTGTGACCGAGCAAAACTGATACGCAGGGTATCCAGATAATTAACGACATCTTCCTCACTGATATTCTTGGTTAATGCTTTGTCACAATTAAATTCAATGAGATCAAATACCGCTTTGCGGATGCTGTATACCGCCGGATTCCACCAGATTAAAACACATATAATGTTCATGATAAACTTTTTCCAGATATCTTTCCGTTTCCAGTGGGTATATTCATGAAGAATTATGTAGTGGAGTTCCTGGTCGGTGTAAGGATAGTCAGGGAGATATATTCCCTGTTTGAAGTAACCTGCAAGAACTGGAACGGAAATACCGGAGCAGTCATAAATTGGAAGGCCGCAGGAGGAATCAATGGATTTTAATATGTCTAAAGCATATGAGTTTACTTCACAGGTGGTATTCCTGATAACCCTCTGGATGCTAACAAATTCTTTGATCAGCCGTAATATACTGAAAATGGTTCCGCAGGCCCATAACAGATATACATAAATCATTAAAGAATCTGGTAATCTGGGAGAAAAAATAGGTTGTACAAGTTTATAAAATGTAGAATAAATATAACTATCCGCAATAATAAATTGATGTTCCGGAAACTCTACGGGGAACAGTATCCTTATGATACAGAAGATGGTAAGAATACTGAGAACAGAAGTGCCGTATCTGGCAAGAAAGTTAGTGTGTGTTCGCAGTATAAATATCACGAATGACATGAGGATACAGTTGATCAGAGTCCAGATTATTGAATAAAATGTTACCATTGGTAGTCTCCCATATAATAAATAATCTTAATCGTTCTTCCCTGTCTCTTCCTTCTCAATTTAAAAATAAATGGAAACTCATTTTTAAAT
>CAYULX010000063.1:0-11361 GCA_964445535.1 uncultured Eubacterium sp.
ATAGTTTATCATGGATTTTTAAACTCAACAACTACATATCTTATCTTTTCCAAGACCACCGCCTTGAAAGATCAGTAACATATTGATCAATTACATCTTTTCAAGGAGATTCCATTATGGAGTATTTAAAAGTGAACTACTATGCGGTGGGCTTATCAGGGCTCCGATTCTTTTATAAAACACTTTTACATAGCAGAGAGGATAAGGTATAATAGAAATGCCAAAAATATTAAGAAACGGTAATTTTCTGTGTGAGATGTTTTCCTGACAAGAGGTCTCAGACAGAAGGAAAGGGGGATGGCATGGCAAAATGTGAGCGATGCGGGGCATCCTTTGACTACGAGGAAAGACAGGGCGTGTGTCCGAGATGCTGTTTTTATAATCGGCCGCCGGGAGCTGTCAGGCAGGACACCGAATGGATGAAATACTATAACGTGGAAGATAACAGCTATCAGCTTCCGAAAAGAGAGGGACTGGCTGACCTTTTCCCAGAGGAAAAATCAAGCTGGACGAGACGGATTCACAGCGGTCACCGGGAGAAAGAGACATCCGGAAACAGCCGCCGGGATTTTGTTGTTCGCCGGAAGGAAGAAGCCCGGCAGGAGACATCCCGCCAGAACAGCGGACGTTTTCGCCAGAAAGATGCAGGCAGCCGAAGAAGAACCGTCGCCAGGACATATGCTGAGCCGGAGAGCAATAGCCGGAAGACGGTTGTTGGCAAGGTCATCAGTTTTGTGGTTATCATCTGTATTTTGCTGGCGATTGTGGCGGCTGTCCTGCGGGTGGCTTCTGACCGGGGATTCAAGTTGTCTTCCAGAGAAGGTGATCAGAGAGATAAGACCATGCTGATTGAGAGCATTTCCGCACAGGAAGCGGCGCAGGGAGTCATTGCCGGCGATCTCACCTATTATGTCGGGGAGGCCAGAACATTGTTTAATGAAGGAGAACTTTCTGATCTGCCGGTCGGTGAGAAATGTATCGGCATCTGGCTGGAGGATGACGAATCCTCCCTGGATTATACCGGCTATGGCTGGGAGAGACCGTATATATTTGACGGCACGAACTTCCGGGAGATGGTGGATGTGGGAGATCTGGATGACCAGCACTATTTTACAGAACGGGGGATAGAGACGGTATCGGTTTACGGCGTTGGTTACGAAGATATGAACGGGTATGGCGTCTTTTTTGTGGATGCCGCGGCACAGTCGGTGACCCTTAGTCTGCCGTGTCAGACCGTGGATGAAAATGATACAGATGTGGCGGAATATTCGGAGGTCATAGACATTGTAATCCCCCTGAGCCAGTAAGGAAGAGGAAGTAGGGCAGGAAACAGCATTATAAGAATCCTTCATGTACGGATTTGGGAGGAGAGACAATGAAGAAAAAGAAAAGCAGTCTGGCCGTTGTAAAGTATATTGTCATTTTCGTGATTCTGATTAACGTCCTGACATCTGTTCTTCCGTCGCTGTTTAATACGGTGAGTGATTTGTTCGGAGACAGTGGCAGTGAGCGTTATTCTGATCTGAAAATTATCGATGTATGCGGACAGGTGGTTCCGGATTATAAAGGGAGAACGGCCGGGGATGGTTACCAGATGTACCGGCTTGATCTGACGGTCAATAACCAGGGCAGTCATGTGGAACAGCTTGCGTATACATCTTTTTATGTATCCGGTAATGACGGAGACGTCTATATGCAGTACGATGATGATGATACCACATCATCGGCCCATGTGGAGGATACGAGGATCCTTCCTGTGGGGAGAGACGCGACGGTGAGCATCTACGCGGAGATTAGCGACGATACCACCAGTGTGGAGATCAGCAATTACAATACACCGGACAATGAAGAACAGGTCTTCGTATATACTCTGGCGGAAGGGGAATTATAAACAGTATGTATGGCAGCCATGAGTAACAGGACAGAAACAATATAGTGATGTAAGACAGGAAGGCGGTATATTGATGGAAGAAATCAAAGCAGTTCCCAGAAGGGAAGAGTGCGATAAAAAATATCAGTGGCATATTGAGGATTTATATACTTCTGATGCTCTCTGGCAGAAAGATTATGAATTGCTGGAGAAAAGTATCCCGGAGCTTGCTTCCTATGAAGGAAGATTGGGCGAGGGCGTTCATACATTTTTGGAATATATGAAAAAAAAACAGGAGATTATGAAGAGCTTCGAGGCGATTTACGTTTATGCTAATCAGAAATACCATGAAGATACAGGCAATGCCGTTTATCAGAAGCTGACAGCACAGGCGCAGATGCTCTCTTTGAAGTTGAGCAGCGCCACGGTCTTCGAGGAACCAGAACTTCTGGCTGTCGGAAAAGAAGCCATTGACGGATGGTTTGTGGAGTCGGAGGATATGGAGCTGTACCGAAGATTCTTTTATGAACTGTTCCGGCAGCAGAAACATGTGCTTTCCAAAGAAATGGAGGCGATTCTTGCGGACGTCAGCGATATGTCCGAGGACATTTCCAACATTTTTTCCATGTTCAATAATGCGGATGTGAAGTTTCCGTCCATCAGAGGAAAGGACGGTGAGGAAATACCGGTGTCCCATGGGCGTTACAGTCTGCTCATGGAAAGCAGGGACAGAGAGATAAGAAAAGAAGCGTTTTTGTCCATGTATTCCCAGTACGGGCAGTACAGGAACACGCTGGCTGCCACTTACAGCGCGAATCTTAAAAGAAGTGCATTTTTTGCAAAGGTGCGAAAATATGATTCTGCCCTTGCTATGGCCCTTGACGGCGGGGAAATACCGGTGACGGTATATACACAGCTCATTGATACGGTTCATGAAAATATGCCGCTGATGCACCGCTATGTGAAACTGCGTAAAAAGGCGTTGGGCGTGGATGAGTTGCATATGTATGATCTCTATGCGCCGATGGTAGACGAAGTGACCATGAAGATTCCGTTTGAGGAGGCCAAGGAGATTGTCAGGAAAGGGCTGACTCCTCTGGGAGAAGAATACATTCAGACTCTTTCAGAGGGCATGGACGGCGGATGGATTGACGTTTATGAGAATCAGGGTAAACGAAGCGGCGCCTATTCATGGGGTGCCTACGGCTGTCATCCGTTTGTGCTCATGAACTATCAGGATAATCTCAATAATGTGTTTACGTTAGCCCATGAGATGGGACATTCCATGCATTCTTATTATTCTGATAAACATCAGCCGTATCTTTATGCCGGCTACCGCATTTTTGTGGCGGAGGTGGCTTCTACCTGCAACGAAGCGCTGCTAATGGAATATCTTTTAAAGCACACAGATGACAAAAAGGAAAAGGCATACCTGATCAACTATTTTCTGGAGCAGTTCAAGGGAACCTTATACCGCCAGACCATGTTTGCGGAATTTGAAAAAATCACCCATGAGATGGCAGGAAAAGGGGAGCCTTTGACCGCGGAGATCTTAAATGACATTTACTATAAGCTCAATGAACAGTATTTCGGGGATGATATCATCATTGACCGGGAGATTGCCCTGGAATGGTCGAGAATCCCGCATTTCTATACGCCGTTTTATGTATATCAGTACGCCACAGGATATTCGGCGGCCATTGCCATCAGCCGGAAGATTTTGAGCGGTGACGAGGCGGCAAGGGAAGGCTACATGAAATTTCTCTGCGGCGGCAGTTCCATGAATCCCATTGACCTGTTAAAGCTCTGTGATGTGGACATGACCACGTCGGAACCGGTGCAGTCGGCGCTCAGACTCTTCGGCGAGCTGCTGGATGAGATGGAAGAGCTGCTGGAACAGTAGAAAGCTACCAGCATATGAAAAGCAGCCGGAAGAATAAAAGCTGTCCGGTTGATAATGTGACGAAACAAGATACAGCAGGAAAGGGGAAGAACAATGTTTGAGTTTTCATTGCTGAAAAGTCTGTTTTTTGAGATGGACAAATACAAGATGGAGGGCATCACCCAGACTAAAAAGGGAAAGTCCACCTACCGGACCAAAGAGGTTCATTATGAAAATGTGCCGGAGATTTCGACTATCACGTCAGAAGAGAGGATTCTCCCTTATGTGGACCGATATTATTTCTATGTCAATGAGGAACGGATGCCGGCAGATTTGAAACGGCCGGAGGTGAAACAGGTGATTTATGAATTTTATAAAGAACATTTTCCAAAGTATTTAAAAGATGGGATTCCGGAAGATCTGACTGATGTGAATATCCTGGACTGTTTTGAAGTGTTTAACATGCCGGATTACCGGCCAAAACATGCGTTTCCGGGTCTGGTGACTCTGGAGGATATCCGAAACGGTAATATCCATGATGAGGATAAACCGAAGTATTCTTTCCCGGGTCTGGAACTTTTTTCAGGACGCAAGAGGGAGGACGGCAAGCCGTCAGTGGCTGATTATGAAGGATATACCGCCTTTGACGGAGACCGGGAGAGTGCCCGCAACAAAATTGATGAGATGAAAAAGCAGTTTGCCTCTCAATTGGACAGCCTCAACGTGGACGGAATGCTTGATGATATATTAAAAGAGGAGGATCCGGAACATGTATCGTGAAGTATCAAAATTAATCTTATACCAGAATCTGGGAGAGGACAGCATCCTGCGGAGACTTTCGGACATTTTCAAACGTTTTGACAGTTGCCACTACCGCAGCGAGGAACTGATCATGGATATTTACAGAGAAGTGAAGAAGCTGCTGGACTTGGCGACCACCTATGGATTTGATAAGAATCTGTGGCACAATTATCTGACCTTTGTGCTCATCACCAATGAAAACTCCTTCAGTCTTACCTGTGAGAAGGTGGGTGCCAGAGAGGGAAGCACGGTCAATCATTTTGCGAAAAATGATTTTGACGCATTTATCCATCTGTTTCACTATGATTTCCGGCCTATCGAAGAGACGCTGGAAATTGACTGTTTCTCCACCCTGCTCCATTATAAGGCAGTGGCGAAGCAGGAGAGGATGTACAATAAAAATGTCAGTGAAAAAGTCCGGGCGCTTTCCGATGTGCTGGCGGCAGCGGAAAACGCGGATCAGTTTTTCGACGCCGTGGTGGACTTCTATAAAAAATACGGCGTGGGAATGTTCGGGCTCAATAAGGCGTTCCGAATCGTGGAAAAGAACGGGGAGCCGGATTTTGTGCCGATTAATAATCTGGATAAAGTCGTGCTTGATGATCTAATCGGTTATGAGATTCAGAAAAAGAAATTGGCGGATAATACAGAAGCCTTCGTCAATGAAAGGGAGGCCAACAACTGTCTTCTTTACGGAGATGCGGGAACGGGTAAGTCCACCAGCATTAAGGCCATTTTAAACGAATACTATGACCGGGGACTGCGGATGATTGAGATTTACAAACATCAGTTTAAATATCTTTCTCAGGTCATCAGTCATGTGAAAAACAGAAATTATCGTTTTGTCATTTACATGGATGATTTGTCCTTTGAGGAGTTTGAAATCGAATATAAGTATCTGAAAGCGGTCATCGAAGGGGGTATGGAGACTCGGCCGGATAATGTGCTCATTTACGCCACCTCCAACCGTCGCCACCTGATCCGGGAGACATGGAACGATCGCTCCGACATGGATGAGGAACTGCACCGCTCTGATACGATGCAAGAGAAATTATCTCTGGTGTACCGGTTTGGAATCACCATCAATTTCTCCAAACCGTCCCAGAAAGAATACTTTGATATTGTCCGCAATCTGGCAAAGAAATATCCGCAGATTACTCTGTCCGATGAGGAACTCTGCGCCCAGGCCAATAAATGGGAATTATCTCACGGAGGCGCTTCCGGCCGGACGGCGCAGCAGTTTGTCAATTATCTGGCCGGACAGGCGTAGAAGAAAGCTGGTTTATTAAGAAAAATGTCCGGTAAAAACGTCAGACAAAAAAGTAAGAAGAACAGAAATAACATTTTCACACCACATTTTCATGGTAAAATGTTACAGAAAAGTTACAAAACCATGGAACTTATGGAAATAAGGCCGTGACAAAAAGGAGAAGGAGGTAAAAGAATGCAGTTGAGATGGAAAAGCAGGCTCTTTGTGTTACTGGCGGTGGGAATACTTGCCTTTGGTATGGCGGGATATTCTGTGAAGGCGGCGGACGATACCGAAAACGAAACGGGATCAGGCATATCAGAGGATACAGGAACCGTCGAGAATAATGACATTTCTGGAGAAAATTTCAGCGTCACCTGGGAGGAAGACAAGGAGTATACATATACCGGTAGTGCCATCACGCCGGAAGTTGTCGTTGTGAAGAAGCAGGCGACGAATACGTCGTCGGCAAGTGGCGCTGATGTAGATGACCAGACAGGGAACATGTTGCAAACCGAAGATGAGGGAGGCGGAGAGAACGGTTCCGACGGCGCCTCGGAAGAAACCACAGATGTAACCCTGGTAAAGGATCAGGACTATATTGTCGCTTATGCCGATAATACCAATGCCGGTACAGCCACTGTTACCATAACAGGAACGGGAAACTATACGGGAACGGTAGTGAAACAGTTTTCCATTGCCAAAAAAGATATTAGCGACCTTCAAATGGAAGGAAAGGACAAGGTCTATAAAGGAAGAGCACTCTCTGCCGACGTCAACATGTATTATAACGGCGTGAAACTGGTGCGCTCGGAGGATTACCGCATTAAAGATTATGTTAATAATGAAAACGTGGGAACAGCCTCCGCCACCGTAAAGGGAAAAGGCAATTACACCGGTGAGCGGACAATGACCTTTGAAATTACTCCGAAAAATATTTATGAGCTTTCCTACACGCCGGACCTCAGTGAAAATTCCTATAAATATACAGGAAAGAAACTGACGCCGGAGGTAACCTTTACCTTTGATATTCTTGGAAAAAATAATAAGGTGACCGGACAGAAGATTCTGACGAAGAATGTTGATTACACCATTAACTATGTGGATAATAAAAAGGTCGGCGTTGCCACCGTCATGATTATCGGCAAGGGGAATTTTACCGGTTCAAGAATTATGAGTTTTAAGATTCGTCCGCAGAACACCAAGGTGAAAAAGCTTGTGAAAGGCAAGAAGTCGATTAAGGTGAAATGGGCGAAAAAGGATAAGCAGATAACCGGATATATAGTTATGTGTTCCACCACAAAGGATTTCTCTTCTAATGTGAAGAAAGTAAAGGTTAAGAAAGGCACGACAAAATATACATTTAAGAATCTGAAATCGAAAAAGAAATATTATGTTCGGGTGCGTACCTATAAAAAAGCGATGGGAATTACTTATTATTCCGATTGGTCCAACGTGATGACGATTAAAACAGAATAAATAGTGGTCAGACGGCCGGACTTGGACAAGAAAAAGAACAACCCCCGGTAAATGAGGAATTTACCGGGGGTTAGCACTTAAAAAAGGAGGAAGCCCATATGCCTAAACTTATGGGCTTCAAAATATGAAAAAAATCTTTAGCCACAAGAAATAGAGGGATTTCTTTGTTGCTGTTTGTAGTATAAAAAAAAAGTATGTCCTGATTTTGAACTGTTTTTGAACAAAGTGTGAAATGCATCGAAAAATATAGATATAAGAAGGGTATTATGGGTGTTGTAATTGGAAGAATGGACAGTCAGGTGGAAAAAATTTTCCTGGGAAATAATTTAACAAGAAGTACAAAAAATTATGATACACTGCTTGAAGATGAAAATTTGCCGGAAGAAGAGAGAAAGCGCATACTGGCGGCGCAGAAAAAGAAAGAAGAAGATGACATTATATTGTAAAGAAAACGCCAGCCGGAAAAAAGACTCTGGCAGACATTTATGGGAGGATACCATGAAAATATCGGTGGCCATGGCATATTATAATGGCGGAGAATATATTGAAAAGCAGCTTTCCTCTATTCTGGCGCAGATGGGAAGCGGAGATGAAGTGATTCTGTCGGTGGATGCGGCGACGGACGGTTCCGGAGAGTTGCTGGAGCGCTGGGCTCAGAAAGATGACAGAATTCATCTTCTGGCGGGGCCGGCAAAAGGTGTGGTAAAGAATTTTGAAAATGCCATTGCTCATTGTACCGGGGATATTATTTTTCTGTCGGATCAGGATGATATCTGGAAGTCGGACAAGGTGGAGAAAGTCATGAAAGCTTTCCGGCAGTCCGGCGTCATGGCGGTACTTCATAATGCCGAAATCATTGATGAAAAAGGAAAGAAGGCAGGTGGAGAAACCTTATTCGAGATGAGAAACAGCCGCAACGGCGTTTGGAAGAATTTTCTGAAAAACAGTTATGTGGGATGCTGTATGGCGTTTCGGAGAGAATTGCTTCCTGTTCTCCTTCCCATCCCGGAAGAAATGTACATGCATGATTACTGGATAGGAACAGCGGCGGAACTTTGCGGAGGCGTCGGACTGCTGAAAGAACCGCTCATCGGATATCGGAGGCATGGAGGAAACGTGACACAGCTGAGTCATGGAAGCATCTGGTTTATGTTAAAAAAGCGGATGAACATTCTGCGATGTCTGAGTGTTTTGAAAAAAAGGATAAGACGACATGGCGGCATTAGGAAGAGAGCGAGTGAATGACATCATAAGGAATACATGAACTGCATCATAAGGAGAAGAAAATGGAAATCAAAAAGAAATATCTGTTATTATTATCTTTTCTTATTCCCCTGGCGGTGATGATTGCCTGCATGGCAATTTTTCAGGTGGGACCCTTTGGAAGTAATTCTTTTCTAATTATTGACGGTCTGCATCAGTACATGCCGTTTTTTTCGGTGTTGTACGATAAATTAAAAGAAGGCGGAAGTCTGTTTTACAGTTTTCGGGCGGGATTGGGCATTAATTTTCTGTCACTGTTTTCTTATTATTTGTCCAGTCCGCTGAATCTCTTTATTCTATTTTTTGATAAAACAGAGCTGAATACGGCGGTTAGCCTGCTGGTAGTTTTGAAAATTGCGTTGTCGGGTCTGACAGCAGGCATTTATTTTGCATCAAAAACCAGGAAGCCGGGAATCACAGTGCTTATCTGCTCGGCAGCCTACGCCTTAAACAGCTACATGGTAGGCTACAGCTGGAATGTCATGTGGCTGGACGCGGTGTTGATTTTCCCGATCGTGGTTCTTGGAATTGAGAGGCTCATTGAAAAAAGAGATGGCAGGTTATATGCGGCGGCATTGTTTTACGCACTCTACTGCAATTATTACATTGCATTTATGATCTGTATTTTTGCAGTAATCTGGTATCTTTTTTATTCGTTCCGGAATTTCAGGCAGTTCTTTTTCCGGGGAATTGCCTTCGCGCTCTATTCTCTGCTGGCGGCAGGCATGGCGGCAATTTTGTTGATCCCGGCGTATATGGGTATCCTGCAGACGGCATCGGGCGCCGACATGGGACTGCCGGAGCATGGATGGCAGACCGGATTTGCCGATTTGCTGACCCGGCAGTTTGATATGGCATATCCGGTCAGCCATGATAATTTTGATGGAAACGCCAATCTCTATATCGGCGTATTTGTGGTTTTTGCGGTGGTATTATATCTTTTTAACCGGGAGATTCGTCTTCTTGATAAATTGAAAAAAGGGCTGCTGCTGGTATTTTTTTATCTGAGCTTCAGTGAAAATATCCTGAACTTTATCTGGCACGGATTCCATAATCAGTATGGAATCCCTAACCGGTTTTCCTTTTTGTTTGGTTTTGGGCTCCTGACTATGCTCTTTGAAGTGCTTGAGCATAAAGATAGTATAAGAAACTGGCAGGTGGTACTGAGCTGCCTTGCCGGGGCGGGGCTGCTTGCTGTCAGTAGAAACTGGGCCGAATCCCCGCTGGATGATGGTATGTATGGTGTGGTGGGGATGCTGATATTGTTTTATGGTCTGATTCTTTTCGTGATGAGTTTTGATAAGAGACACCGCAAATGGCATGTGACCGCCTTCAGCGTCGTGGCAGTGGCGGAAATGTGCGTGACGGCGGTGCTGGGTTTTGATTATATCGGGCAAATCAGTGTTCCTAAGTTTTTTTCCGGCACGGAAGATATGGAAGAGGCAGTGAAAAGTCTGGATGACGGTACCTTTTACCGGAGTGAGCTGGCGGATGCCAAGATGGTTGATGAGAACGCATGGTATAAACTCAATGCGGTGGGATTGTTTGGTTCCACGGCCACAGACGGCATGGTGAGGATGATGGATTCCCTCGGTTTTTACACGGGAGCCAATGAATATCTTTATCAGGGGGCAACGCCAGTGACCAATCTGCTTCTTGATGTGCGGTACATTTACTATCATCCGGAGGATACGCTCTACACAGATTTTGACTATAAAGATACCTTCGGTGATTTTGATGTGTATGAGAATCCTACGGAGGGTATGTCTATCGGATATATGATCAATAATACCATTGACCAGTGGTTTTATGAGAGTGCATATCCTTTCCGGGTGCAAAATGAATTTTGTGCCTACGGTTATGGCATTTATGATATTTTCTCAGGGCTGGACATTCCGGATCCGTCTGTCAGCGGCTGTACCGCGTCAAGAACCAATGACGGAGAGTACTATTTTGAATATGAGGAATCTTCGGAAGAAAATATGGTATTCACTATTCCCATTGAGGAAGATATGGATGAACTTTACCTTTTTTATGATGGTACGCAGGTAGAAAATGCGGAGATTGCCATCGACGGAAATGTCGTAAAACAGGGAGATATTGATGGATATATACTTCCGATCGGGCATGTAGAAAGCGGAAGTGTGCTGACGGTGAGTTTTGAACTGAAAGGTGAGACTGAAACTGGGTATGTCCGTCTGTCAGCGGCAAACTTTAATACCGCCTTGTACGAGAGTCTGGCGGAAATCATGACTTCTCAGGCATTTCAGATAGAGGAAATGACAGACCGGAGCGTTTCGGGAACAGTTACTGCGGGAGAGAACCAGACGCTTTTGTTTTCGATTCCATACGATGAGGGATGGATGGTGACGGTGGACGGAGAACCGGCGGAGACTGAAAAAATCGGAGACGCGTTTCTCGCCGTGGCTCTGACGCCGGGAGAACATCAGGTTTCCCTGACTTTTACACCGGCCGGATTTTCTTTGGGATGGAAAATATCACTGCTTTGCGTCGGGGTGTTTATTCTTCTGTGCGCTTGTTCTCCGTATATCCGCAGTAAACGGGCGGAAATTGAACTGCGAAAAGAAATTGAGCTGCGAAAAGAAATTGAGCTGCGAAAAAATGAAAAAATACCGTCAGATGAAGAACTGGCGAATCTGTGATACAATTCAGACAAAACAAAAAGAATCTGTATGTGATATTTTGCCATTTTCATCATGGCAGAGGATGTGATGCCTTCCATAATGAAAAAGACATCTGTCGTCTGCACGATGGAACTGGTGCGATGGAAAAAGAGAAAGAAGACGGAATTTAGGA
>CAYULX010000064.1:0-11037 GCA_964445535.1 uncultured Eubacterium sp.
TCTTCCCGAAGTGTTCAAAGGTCATGGACAGATCGGCCTGCTGTGTCTCCAGGAACCTACGCCTTTAATGTAAGTAATTCAAACGATAAGGATGTCAGCGTGTATATTTCCGGTGAGAGGTGCAGCGGGTTATCAGGTGACTTATTCATTAAAGAAGAAGTTCAAAAATGCCAAGACCATTACAGTTTCTGCCAGCAAAGCAAAAACTGTGCTGAAGAAGCTGAAAAAGAACAAGAAATATTATGTTAAAATAGATAAAGAAAAGCCATAGCTAGGGGACTCCCGGACTGACGCGTGAACATCTGCGCAGTCCGGGAGTCTTTCGTATATGGAAAATGTACAGAGAAAGCGGGAAGACGCGATGTTTTTTGTATGGTATAAATCGCCGGGGGAATTTTCCCGACTCTTGCATAATGTGAGGATTTGGTGTACAATTAATTCTAATTTTAGACTAAGAGAAGTGTGGTGAGAGAGTATGGATGCCCAGAAACAAAGAGTAAGCAGAATGCAAAAAGAAATCAGCCATCCGAAGGATTTTACGGATCCGGAAGCGCTCTACGACCGATTGATAAAGGCAATTCGTGTGTATCACCCGTCATCAGACCTTTCTATGATTGAAAAGGCTTATCACTTAGCTTACAAAGCGCACGAAGGACAAAAACGGAAGTCGGGGGAGCCCTATATCATCCATCCCTTTTGTGTCGGGATAATTCTGGCAGAGCTGGAGTTGGATAAAGAGACCATTGTCGCTGGGATTCTTCATGATGTGGTGGAGGATACGGCCTATACGCTGGAAGATATCACCAGAGAGTTCAACGAGGAGGTGGCGCTCCTTGTGGACGGGGTGACGAAGCTCGGTCAATTGTCATATTCCCATGATAAGATGGATATACAGGCGGAGAATTTAAGAAAGATGTTCCTCGCCATGGCAAAAGATATCCGGGTGATTCTTATCAAGCTGGCGGATCGTCTGCATAATATGCGGACACTTCAGTATATGAAGCCGGAAAAGCAGAAGGAAAAGGCTCGGGAGACTATGGATATTTACGCGCCGATCGCCCATCGGCTGGGAATCTCCAAAATCAAAACGGAGCTGGATGATTTGTCTCTGAAATATCTGGAGCCGGAGATTTATGCGGAGCTGAAAGAAAAGCTGAATTCTAACAAAGAAGAGAGGAAAGCTTTTGTGGAATCGATTATCCGTGAAGTCAAAGAGCATATTGAAGAGGCAGGAATCCGGGCGGAAGTTGATGGAAGAGTGAAGCATCTTTTCAGTATTTACAAAAAGATGCGGAATCAGCATAAGACGCTGGATCAGATTTATGATATTTTTGCCGTGCGTATCAAAGTGGAGACGGTAAAAGACTGTTATGCCGCTCTGGGAGTCATCCATGAAATGTATAAACCGATACCGGGACGTTTTAAAGATTACATTGCCATGCCGAAGGAAAATATGTATCAGTCACTCCATACTACACTCATCAGTTCTTCGGGGACTCCTTTTGAGATACAGATTCGTACTTTTGAAATGCATCGCACAGCAGAGTACGGTATCGCAGCCCATTGGAAATACAAAGAGGGCGGAGGGAATATCAACAAAGAAGAAGAAAAATTAAGTTGGCTCAGACAGATTCTTGAGTGGCAGCAGGATATGTCAGACAATAAAGAGTTTCTGGCCATGCTGAAAACGGATCTGGATCTGTTTGCGGAGCAGGTCTACTGCTTTACTCCCCGAGGAGATGTCAAGACACTGCCGGCTGGTTCTGTGCCGATTGATTTTGCCTACATGATACACACCGCAGTGGGAAATAAAATGGTGGGTGCCAGAGTCAACGGGCGGCAGGTTCCTATTGACTATAAGATTCAAAACGGCGACCGGGTGGAGATTATCACGTCGCAGAACTCCAACGGGCCGAGCCGCGACTGGCTCTCCATCGTGAAGAGCTCACAGGCAAAGACGAAGATTAACCAGTGGTTTAAGACACAGTTTAAAGAAGAGAACATTTCAAAGGGCCGGGAGCTGATTGATAAATATAGCAAGGCCAGAGGAATCACGTTAAGTGATTATATGAAGCCGGAATACCAGAAGAAATGTATGCAGAAATACGGTTTAAAGACCTGGGATTCGGTGCTGGCAGCCGTAGGACACGGTGGTTTGAAAGAAGGCCAGGTTGTCAATAAACTGGTGGAAGAGTACGAAAAAGTACACAAGAAGCAATTGACAGATCAGGAAGCACTGATGGAGATTGCTGAGAAAAACAAAACAGAGAAGAAACCGGCCAAGGTACGCAAGAAGTCCGGCATCACGGTGAAGGGAATCCATGATATTTCCGTCCGTTTTTCCAAGTGCTGCAGTCCGGTTCCAGGCGACGAAATCATCGGTTTCGTCACCCGCGGAAGGGGAATTTCCATTCATCGGACAGATTGCATCAACATTTTATGTATGCCGGAAAGCGATCGTTCCAGACTTATTGACGCGGAGTGGGAAGTGGATGCTGTTGAAAAGAGCGGTGAGCTTTATCTCACAGAAATATGTTTATACGCTCACAACCGGACGGGGATTCTTCTAGACATTTCCAAAATATTCATGGAACTTAAGGTGGATCTTAAGTCGGTGAACATCAAAACCAGCAAACAGGGGCTGGCGACGATATTGCTCTCCTTTGAGATCAGTGGCATTGAGGAACTGAATCACATTATCAAGAAGCTTCGCAACGTGGAGAGCGTCATTGATATTGAGAGAAATGCCGGCTGATATGATGCCGGCGCGTCAGAATGAGATATGACAATGATAGTGCAAAGCATTGCAGATTTAGAGAATTACGGAGGAAAGACCATTGGGTGAATTAAAGATAGCGTGTGCCCAGCTGGGGCTCATTGATACCAATACTTATATTTTGATGGATGATGAGATTAAAGAAGCTGTGATTATTGATCCGGCGGGAAGCCCGGAAGAATTAAGTCGTTTTCTGGAAGAAAACGACTATACACTGGACGGAGTGCTTTTGACTCACGGACATCATGACCATATCGGGGGATTGGAAGGTCTTCGGGAACATTACGATCCGTGGAAGCTGCGGGTGTATGCGGCAAAACCGGAGCAGGAAGTGCTCATGGTCAAAGATTACAATTTGAGCTCGATGTTCGGCGGAGAGGGATATACGACTCATGCTAATATGATGATTAATGATAAGCAGATTTTTGAGGTGACTTCCAAACACAAATGCCAGTGCCTCTACACACCGGGACATACGCTTGGAAGCTGCTGCTATTACTTCGCGGAGGAAGGGTGGCTGTTTTCTGGAGATACCCTCTTTGCCGGCAGTGTGGGACGGACAGATTTTCCCACGGGCGACGCGCGGACATTGCTGAAGTCTCTCAATGAGATTGTCATGGCTCTTCCGGATCAGGTGGTGGTGTTCCCGGGACATGGCCCGTCCACTACGATTGGAGAAGAGAGAGCAACTAATCCGTTTGTAGAAAGATAAACACATGATATATTTATGTCAGAATGAAAAAGAATATGATTATGATGTGAGAGCAATTGCGCTGGCTTTTTTTGAGAGGGAAAAGATTGTTGCCGTATCGGAGCCGGAGTTTAGCGAGCTTTCCAAAGAAGAAAAAAGCGGAGAAGATATCCGCTTTCTTTCTCTGTGTTACGGAGAAAATGAGATAAAGGGAAGGCTGTTTGATAAAAGCGGAAAGGATGTACAAGAGGAAGTTTTCTGTGATTATCACAATCATGAACGGTGCAGAAATGAGGTCTGCCGTTTTTTATACCGGCTCTTCTCTGCATTTACCGGGAAAACGCTTCCGTGGGGGATGTTGACGGGAATCCGTCCGACAAAAATTGTTATGAAATGGATGGAAGAGCTGGAAACAAGCGAACCGGGTCAGGGCGGCGACAGAAGCGACGGGGTCATCAGCGCCGGTCACGATACGCGGAGCCGGGAGAGAGAGCTTCTGGAAAAAAGATTTTCAGAAACATATTTGGCGGACGCCCAGAAAGCCCGCCTGTGTGTGCAGGTAGCGGCCAGGGAAAAAGCCTTTCTGGACGCGCATCCCTATGAGGAGGAATACAGCCTCTATATTGGAATTCCGTTTTGTCCTACTACTTGTCTGTACTGTTCCTTTACGTCTTTCCCTGTATCAAAGTTTGGCGGTTATATGGGAGAATATTTGCGGGCCCTCGGGAAAGAGCTGGCGTTTGTATCAGAAGCATATTCCCATAAAAAGCTTACCTCCATCTATGTGGGCGGCGGGACGCCGACGGCGTTGGATGAGGATTATCTCAAGCTTTTGATGGAACAGATTCATCAATATTTCCCTGTAAAAGAGGTCAGAGAGTTCACTGTGGAGGCCGGACGGCCGGACAGTGTGACCAGAGGGAAGATTCAGATTCTGTTTGACGCCGGCGTGGGAAGAATCAGCATTAATCCGCAGACTATGCACCAGGAGACTTTAGATCTCATAGGGAGAAACCATACTGTTGAGCAGGTAAAAGAAGCCTTTTATCTGGCGAGAGAGACGGGCTTTACCAATATAAATATGGATATGATCACGGGTCTTCCGAGGGAGGATATTTCTCATGTGAAAGAAACGCTGGAAGAAATATTCAAGATGAGGCCGGAGAGTCTGACGGTACATTCGCTCGCCATCAAGCGGGCGGCACATCTGAACATGGAGATGGATAAATATCAAAGTCTGGTCAAAGGCAGTACCAATGAGATGCTCTGCGCGGTGGATGAATATTGCGGCAGAATGGGAATGCTGCCATATTATATGTATCGGCAAAAAAATATTCCGGGCAATCTGGAAAACATCGGTTACAGTCTACCTGGGAAAGAATGTTTATATAACATATTGATTATGGAGGAAAAACAGGATATTATATCCTGCGGGGCAGGCGCCTCCACAAAATATGTATTTCCAAAAGAAAACAGAATTGAAAGAACAGAAAACGTTAAGAACATTGAACATTATGTGAATCGTATTGCTGAAATGATAGAAAGAAAAAAGAGATACCTGTAAGCCGGAGTCCCTTCGGCGCCGGAAACAGAGCAATACGGAGAAGAGGAAAAGAGAATGGCATATGCTTATGGAGTCCATGACCTGGAAACGCCAATCCAGGATTCCCTGGGAGAAGCGATTCTCCACGGGATTGTGGTCAGTAACCTGGCCTATTTCGTAGGAAAAGAAATGGATTTGCCGGAAGAAAAGTGTCACAATCTTGCAATAGCAGGTATGGTTCACGACATCGGAAAGCTTCGGCTTCGTTCCTACGTTTACGAAGAAAAAGGAGCTAAATTAAACATTGATGAGCTCAGATATGTAAGACTTCATCCCACGCTGGGATATGCAATCTTGAAAGAACACGGATATGAGGAGGAAGTTTTGACGGCAGTTCTCTATCACCATGAGAATGCCGATGGCAGCGGATATCCCAACAATTTAAAAAAAGATGATATCCCGCTGAGCGCCCGGATTCTCCGGGTGTGTGACGCCTTTGGGGCACTGATCGCCAACCGGGCGTATCGCAGTGCATTTGATATTGAGACTGCTTTGACCATTATGATTGAAGAAATTAAAAACTTTGATATGAAAGTATTTTTAGCTTTTCAGAAAGTAACCCAGTCTGACGATATGAAAGAAATGCTGGCCAGTCTGGGAATACAGTAATACAGGAGGAAATAACAATTATGGCTGAGTCAATGAAAGGCCTGAAAAGAACCCATCGCTGCACGGAGATAACCAGTGCGGATATCGGCAAGACAGTGACGCTGATGGGGTGGGTACAAAAAAGAAGGAATTTGGGAAGTCTGATTTTTGTGGATTTGAGAGATAGAAGCGGACTGATGCAGTTATATTTTGAGGAAGAAACCATCGGAGCAGAAGGCTTTGAGAAAGCGGGAAGCCTGCGTTCTGAGTTTGTTATTGCTGTCACGGGAAGTGTCGAGAAAAGAAGCGGCGCAGTTAATGAATCATTAAAGACGGGAGAGTTGGAGATCAAAGTGACAGATCTTCGTATTTTGTCCGAATCACAGACGCCTCCGTTTCCGATTGACGCGGACATTACGGTCAAAGATGAATTGCGTCTCAAATATCGCTACCTGGATCTGCGCAGACCGAATATCCAGCAGAATCTCATTATGCGGAGCAAAATCGCCATGCTCACCAGACAATTCCTGGCGGAAGAGGGATTCCTGGAAATAGAGACGCCAATGCTCACGAAGAGTACGCCGGAGGGCGCCAGAGATTATCTGGTTCCAAGTCGGATTCATCCGGGATGCTTCTATGCGCTGCCACAATCACCGCAGCTGTTTAAGCAGCTTCTTATGGTGTCCGGGTACGACCGCTATTTCCAGTTGGCAAAATGTTTCCGTGATGAGGATTTGCGTGCCGACCGTCAGCCGGAATTTACGCAGATTGATATGGAGATGTCCTTTGTGGATGTGGACGAAGTCATCGATGTCAATGAACGTCTCCTGGCGTTTTTATTTAAGAAATGTCTTGATGTGGATGTGACCTTGCCGATTCAGAGAATGACCTGGCACGAGGCGATGGATCGTTTCGGCTCCGATAAACCGGATCTGCGTTTTGGCATGGAGATTGTGGATGTGTCTGAATTGGTAAAAGACTGTGGTTTCGGTGTCTTTGCCGGAGCGGTGGCAGACGGAGGTGTGGTTCGTGCTGTCTGCGCGGAAGGTCTTGGTGACGTATCCAGCAAAAAATTGAAAAATATTGAGAAGACAGCGAAAGATTACGGTGCGAAAGGACTTGCCTATATTCAGTTAAAATCTGACGGCGCCATGAAGTGTCCGTTTGCTAAATTCCTTTCAGAAGAGGAATTGCAGAAGCTCGTGGAGACGGTGGGCGCAAAACAGGGAGATCTGGTTGTGTTTGCTGCCGATAAGTTTAAGGTGGTCTGTGATGTGCTGGGAGCGCTTCGATTGAAGTTCGCGGACGAACTTCAGCTTCTTGACAAATCAGATTATAAATTTGTGTGGATTACAGAATTTCCGCTGCTGGAGTGGTCTGAGGAACAGGGAAGATATACGGCGATGCATCATCCGTTTACCATGCCGATGGAAGAAGATCTGGAATATATTGACACGGAGCCAGGTAAAGTGCGGGCAAAAGCCTATGATATTGTTTTAAACGGCACAGAGCTTGGCGGCGGCAGCGTCAGAATCCATCAGGATGATATTCAGGAGAAAATGTTTGAATGCCTCGGATTTACGAAAGAACAGGCGCATGAACGATTTGGATTCCTGTTGGAGGCGTTTAAATATGGGGTTCCGCCTCACGCGGGATTGGCATACGGACTAGATCGTCTGGTGATGCTGATGACGGGAGAAGATTCCATCCGTGATGTGATTGCTTTCCCTAAGGTCAAGGACGCTTCCTGTCTGATGACCAATGCGCCGGATGTAGTTGATGATAAGCAGCTTAAGGAGCTGCATATCGCTGTTTCGGAAATAGAAAAAAACACAGACTAAAGACTGATGCCTGCCTGCATTTGTCCGGTTCGGATATAATTGCAGACAGATAATGCGGCTTTCTTTCGGAGACAACGGGAGGAAACCGCATTTTTTTGCTATAAAAGTCAAGAATAAGGAAATATATTTACAAACGTAAAAATAAATCTTATTTTAAAACGAAAAATAACGAGAAAATAAATATAAAATGAAAAAAAGTAAAAATGAATCTTTATTCCAGTTGACAAGCACAGCGGTATCCTATATAATTTAAGCAGCTAAAAGATTCTCTTTGGAAATGGTATATAAGAAAGGTGGATTAACATGAATGAGCTTCAGCTAAAAAAGACAGCCAACGAGATCCGTAAAGGGATTATAACAGCGGTCTATAATGCAAAGGCAGGACATCCGGGAGGATCCCTCTCCGCAGCGGATATGTTCACATATCTGTATTTTGAAGAATTGAACGTGGACCCGGCGAATCCGGATAATCCGGACAGGGATCGTTTTGTACTTTCTAAAGGTCACACAGCGCCGGGCTTGTATGCAGCGCTGGCATATAAGGGATTTTTCCCGGTGGAGGATTTGAAGACTCTCCGCCATCTGGGTTCTTATTTGCAGGGACATCCATGTATGCAGCATATTCCGGGAGTGGATATGTCCTCCGGTTCTCTGGGACAGGGAATTTCCGCAGCGGTAGGCATGGCGCTCTCCGCCATGATTCGTGAAAAAGATTACCGTACCTATACTCTGCTCGGTGACGGTGAGATTCAGGAAGGACAGGTGTGGGAAGCGGCGATGTTTGCCGGTGCAAAACATCTGGATAATTTAGTTGTCATTGTGGATAACAACGGGCTTCAGATAGACGGCAACATTGAAGATGTTTGCTCTCCGTATCCGATTGATGAGAAGTTTAAAGCATTTAATTTCCATGTGATTAATATTGACGGACATGATTTTAATCAGATTGCAGATGCTTTCGCGGAAGCCCGCAACACGAAAGGTTGCCCTACGGCGATTATCATGAAGACCATCAAAGGAAAAGGGGTCTCCTACATGGAGAATCAGGCCGGATGGCATGGCAAGGCTCCGAACGACGAAGAATACAAGATTGCGATGGAAGATTTGGAAAAGGTAGGTGCATCATTATGTTAGAGGGAAAGAAGATTGCAACCCGTGAAAGCTATGGTAATGCGCTGGTAGAGCTGGGTAAAGTTAATGACCGGGTCGTAGTACTGGATGCCGATCTGGCAGGAGCTACAAAGACAGGGATATTTAAAAAGGAATTTCCGGAACGTTTTTTTGACTGTGGTATCGCGGAAGCTAACATGGCAGGTATCGCAGCAGGTCTGGCGACCACAGGCATGCTTCCGTTTATGAGCAGTTTTGCGATGTTCGCGGCAGGTCGTGCCTACGAACAGATTCGTAACTCCATCGGCTATCCGCATCTGAATGTAAAGATAGGCGCTACTCATGCAGGCATTTCTGTGGGAGAAGATGGCGCTACCCATCAATGTAACGAAGATATTGCCCTCATGCGGACGATTCCGGGTATGGTTGTGATTTCTCCATCTGATGACGTGGAGGCAAGAGCGGCAGTCGCAGCGGCGGCAGAATATGAAGGCCCGGTTTATCTCCGGTTTGGACGTCTGGCAGCGCCGGTGATCAACGATAATCCGGACTATAAATTTGAGATTGGCAAGGGAATCGTATTAAGAGAAGGAACAGATGTGACGCTGGTTGCTACCGGACTGATGGTGGGATATACTCTGGAAGCAGCTGAGATGCTGGCCAAAGACGGTATCCGCGCCAAGGTGATTAATATTCATACGATTAAGCCGCTGGATGATGAACTCATCGTGTCAGCCGCAAAGGAAACCGGCAAGATTGTGACCATTGAAGAACATTCCGTTATCGGTGGTCTGGGAGGAGCCGTATGCGAGGCCCTTTCTGAGAAATATCCTGTCCCGGTAAAACGTATCGGCGTTCATGATGAATATGGTCAGTCTGGTCCGGCGGTAGAACTGCTGCATTATTATAAGCTGGATGCAGAGGGCATTTACGGACAGATTAAAGAATTTCTCGCTTAAATGGCTTGGACAGATTGACTGTTCCGGGAATTCTTTAATAGATTTTCCCGAAAGTTTATCAGGGGATCAGGAAGGAGGAAGAAACCATGAGTCGGTATTGTTCGTTGGCTGGTTTGGTTTCAGAAACAAACCATGAAGATTGGAATTGGAAATGACCACGCAGCCCTGGAGATGAAATTACAAATAAAAGAGTTTCTGGAAGAAATGGGGCATGAGGTGGTAGATTACGGAACCCATACAGAAGAGAGCTGCGATTATCCGGTGTACGGAGCAAAGGTGGCAAAAGCAATAGCCTCCGGAGAAGTGGAACAAGGAATCCTTATTTGCGGAACAGGAGTCGGTATCTCCCTTGCCGCAAATAAAGTCAAGGGGATTCGCTGCGTTGTATGCAGCGAGCCATATTCTGCGAAGCTTTCCAAACAGCATAATGATACGAACATTCTTGCCTTTGGCGCCCGTGTTGTGGGAATCGAAATGGCAAAAATGATCGTTACAGAATGGTTGAATGCGGAATTTCTTGGAGGAAGACACCAGAAACGAGTGGATATGATCATGGCTCTGGAAAATGAATGATATAAATGATACAAAGATGATATCCTGATAATTTAAAGAACTATTAAATTAATAAGAGACCATCGTAAAAAACTGCTATACTGCTATAAAGGAAGAACTGTTGTCGATGAACATTTCTGTCACAGTCAGAAATGGGTGTACAGCAGTTCTTTTTTATGCAGAGAATATGAATTGCAGAGATATGAATTGATGTAAACGATGTGAACAGATAGAATTGTAGATAAAAAATAAAAAATTGAAAATTTCTGATTTTTTTGCTTGACACTGGAAATATCACATGATAATATATACAAGCTGTGACAAAGAACTGTTTCTTTTGAAGAAGAAATTCAAATAAATTCAAATTCAAAGAAAAAAGTTCTTGACAAACAAAAGACAGCATGATAGAATACAAAAGCTTTTGCACGAGAAAGCAACAGAAAGCCGAATGTGATTCGGCAGAGCAAGTTGATAACTGAATAACAAAACAACCTCGAACGTTCAATTCAATTGAGATTTCGGGTCCGGAAGCGAGTGATGTCGGCGAGACGGATCCATGGAAGAGAACGAAGTTCGAACCTAAAACACACAGTGTACGGGAACATGACCACAGTTTTGCGCCAGAGCGTTTTATCTGTGGAGTTCCATAGTAACAGGAAAGAGCAGTTTAAGGACCAGTGGTTCTTGAGGACTGGATGAGACATTATGCCTGTTCAGCATGCATCTCGATTTCGGATGCGGAGCATCCTTCATCCCGATGTAGCTGAGCGCCATATGGTATCTGTCGAAAAGTTCTGCCTGCAAGCAAGCTTGGGCAGAGATTTTCGGGCATCTGCCTTATGGCTGGACAGGGAAGCATTTTATTTGAGAGTTTGATCCTGGCTCAGGATGAACGCTGGCGGCGTGCCTAACACATG
>CAYULX010000065.1:0-10970 GCA_964445535.1 uncultured Eubacterium sp.
TTTATAAACCATATGAAATTGTCATAATTTTATCCTATAATGAATATGAATTATATTTTTTATAATACTATAGAAAACAATATTTTTCAAGGTTATTTTACTAAAAAATAAAAAATGTTGATTTATTACGATTGTATGAGCAAAAATGCAGCATATCGTAATATCGTAACGGGAAATCGATTAATCTTTTAACTTTGCCTCTATTCACATAATACGTTTATATTGGGAATTATGCAAGAGAAAGTTAGATGTCATATAATACAATGATATATTATAAAAAATATAAATATTTATTTCGCAATAAAAAAATGGGAAAAAATTAGACAAATCATAATAAGCAAAGTATTTTATGCCTTTTCGTTAAATATTTTGTCGGTGTAGTTATATGATGTTTATACGGAAGAGTCTGAATTGGAATCGGAATCTTTTTGCATTCTCAGTTCTTTTCTTCTGTTGTTCAGAAGCTCAGAAAGCTCATCCAGAAGTTCTAAGTCAGTTTCTTCTTCAAAAAATGTGGTAAAAAGATGAGACATGGCTGAAGATGCAGATTTCTGTTCCTGTTTTACCTGAAAAAGACTCCACTGATCCCGTGACATGGTCGGTGTGAAAGTCCGGGCGTAATTCTTCGTGGTTTTTTTGAAACCGGCCACTTTAATCATTTCTTTTTTCAGCAGAGAATTAATCATAATGTGGATGTAACTTGGTTTCCATGTGCGGCCTGCACATAATTTAACAATTTCTGTTGAGGTGAGAGGTTCGTCGCTGTCCCAGAGAAGGTCGAGAACCTGTCTTTCACTGTCTGTAAGTTTTTTAATTTTTTTTCTCATGTAATACTCAATCCCTTCTAAAGTAAAGCAGTGTGTGGAACTTTACCTTATGTTTTTATATTATAATACCATATGTTTTTATATTATAATACCATGAACAATTTTTCAATGAAATAAATATTAAAATATTCTAAACCGCTTGTTCATATTTAAGTATGAGTCCGTTAAAAAGTCAATAGTTAATTTTTTTTATCCTTTCACTATACTAAATTGTCACATTTATTAAAAATAGATCCGAATAGAAAATTTTTTCCTTTTACAAAAAGATGTGTTGTGATATAATTATTCTTATTTTAGAAAATCATTTTATTTATAGCCTGCTATCTCCGTTAAGCATATAGTAGGGTCTATTTAACTTCTATTTTGTATTATACCCATAATACTGTTATAAAAACAATCAGATAATTTATTTTTCAGGCAGATTGACAAGGGAGAGCTTGCGTTCTCAAATAAGAACATGGAGGTTTGCTGTGTGAATTTTGTTATGACAATTTTGCTTGGTTGCATGGCTGTTGTGATGTTTGCTCATGGAATGCTAAAAAGCAGGACAAACAAGGCGGATGCCGGAAATGATGGCAGACATGGCGGTATCGGACATAAGCATGGAGGTTCCATATTGTCGGTGGACTACTATGCCTATGCTTCTGTGCTGAGAAAATGGAATCCGGATTTCAAGGTGATTTTTGCAATTCTCTGCCTTATTTTGTGTATTATTCTGAACAATAATTTTGTTTCGGTCATGGTCATTCTGATGATAGGGTATCTCACAGTGGTTGTGGGAGGGCTTTCTTTTCGTCACTATTTTTCCATGATGCTTGTACCGATTGTGTTTTTACTGCTGGGGAGTGTGGCCGTTGCCATAGGTTTTTCACTGGAACCGGCGGGACAATACCATCTGAGGGTATTTCGCCTGTTTTATATCTATTGTTCCAATGCCGGTTTATTGCGAGCGCTGAAGCTTGTGCTGAAGGCTCTCGGAGCAGTGAGCGCGCTTTATATGATGACGCTGACAACGCCTCTTGGCGAGTTGATTTCCGTTCTAAGGCGGGCGCATATTCCTAAGGTGCTGGTCGAGCTCATGAATATGATTTACCGATACATTTTCATTATGCTGGATACGCACAGCCGGATGAAGAATTCGGCGGAGTCCCGGCTTGGCTATGTGGATTTCAGGACGTCCTGTTATTCCTTTGGACAGATGGCAAGTAATCTGCTCATTGTATCACTGAAACGGGGAAACGATTATTATAATGCGCTGGAATCCCGATGCTATGACGGAGAACTAAGGTTCCTGGAAGAAGAAAAGCCGGTGAAAGGCGGGCAGATTGCTCTGGCGGCGGTGTTTGTCCTCTTCCTTTTTGGAATATGGGCGCTGACCGGCAATTATTAATAAAAAATGAAGGACAGAACTATGCGATATCATGAGAATGACACTCCCGTTTTGGAGGTAAGAGATTTACATTTCAGTTATAATGATGAGAAACATGCGTTGAATGGTGTGAACTTAAAGATATATGAAGGAGAAAAAATTGCGGTGCTTGGTTCTAATGGAGCGGGCAAATCAACATTTTTTCTGAATATCAATGGTGTGTTGAAGCCCCACCAGGGAGAAATTATATATCGTGGGGAAGTCATAAAGAAAAAGAGACTAAATCATCTGAGAAAAAATGTAGGAATTGTTTTTCAGGATGCCGATAGCCAGATCATAGCTTCAACCGTGATGGCGGAAGTGTCCTTTGGGCCGATGAATCTGAAACTTCCTAAGGAAGAGGTTCTCCGTCGGGTAGATAAGGCGCTTGATTATATGAACATTTCAGAGTTCAGAGAGCGGCCGCCCCACTATTTAAGCGGTGGAGAGAAAAAAAGAGTCAGCATTGCGGATATTATCGCCATGGAGCCGGAGGTGATCATCTTTGATGAGCCGACGGCGGCGCTGGACCCGCTGAATGCACAGATGCTGGAGGAGGTTTTGGAAAAAATGGGACAGGAGGGACGAACGCTTCTGCTGTCAACCCACGATGTGGACTTCGCTTACCGCTGGGCGGAACGGGTGATTGTATTCTGTGACGGCAAAGTCATTGCCGACGATACGCCTCTGCGGGTGTTCAAGCAGGAGGAGATATTAAAAAAGGCAAATCTGAAGCATCCGGTGCTTTTTGATATCTATGATATTTTAAAGGAAAAGGGATTAGTTCCCGGAGGGGAGCTGTATCCAAAGAATGTGGAAGAATTTGATAAAATGGTTCAGGAGCCGCCTGTCAATCAGGGCAGATAAAAGGAGGATAAATATGTTATTAAAGAAAAAGGAAAAACTTGGAATCTTGGCTTTTGCTCTTCTGGTGCTTATTGCTGTGGCGCCCGTATCAAATGCCATGCACATTATGGAGGGGTATCTTCCCCTGGCGCACTGCATTTTGTGGATAGTAGTCTGTGTCCCGTTTCTAATTATCGGGCTGTTTAATATTAGGAAGGTATTAAAGGAAGACCGGAGGACATTGATGATGCTGGCTCTGACCGGAGCGTTCGTGTTTGTGCTTTCTTCTTTGAAGATTCCTTCCGTGACCGGAAGTTGTTCCCATATGACCGGAACAGGGTTGGGCGCAATTCTTTTCGGACCTTGTGTGACAAGTATTTTAGGTATCATTGTTCTTCTGTTTCAGGCAGTGCTTCTTGCTCATGGCGGACTCACCACTCTGGGGGCCGACTGCTTTTCCATGGCTATTGCAGGACCGATTCTTGCCTACGCTGTGTATAAGCTTTTAAGTAAAATGAATGTGAACAAAAAGGTGACCGTCTTTCTTGCCGCGTTTCTTGGTGATTTGTTTACATACTGTGTGCTGAGTGCGGAACTGGCAGCGGCATATCCGTCTGAAGTGGGTGGATTTGGCGCATCAATGGTGAAGTTCCTTGGAATCTTTGCTGTCACGCAGGTTCCGCTGGCAATCATTGAAGGTATTCTGACGGTAGTCATTGTTATCGCACTGGAAACCTACGCGAAGAATGAATTAAAGAGTCTGAGTTTTTAATGCTTTGGAGAAAGGGGAGAATAAGATGAGCAAGAATACAAAAACAGTAGTTATATTATTGGTGATTGCAGTTCTCATTGCCGTTGTGCCTCTGTTTGTATTGAAAAACGCAGAATTTGGAGGAGCCGATGATGCGGGCAGCCAAATGATTTCTGAGATTCAGGGCGAGGAATATCAGCCGTGGTTTACGCCGGTGCTGGAAAATGCTCTTGGCAGAGAACTGCCAAGCGAGGTGGAGAGCATGATTTTCTGCGTACAGACCGGTATCGGAGTCGGTATCGTAGCTTTTGTGCTGGGACGCTATGTGGAGAGGAATAAGTGGACGAATAAGATGAAGGAGGAGGGAAGCCAGAAAGAATCAGCGGTTTCCTAAATAAAATTTAATCGAAACAAAAATCTCCCGGCGGCCGGTAAGGCTGCCGGGAATTGTTTTGCCAATTTTAAAACTGTTGGCTTTTCATTTCTTCAAGGGCATCCACAGTTTCTTTTGCGGTGCTGCACACTCTGAAGAAGGTCAGCGTCCGCTCTCTGATAAATCCTTTATCTGTACATTTCTTCATAAATGTAATCAGGTCGTCATAATAGCCGTCTGTGTTGTATATGGCGATGGGGGCGTTTTTTCTTTTAAGCTCCACTAATGTGAGAATCTGAAAGAATTCATCGAAAGTACCGATGCCGCCAGGTGCGATGATGAAAGCGTCCGCGTGGTGTTCCATGGTATCTTTTCGCTGACTCATAGTCTCGGTGCGTATAATTTGGGTGCAGTTTGTATTGATAACCTCAAATTCGTCCATAAAATTCGGTACAACACCGATGACAGCTCCGCCTTCCCGGGCGGCGCCGCGAGCACAGGCTCCCATAACTCCGCTGGCGCCTCCGCCGTATATAATCTGGTGATGCCGACGGGCAATTTCTTCTCCAAGCTTTTCTGTTTCCGTGATGAATACGGAGTCAATCTGGTTGCTGGCGGCTCCGTATACACATATAGTCATTTTACCCATAATCAGGACCTCCATTTCTTTTTCTGGCCGTCTGCAAGGCAGGTGAAAGCCATTCATATCGAAATTATAACATTCTCAAATATGAAAAACAACTAAAGGCAAAATTTTATTAAAAAAACACGGTTTTTACTAAATTATTTAAAAAAGAGAAGAAATAATTATGAATATTGTTAATTTTTTTCTTTAAGAGAGGTGTTTTTTTGAAGAGTATCCACAAAATAATTATTATTTTATTTTTAAATAAATGACAAATTAAATGGGGAGAAAGATATATTGGCTCTTTTAAAATAATGAGACTATAATGAAACTACTTTAAAAACATACTTTATAAGGGGCAGATTTTGTACTCCATATTCATAGTGTGAAAGAAATAAAAATGTGAGAAAGGGACGGTATCATGGCAAAAGTAATTATTAAGAACATTGGAACAATTGCGACTGGCAACATTGATGCACCGATTGCTGACGGCAGTGTGATCGTAATCGAAGATGGTATTATTAAGGCTATTGGCGGTGAAGAACTGGCAAATGATACAGACGCAGAAGTGATTGATGCAAATGGAACGACAGTTACTCCTGGTTTATGGGATACACATGTACATGTGACCTGTGGTGATTATGGTACAAGACAGAAAACCCACGATTTTATTTCCAGCGCTCTTCACGGCGGCGTAACAACAATCATCTCCGCTGGTGAATGTCATTATCCTGGAAGGCCAAAGGATCCGGCAGGAGTGAAAGCTCTTGCAATCTTGGCACATAAATCCTTCAAAAATGCTCCACCGGCAGGCGTAAAGGTTCACGGCGGTTCCGTGATTCTTGAAAAAGGCCTGGTAGAGAAAGATTTTGAAGATATGGCAAAAGAAGGTGTATGGACTGTTGGTGAGATTGGCCTTGGAAGCATTAAGAAACCGGAAGAGGCTGCTCCGATGGTTGAATGGGCGCATAAGAACGGATTTAAAGTTCAGATGCATACTGGCGGAACTTCTATTCCAGGAAGTTCAACAGTAACAGCAGACGACGTCATCAAGACAAAACCGGATGTTGTTTCCCATATCAACGGTGGTCCGACGGCAGTTTCCCTGCATGAAGTAGACAGAATTATGGACGAGACAGATTTTGCTATGGAAATTGTACAGTGTGGTAATCCGAAAGTAGCAGATTATGTGGCGCGCCGGGCAGCGGAGAAAGGCCAACTTGGAAGAATTATTTTTGGTAATGATTCACCATCCGGTTCCGGTATCATGGCTCTTGGTATTTTAAGAAATATGTGTCAGTTGGCATCCGTATCCGGCATCGCTCCGGAAATCGTTGTCTGTATGGCAAGTGGAAACCCATCCAAGGTTTACGATAAACTGAATACCGGTATGATTGAAGTCGGAAGAGAAGCAGATCTTGTGATTATGGATGCTCCGATGGGATCTGTGGCAGAGAATGCTCTGGAAGCTTTCAGTGCAGGTGATATTCCTGGAATCAGCATGGCGTTAATCGACGGTAAAGTAATGTACACAAAGAGCCGTAATACACCGCCGACAAAAAGACCTGCAAAGACGTTATAATTCATACATTTGTAATTTAATTTATCTGAGGGATATAGATCTAATAAAAACATAAAGGAGGAATTCCAAATGGCAAAAGAGCCGAAAATCAGAAAAATTGTCACATCCTGTACAGAGATTCTTTCCGAAGGCGGAAAAGATCTGGACAGACCAATTAAAAAAGTTGCAGTAATGGCAGTTATTGAGAATCCATATGCCGGAAAACCTTATTCTGAGGATTTAAGCGAACTTACAGAGTATGGTGAGTATCTGGGAACTTTCCTGGCAGAAAAAGGAGCTGCAATTCTCGGCGCAGACAAAGTGGAAAGCTATGGTAAAGGATGTATCGTCGGTGAGAACGGAGAGCTTGAGCACTCCTCTGCAATTCTTCATCCGAAGCTGGGTAAACCGTTCCGTGCAGTAATCGGCGGCGGCAAGGCAATCATTCCTTCTGCTGAAAAGGTGGCAGGTATCGGCGCAACCCTGGATGTTCCAATCGGATTTAAGGATGCTTCCTTTGTGCGTACCCATTACGACGCAGTAGAGGCATGCATTCCGGATGCGCCAAAGGCAAACGAAATCGTTGTAGCATTATGTATGGCTGACGGCGGACGTCCACATCCTCGTATCGGCGGACTGACCAAAGAAGAAGCAAAATGTGAAGACGGACTTCGTTAGTAAACAGAGAATAAATATTCGTCAGTTTGCTGAGACAGGTATAACTGAATAGAACAAAGAGGTTGAAATAAGGGGCGCATATTGAAATGATTTACGCCCTTTATTTTATGATAAAAGATTTTATCATCAAGGAGTTATCTATGAATCTGATAGAAAAATATCTTGCAAAAGCAGCGGGATTGCCGGAGGTGGCGCCGGGACAGGACATTTCTTGTAAGGTAAGCTATGTGGCGGCCCATGATGTGACGGCTCCCATCGCCATTAAAATGTTCCGGGAAATCGGAGTGGGCCGGGTATTTGACCCGGAAAAAGTGGTACTCATTGTTGACCACATCTACCCGGCGGCTACGGAAAAGGCCAGGGAGGGAGTCTGGACCATGTCCGATTTTGCAAAAGAGTTTGGAATACAGCTTTATGACAGGGGGCAGGGAGTTATTCATCAGATTATGTATGAAAAACACCGAGCCAATCCGGGAGAAATTGTGGCCATCGCTGATTCCCATACCTGTACCTGCGGCGGCTACGGCGCCATCGGGATTGGCGTCGGCTCCACAGAGCTGGCAGCGGCCATGGCAACAGGTAAACTGGATCTGGAGGTGCCGGAGGTTGTGCAAGTACATTTGACCGGAAAGCTGCCGGAAAATGTATTTGGAAAAGACCTGATTCTCTATCTGGGAAGTCAGTTTGGCACCGATTATCTGGTGGACAGAGGATTAATCTTTACAGGTCCTGGTATCAATGAGTTTTCCGTGGCAGATCGGATGACCGCCTGCAACATGGGAACGGAAATCGGCAGTATGATTACCCTCTTTGGCACAGAGGAGCGGGAAATCGACGTCTGGGAAGATTATGATCTTGATCTTTCTTTGCTGGAACCGCAGATTGCTTGTCCATTTTCTCCGGCTAACGTGGTTCCTGTCCGAAAGGTGGCAGGTAAGAAGATCACGCAGGTGGTGGTCGGAAGCTGTACCAACGGACGTCTCAATGATATGGAGCAGGTGGCAAAGGCTTTTGAGGGAAAACAGGTAAATCGGGATGTGAATACCTTTGTGGTGCCGGCGTCCAAAGAGATTCTTGACGAGATGGAAGCAATAGGTTGGTGTAAAATTATCCGCGATGCCGGGGCGACAGTATTAAATCCTGGCTGCGGTTCCTGTTTCGGAGCCCACGAGGGACTTGTCAGCGCCAGAGACGTGGTGGTAGCCACCACTAACCGTAACTTCCCGGGAAGAATGGGAAGCATGAAAGCGAATATTTATCTGGCTTCTCCAGCCACAGCGGCAGCCAGCGCTCTTGCCGGAGAAATCGTTGTGCCAGCGAACGGCGTCGGCGAAGAAGAAGGGCAGGAAGCAGGCAGTGCGAAAGATATGCCTAAGAAGAATGCGATGAAAAAGGTGAATGCATAGGTGGTGGAGGAATAGAGATGGAAATAATAAAAGGAAAAGTAATTGTTCTGGGGAATGATGTGGATACTGATCAGATTCTCCCGGGATATGCCATGGCGGAGCCTTTTGACGAGCTTGGAAAGTTTGCCATGGCCGGGCTTCCGGGCATGGATTTTCAGAAGGAAGCGGAACCGGGCTGTATCATTGTAGCCGGTTCCAACTTCGGCTGTGGTTCTTCCAGAGAGCAGGCGCCGATTTCCCTGAAAAAATTCGGAGTAAGTCTCATTGTGGCGGGAGGATTTGCCCGTATTTTCCGGAGAAATTCCATTAACATCGGGCTTCCGGTTTTTGTTGCGGACATCGCGGGTTTGGTTAAGACCGGAGACGAAATTGAAGTGGATGTGGAAGATGGAATAGTGAAAATAAACGGCACGGAATATGAGTTCAAACCGCTGTCAGACAACGTGTTGAGGACTCTCGAATGTGGAGGTCTGATTCCTCGCGTCCGTGCGGAGTTGGGAATTACACCGCAGGAGAAATTCGACTAATGCCTGAGATATGGCAGATGAAAGAAAATGGCGCAGTCAAGGAAAGTCATCGGAAAGTAATATCTAAATAGTTAGATATAAAATATTATTGAGAAAATATATTAAAAGAGGGACCGAACATATGCAGGAAAAAACAAAAAAAATTATTAAAGAAGATATCGAGGCGGTTCGCGCTTACGCCGACTGTTTTGATGTGGAGATGCCTGATTTGGATGAGAATGGCGAGGTTGTAGGACTTCCGGCGCCGTATCCTCGTGTGGTAGCAGGCGTGGAGAGAAGCGGATATCGTATCTGGGAACTGGCACAGCTTGCAGAGAAAAGAGGCTGGCCGGTACAGAATCCGATTCTCGGAAGAAACAGTGCAGAGGAAACATTAAAAGAAGCCAAAGAAATGTACGTTTATGCGGAGAAGTTTGACGAGACGCTATTCCATTTCGTTCATGCGGAGGCCACCCGTCATATTGATCCGTTAAAGGGACGGGAGCTCATTGAGCAGTCCAGAGGAAAAGGCGGCATCACTCCGAAAGGAGAGAGAGAGTTCATTCAGATGGGCGGAGGAGCCAAACATCCGGTGCGTATCAACGCCACGGGAGACACACCGCATCTGTCTATCATCAACGCTCTCATTGCCGGATTTGACGGAACGGATATCGGCCCGGTTATCCATGTGCATTTTGGCGGTCGTGGTATTCACGACTATAAGACAAAGGTAGTCAATGGCTATAAAGCCATTCAGATTTGTGCGGAAAACAACATTTTTGTTCAGCTTGATTCTCATAAACATTTAAACAATATCGGAGGAACAGACGGAATGGCTCTTGCCATGTGTCTGCTGTCCGAAGGACTGGCGGTACATGCGGGACTGCCGTTTGAACTGTCTGCCATTCAGATGAATATTGCCGGAATCAATCTCTATGCGGACCTGGCAGTAATGCGGGCGTTTAAGAGAACAACTCTCAGTAAGTCTCTTATCGTGGTGCCGGAAACTTTCCAGAATCCTCCGGGAAATCTGGCGGCAGAGGCAGCGCATTTTGCGAGAATGGCAATTAATGCGAAACTGAGCGGCGCCAACTTCTACCGTCCTAAGGCAGCGGAGTCCGTAGGTATTCCTACGGGAGATTCCATGGGACAGGCTATCTGGGGAACCCAGGATGTCTTTGACAGAATTTATAATCCGGGAATCGAAGATGAACAAATTGATCACAGAATAAATGAAATTATTGATGAGGCAATGGCAGTGCTGGAAGCTTGTCTGCATCTGGAAGAACATTCCCTGAAACCGGAGATGGTCAATGAAGAATTCTGGAAACAGTGGACAGACGAAGAATTAATCGACCTGATCGTGGCAGGTGGAAAGAGCGGAATCCTTGACTGTATGAGAGCAGCCGGATGGGATCTGAAACGTCATGTAAAAACCCATCGTGACAAAGACGGTATCACCCGCTATGTCAAAGGATGGACGCCGCTGGGAGTAGATGCTTCCCGCTGCGCACAGAGTGAAGAAGATGTGCAGGTGCATGTGGAGAAACCGCCGACACGGAAAGAAAAGATTGTCCTGGCAACCGTGGGTGCGGACGCCCATGTCAACGGTATCAACCTCATTCGCGAGACCTTCCAGGATGCCGGATTTGAGGTGATTTATTTAAGAGGAATGAATCTTCCGGAATCAGTTGCTGAGGTGGCAGCGGAAGTAAATGCCGACGCCGTAGGTATCAGTAATCTTCTGGGACTGGGCATCACTCTCTTCCCTCGTGTTGGAAAACGTCTGGAAGAACTGGATCTTCGTGACAAGATGGTTGTGTGGGCAGGTGGACGTATCGCTGAAAAAGAAGAGGAACATACAGCCTACGAAGAGAAAATCAAAAATGAGGGTGTGGAATTCCTCGGCGTGGACGCTTTTTTCGGACCGGATTCCACCCCGGAAGAGTGTCTCAATAAGATCGAGGAGCTTATGAAAGAAAAAAAGCA
>CAYULX010000066.1:0-10520 GCA_964445535.1 uncultured Eubacterium sp.
AATTCCCCCATGAATGGGGGCTAGGGGGTTGAAGTGTCGAAGACACTTTTTTAACCGTTAATATCTTTGCCGCTTCTTAGCACAATCCCTTTTAATTATCCAGGTAAACAAAATAATTTCCTATGTTGTGATTTTAAAAAGATTGTGCTATACTAACGAAAGTTGGAAGATTTTCTTGAATGAATTTAGTTATTTTTGCCTTGTGCCTTTTATCAGGCATAGGGCTATTTGTATCTTTTCGTGAATAGAATATGTTGTTCAAAAACACAATATTGTTATAAAAGGAGGGTTGATATGGGCTCAATTATCAATAGACTGACAGAAATTGAGGAGACTGCTTCTTCTATTGTGGAACATGCTGAAGCGCAGAAGGCGATTCTTGACAAACAATATGACGAGAAAAGACGGAGCTTTGACGAGGAGCTTTCTGAAAAGACCCGGGAACATATTCAGGCCATACAGGATAAGCTCGACCGGGATTCCTCGAAGATTCTCGACGGTGAGAACGGTGTCGGGAGCAGAGAAATTCAGGCATTAGAGCAGGAGTACTCCGAGAGGCATACGGAATATGCCAGAAACATTTTAAAACGAATTACCGAGGTGTAGCCTATGGGAAATTTACTTGCTTACAGTGGAATTGTGACCAAAGTCAGGGCGATGGAAGGGAAGCTGCTGAAACCAAAACAATTTGAGACCATTGCCGGGCTTGGGAGCGTACCGGAAATTGTGGAATATTTAAAGAAAAATACGGCGTATACGGATGTGCTTGAGACGCTTTCTGAGGAGCAGATTCACCGGGGAAATATTGAGAAGGTTTTGATACAGTCGCTGTATCATGATTATACGAAGCTTTACAGATTTTGCGGACAGAAGCAGCGCCGTTTTATGAGATTAATCGTGAAATCTTATGAGATAAATTTAATTAATTACTGCCTGAGAATTGTCATAAATCATTATAAGCAGCCCTTTGATCTGGCTTATAAGCAGCCGTTTTTTGACCGGTATTCCCAGATATCCATTGGAAAGCTCATTACGTCCCGGACGACCAACGAACTGGTGGAGAATCTTAAAGGAACGGAATATTATGAGCCTCTGAATAAGATTAAAGATTCACAGGATGTCACCCTTTATGATTATGATTTGGCACTGAATCTCTATTACTTTACATCCATATGGAAGGAACAGAGAAAGGTTCTGAAAAAAGCAGATCTGGAGCTTTTTACAAGAGACTGCGGTTCCAAAATTGATATGCTTAACATGCAGTGGATTTACCGGGCTAAGAAGTACTATAATATGAAGCCCGCCGATATTTATCTGATGCTGATTCCCATTCATTACAGGCTGTCCATGGACATTGTCAAGGAGATGGTGGAGGCGCCGGGGCTCAATGAATTTCAGACGGTGGTGGATAGGACGACGTACGCCCGCCACTATAATTTCCATCAGAATCTGACCATTGAACAGATATATGCGGATTGTCTGCATTATCTGTATACCGTGGACCGGCGGCGGAATCCGTACTCCATTGCGGCAGTGAACACATATTTTTTCCTGAAAGAAGAGGAAATCAAGAAGTTGACCACTGCCATGGAATGTGTACGATACAGTCTGACTCCGGAAGAGACGCTGGCATATGTGGGAGGTAGAACACAATGATTGTAAAGATGAAGTTTGTAAACATATCCGGGCCCCGGAATGACATTGACCGGGTGACGGATCTGTATCTTTCCAGGTACGAGATACAGCTTGAATCGGCTCTGTCAGAGCTTAAAACCGTGGACAATTTAAGACCCTTTGTGGAGATCAATCCGTACCGCGACGTCCTAAAAAAAGCGGAGGAGTATGTCGGATATCTTCCTAATGCGGAGAATGTGGAGCCGGATACATCTATGGGCCTTGATGATATGTTTGAGGTGGTGCGGCAGGCAGGAGAGGATTATCAGTCGGTGCAGGACAAGAAAGAAAAATTAAAAAAACGCAGTGAAGAGGTTCGGAGAAAGCAGCGGATCATCGCTCCTTTTCGTCCTCTGGACTGTAATCTGCATAAAGTTCTTCATTATAAATATATTACCTATCGTTTTGGGCGTATCGCCGCTGAATTTTATCAGAAAATGCAAAAATATCTGATGGATGACCTGGGCGCGATTTTTGTGGAAGGGCAGCGAGATGAAAGCTATGTGTACGGTGCGTATTTTGTGGCCCCGGCGGAAGCGCAGAAGGTGGACGCCGTGTTCCGTTCCCTGCATTTTGAGAAAATCGAACTGAAGGATGAGTTTGAAGGAACACCGGAGCAGGGATACCGCTCTCTGGACCGGGAAGCGGATAAGATTACCCGGGAACTCAGTGATTTGGATATACAGGCGGGAGAGATGCTCCAGAACAGAGCGCCGCAGCTCATCGCCGCCAGAAATCGTTTCGAAGAGTTATCCAATAATTTTGACGTCCGCAAGTTGGCGGCCCGTATGGAAGATAATAAGGAAGATTATTATATCCTCTGCGGCTGGATGGCGGAGGACGATGTGGAAAAGTTTGAAAAAGAGATTCAGGACGATGACAAAGTTTTTGTGGTGGTGGAAGATGATCACAACGCCTATTTCGGTGAGCCGCCGACAAAGCTGGAGAATCCAAAGCTTTTCAAACCTTTTGAGATGTTTGTACAGATGTACGGACTGCCGGCGCACAATGAGCTGGATCCGACGCTGTTCGTGGGAATCACTTATTCCCTGATTTTTGGAATCATGTTCGGTGACGTGGGGCAGGGGCTTTTGCTGCTCATTGGCGGGGCGTTCATTTATCATTTCAAAAAGGCGCCGTTGGCGGGAATCATCGCCACTGCAGGAGTATTTTCCACGATTTTCGGCTTTGTATTCGGAAGCATCTTTGGATTTGAAAACGTCATAGAACCCCTGTGGATCCGGCCCATTAATCATATGACAACCCTTCCTTTCCTGGGGAAGCTCAACACAGTGTTCGTGGTGGCCGTGGCCTTTGGAATGTTTTTGATCATCGTTGCCATGGTGCTTCACATTATCAATGCTTTGCGGGATAAGGATATCGGCGGCGCCTGGTTTGATGCCAACGGTGTGGCGGGGCTGGTATTTTATGTGGCGGTGGTGGTCACCATTGTCCTGTTCTTAACCGGCAATCCGATTCCGGCGGGGATTGTCATGGCGATTATGTTCGGTGTTCCTTTGCTTCTTATCTTATTTAAGGAGCCGCTGACTCGCCTTATACGAAGACAGACAGGAAAGATGAAGGAGAGCAAGGCAATGTTTTTGGTGGAAGGATTTTTTGAAATGTTTGAGACTTTGCTCAGCTATTTTTCCAATACGATATCCTTCATCCGTATTGGAGCCTTTGCCGTCAGCCACGCCGCCATCATGGAAGTGGTGCTGCAGCTGGCTGGAGCCGAGAGCGGGAATCCTAACTGGCTGGGTGTGATTTTCGGTAATCTGTTTGTCTGCGGATTTGAGGGACTCATCGTCGGCATTCAGGTGCTGAGGTTGGAATATTACGAAATGTTCAGCCGTTTTTACAAAGGCAGCGGTCATGCCTTTACTCCATATACCAATAAGAAAACCAATAAAAAGTAGGAGGTCCTATATCATGACAGTAGCAACTAAAATCGTATTAATCGCAGCATTATTTTTAAGTATTGTTCTTCCGTTCTGCTATTTCTATCTGGGAGAGAAATGTAAAAAACGTTATAAACGGACATTGGGCGTCAACACAGTATTTTTCTTTGGTACCCTACTTATCGCTGTGGCGGTGATGTTTGGCGGACAGAGTGTGGAAGCCGCGGAGACGACGGCTGCATCTTCCGCAGGGATTGCCACCGGTCTTGGATATCTGGCAGCGGCTCTGGTAACCGGACTTTCCTGTATCGGCGGAGGTATCGCCGTGGCCAGCGCGGCCAGCGCAGCCCTGGGCGCTTTGAGCGAAGATTCCAGTATCCTCGGTAAATCTCTGATTTTCGTAGGTCTGGCGGAGGGTGTCTGCCTGTATGGTCTGATCATATCATTTATGATTCTGGGAAATCTGTAACACCAAGGCAAAAAGGTCATGCTTTCATGCTGGCATGAAAAAGCATGATGTCTTGACCCCGTTCCACATGAGTATGAAGGAGGCGATATCCATGAAAATGTATCTCATCAGCGATAACGTGGATACCTATACGGGAATGCGCCTGGCTGGCGTGGACGGTGTGGTTGTCCATGAAAGGGAAGAACTCAGGGAAGCGCTGGAAAAGGTTCTCAAAGATAAAAGCGTCGGTATTGTTTTGCTGACGGAGAAGTTTGGCAGAGAGTTTCCGGATATCATTGATACTTTTCGTCTGGAGAGGAAAATGCCGCTTCTTGTGGAGATACCGGACCGGCACGGGACCGGAAGACAGAAAGATTTTATTACTTCCTATATCACAGAGGCCATCGGATTGAAATTGTGATGGGAGATGACAGCCGGCAAGTGGAACTGCGCGGCTGTTCAGATTATGAACCGACAGGTTATATACGGTAGGTTTCGCTGCGAAAGGCTGCGGAACCGGGTGAAAATAATTGTAGATTTGATGACAATAAGGAGGGATTCCTCTTGACTTTAGAAGAAAAAATTACACACCTGCGAACCTCGTCCATGGAACAGGCCCGGGCGGAGGGAAACGCCATCATAGACGCACACCGGGAGATGCTGGAAAAAGAACTGGCAGACCATAAGAAAGAGGCGATGCATCAGTCAAAACTCCGGATTATGGAGGAGAAAACAAGGGCGAAGCTGGCGTTGAATCAGACGAGGGCAAAGTACCAACTGGAGCAGAAACGCCGGCGGGGAAAGGTGCAGCAGGAGCTTAAAGATAAGATTTTTGATGAGGCCAGACAACTGGTCAGTGAATACATGAAGACAGAAAAGTATGATGAGTTTTTGGTGAAATGTATCCGGCAGGCGGAAGAGTATGCCGGCGACGATCTGGTAACCATATACATCAATGCGTCCGATAAGGAGAAACGTGAGAAGCTGGAAGAAATGACCGGCGTTTCGCTGACGATCAGCAAAGAGGATTTCATCGGAGGAGTGCGGGCAGTCATTCACAGCCGGAATATCCTCATTGATCATGCTTTTCTTACGCAGCTAAAGGATGAGTATGAGAAGTTTTTATTAGGAGGTGACGGCATTGCTTAAAACCGGAACAATCTATGGAATTAACGGCCCTGTCGTCTATCTGAAAGGCAACACCGGATTTCGCATGGCGGAGATGGTTTACGTCGGCAGACAGAAACTGGTGGGAGAGGTCATCGCCCTGGATAAAGACCGGACAACGGTGCAGGTGTATGAGGAGACCACAGGCCTCCGGCCCGGAGAAGAGGTGGTTGCCAGCGGGAACGCCGTCTCTGTAACTCTGGCACCGGGGATTCTCAACAATATTTTTGACGGAATCGAGCGGCCTTTGGAACGAATTGCCGATTCGGCGGGCACCTTCATTACCCGTGGTGTCAGCGTGGATTCCCTGGACCGTGAGAAGAAATGGAAGACACATATTACCGTGGAGAAGGGGCAATATCTTCATGGAGGCGATATTATCGCTGAGGTGCCGGAAACCCGGTCTGTCGTGCATAAATGTATGGTGCCGCCGGAGATAGAAGGAACGGTGATAGACGCGGCGTTGGATGGATACTATACCATTGATGAGACATTGGTGGTTCTCAGGATGTCGGATGGTTCGGAGCGGAAGCTGACCATGACTCAGCACTGGCCGATCCGAACCGCAAGACCTTGTCATCACCGATTCCCGGTGTCGGTGCCACTGGTGACGGGGCAGCGTATTGTGGATACGATGTTCCCCATCGCCAAGGGCGGCACGGCGGCCATTCCCGGCGGTTTTGGTACGGGAAAGACTATGATGCAGCATCAGATTGCCAAATGGGCCGATGCGGATATTATCATTTATATTGGCTGTGGAGAGCGTGGCAATGAGATGACCCAGGTATTGGAGGAGTTCAGCGTGCTAACGGACCCGCGGAGCGGACAGCCGCTGATGGAGCGGACGACGCTCATCGCCAATATTTCCAATATGCCGGTGGCGGCCCGGGAGGCAAGTATTTATACGGGACTGACGCTGGCGGAATATTACCGGGATATGGGATATGACGTGGCCATCATGGCGGACTCCACCTCCCGGTGGGCGGAGGCGCTGCGGGAACTGTCTGGACGTCTGGAGGAGATGCCGGCGGAAGAGGGGTTCCCGGCGTATCTGGCTTCCCGGCTGTCGGCCTTTTATGAGAGAGCCGGCATGATGCATAATCTCAATGGAACCAACGGTTCCGTCACTATCATCGGAGCGGTTTCCCCGCAGGGCGGTGACTTTTCCGAACCGGTCACACAAAATACCAAACGATTTGTCCGTTGTTTCTGGGGACTGGATAAGAGTCTTGCCTATGCAAGACATTTTCCTGCCATCCACTGGCTGACCAGTTACAGCGAGTATCTGGGGGATTTGAGTCCGTGGTACAGAGATAACGTATCACCGCAGTTTGTGGAATACAGGAACAAACTCATGGCGCTTCTCAACCAGGAGAGCAGCCTGCTGGAGATTGTTAAGCTCATCGGAAGTGACGTGTTGCCGGACGACCAGAAACTGATTCTTGAAATTGCCCGGGTGATCCGTCTGGGCTTCTTGCAGCAGAACGCCTTTCATAAGGACGATACCTGCGTTTCCATGGAAAAACAGTTTCTGATGATGGATACCATTTTGTATCTGTATAAACTGTCGCGAACACTGGTGTCCATGGGACATCCGATGTCCGTGCTCAAGGATGAAAAAATATTTGACAAGGTTATCGCCATCAAGTATGATGTGCCGAATGACCGTCTGGAAATGTTTGCACAGTACCGCAGAGATATCGACGCATTTTATCAGCGGGTACTGGAGAAAAACGCATAGGGAGGGACCGAACATGTCAATTGAATATTTAGGATTAAGCAGTATCAATGGCCCTCTGGCTGTGCTGGAAGGCGTCCAGGATGCTTTTTTTGATGAGATTGTTGAATTTGTCATAGGCGGTTCCGAAAGAAAAATCGGACGTATTGTAGAACTGTATGAAGATAAGGCAGTCATTCAGGTTTTTGAGGGTACGGAAAATATGTCTCTGACCAATACCCATACCAAATTGACTGGACATCCCATGGAGATAGCCCTGTCCCCGGATATGCTGGGGAGAACCTTCAACGGCATCGGGCAGCCCATTGATGATCTGGGACCCATTGTCTCCACTTTAAAAAGAGACATCAACGGTCTGCCGTTAAACCCGGTGTGCCGGGAATATCCGAGAAACTATATCCATATCGGAATCTCCGCCATTGACGGGCTGACCACCCTGATTCGGGGACAGAAATTGCCAATTTTTTCCGGCAACGGTCTGCCCCATGACCAGATTGCCGCCCAGATTGTAAAACAGGCGTCTCTGGGTGAGGACTCTGACGAAGAGTTTGCCATCGTATTTGCCGCCATGGGCGTCAAACATGACGTGGCGGATTTCTTCCGACAGACCTTTGAGGAGAGCGGTGTGGCCAATCATGTGGCAATGTTTCTGAATCTGGCCAATGACCCGGTGGTGGAGAGACTTATCACGCCTAAGGTTGCGCTGACAGTGGCAGAATATCTGGCTTTTGAGCGGCACATGCATATCCTCGTCATCCTGACGGATATGACTTCTTTTGCCGAGGCCATGCGAGAGGTCTCTTCCTCCAAAGGAGAGATTCCCAGCCGGAAAGGTTTCCCGGGCTATCTGTACAGCGAGCTGGCCGCCATTTATGAGCGGGCGGGTATCGTGCGGGGCGTGAACGGATCTGTGACACAGCTTCCGATGCTCACCATGCCAAACGATGATATCACGCATCCGATTCCCGATCTGACCGGGTATATCACCGAGGGACAGATTGTTCTCGACCGGCCTTTAAATGGCCAGTCCATTTATCCACCCATCAATATTCTGCCGTCTCTGTCTCGTCTGATGAAGGACGGTATCGGCGAGGGATATACGAGGGAGGATCATCAGGATCTTGCCAACCAGCTTTTCTCAGCCTATGCCAAGGTGGGCGATGCCAGAAACCTGGCTTCTGTCATCGGCGAGGATGAGCTGTCGCCTATTGATAAAAAGTATTTGGAGTTCGGAAAAGAATTTGAGAAAAGATATATCAATCAGGGACCGGAAGAGAACCGCAGCATGGAAGAGACCCTGAACCTCGGCTGGGAGCTTCTCGGCAAGCTGCCGCGGGAGGAGTTGGACCGGGTGGATACGAAGCTGCTTGATAAATATTATAAACCGGCGCCGGAAGAATAAAGGAGGGATTTTATGGACCCACGAACCTTCCCAACCAAAGGAAATCTGATGCTGGCAAAGAATTCACTGGCGCTGGCCAGGCAGGGTTATGACCTGATGGACCGGAAGCGAAATATTCTCATTCGGGAACTGATGGATCTGATTGATGAGGCGAGAAGCATTCAGGAGGAGATTGACAGTACATTTACCTATGCTTATCAATGCCTCCAGAGAGCCAACATTGAAAATGGTATCAGCACGGTGGAGCAGCTTGCTTACACGGTTCCCATTGAGAGCTCCATCACCATTCAGGTACGGAGCATCATGGGAACGGAGATTCCCCATGTAAAATACACGCCTGACGCCGGTACGCCTACCTATGCGTTCAGCACAACCCACGAATCTATTGATGTGGCAAAGGAGGCGTTCCGCCGGGTAAAAGACTTGACCATCAAGTTGTCCATGGTGGAAAATGCGGCTTACCGTCTCGCCACCAACATCAAAAAAACCCAGAAGCGCGCCAACGCGCTGCAAAACATTACCATCCCGATGTATACAGCGCTGGTTTACACCATCACCAACGCACTGGAAGAAAAAGACAGAGAAGAGTTTACCAGGCTGAAAGTTATCAAACGGATGAAGATGAAGGAATAAACAGACGCACCCGCTATCGGCTATGGGGCAGATAGCGGGTATCATCCATAGATTATGACAAATTCTGGGAAAAACGCGAGGAGTATACAATAGAAAGGCAGGTAAGACAAAAAATATGATTGAATTAATAAATCGCAGTCCGGACATTTACAAAATCGACGTTCCGCTGGCGGGAAATCCATTAAAGAATCTCAATTGTTATGTGATAAAGGACGGCGGAGAAAGCGCTGTCATAGATACCGGTTTTCGCACGGAGGAATGTCGACAGGTATTGATGGACAGTCTCCATGAAATCGATGTGTCGCCGGAACACACGAAACTGCTCATTACCCATCTTCATTCAGACCACATCGGTCTGGCAGCTTCCTTCGATTATCCGGATACCACCATTTATATGGGCGAGGTGGAATATGATTATTTCTGCCAAATGAAAGAAGGAAATCTTCTGGGACGGGTTGACCAGCAATACCGGTTGGAAGGTTTTCCGGAAGAAGAACTCCAGGACGCCATTAAGACGAATCCTGCCAGCATCTATATGCCGGATACCACCTTTCCTGTGACCACTCTTCAGGAGGGAGATGAGGTGAGAGTAGGAAATACGACTCTTACTGCGTTATTTATGCCGGGACACACGCCGGGACAGATGATTTTCTACATTAAAGATAAGAAAATCATGTTTCTTGCGGACCACCTGCTGTTTGATATTACGCCTAATATTACCAAATGGTCAGGCATCAATGATTCTTTGCAGCAGTATATGAACAATCTGAAACGGCTGCTGGAGTTTGACATCGAGGTGGCGCTGCCGGCTCACCGCGGTCTTTCCAATAAAAAACTGGAAGACCGAGTGAGGGAGATACTGGCTCATCATGAAAAACGTCTCGGACAGATGATGAAGGTATTGAAAGAACATCCGGGAGCTACCGGTTATGAAATCGCCGAGAAACTCTCCTGGTCCATGCGCGGCAAATCCTGGAAGGACGCGCCAAACCAGCAGAAATGGTTTGCGATGGGAGAAACTCTCGCGCATATTCTGTACTTGATGGAAAAAGGCAGAGTACGCCGGATTGAAGAACTTGTGGACGGCAGAATACTTCACAGATATGAACTGATTTGAGTTTGAAAAAGGCTATCGCAATCCCACTGGCTTTAGACGGTGGGTTAAGGCAGCCAAAAGTAGTGGCTTGTGTTATACTTGCGATATGGGGACATGGAAATCGAAAAACAGGCACAAATATGTATTACAGTACCATCTTATTTTTGTATGCAAATATAGAAAGAAACTACTGATATCAAAACAGATATCAGACGATATAAAGCAATTTTCTTATGAGATATGTCAAAAACACAAAGTCATTAAATTATCTCAAAAAGCATTTCTGGAAAGAACACACTTTCTGGACAGATGGATATTTTGCTTGCAGCGTAGGGAATGTTTCGGAAGAAATGCTGCGAAAAATATACTGGCAGAAGGATTACGGCAGATAGCATAAGAAACAGTATATAGGGCAGGGACTGCCCGAATTCACGCCTGTGGAGATAGTAGGTTACGAGGTC
>CAYULX010000067.1:0-10249 GCA_964445535.1 uncultured Eubacterium sp.
TTTATTGAAATCTTTTTTTAATCACCTCTTGACATATCACCAAATTGCTTTTCCTATTTTTAAAAATAAAAATGTAAGAATATATTTCTTTTCTCACGGTGAAATCCAGTTCACTATATTCGATTATATAAATTTTGTCAACCGTTTTTCCTTGGAAAAAAATAATATTTTTTTGTGGAATAAAAAAAGAAATATGAATAAATTTTTTTATAAAATTTCATGTTAATATTAAGCAAAGATAGAAAAACAAAACAGGACAAATTTACTGGTTTTAGTAATAATTAAGAAAGAAAAAGAAAATATTTTATAAAGTAAATAAAGAAAAAAATAGAAGAAAAAATACCAGAAAATGTATCTTTTTTGAAAGTTTCTTGCATTTTGTATGTTTAATAGATATAATAATAACGTAATGTAAAAAAAAGAAATATTAGAAAGGAAGGAATTCATATGAAAAAATTCTTATCAATGGCTTTAATTGCAGCGATGACTTTATCTCTTGTTGCATGTGGAGGTAATTCGAACAATGAGGCAGACAGCACAGGGGCGGACAACGCATCATCAGATAAAACTTATATCATCGCAACAGATACTGTTTTTGCTCCGTTTGAGTACACCGATGAAAACAATGAGTTCGTTGGGATTGACGTGGAGATTCTCGCAGCCATCGCGGAAGACCAGGGATTCGAGTATGAACTGAACTCCCTTGGATTTGACGCAGCAGTGGCTTCTCTGGAGTCTGGACAAAGCGACGCGGTTATCGCCGGTATGTCTATCACAGAAGAAAGACAGGAAAAATATGATTTCTCTGACGCTTACTACGATTCCTATGTGGCTATCGCAGCGGCTGAGGACAGCGATATCAATAGTCTGGAAGACCTTCAGGGTCAGACAGTGGCAGCTAAAACCGGAACGCAGGGCGCTGACTGTGCAGAATCCTTAAAAGATCAGTACGGTTTTGATATTCAGTATTTCGATGAGTCTTCTCTGATGTATCAGGACGTTATCACAGGCAACACCGTGGCATGTTTCGAGGACCAGCCGGTTATGGCTTACGGTATCTCCCAGGGCAACGGCCTCAAGATCATAGCAGAAGAAAAAGATGAATTTTCCACACCATATGGTTTTGCCGTACTGAAAGGACAGAACTCCGAGCTGCTTGAGATGTTCAACGCAGGTCTTGCCAATATCAAAGAAAACGGAACGTATGACGAGATTGTTGCAAAATATACTTCCGCTGAGTAATTAAAAGGATGATTTACTATGAATTTAATTCAGGTATTAAGTGAAGTCTACCCAACCCTTCTCCAGGGGTTGGGTATGACTATTGAAATTACAGTGTTGTCCCTGATCATTGCTATGGTGCTGGGAATTTTTGTTTGTTTAATGAATATTTCCCGCTATGGCGTTTTGCGCGGTATTGCGAAGTTTTATATTTGGCTGATTCGTGGAACGCCGATGCTGGTACAGGCATTTTATTTCTATTTTGCCATGCCGCAGCTCATTCAGTCTTTGACGGGTTCTCAGTTCAGAATTACGGTGTTTACCGCCAGTCTGGTGACGCTGACGCTCAATGCCGGCGCGTATATTTCCGAGATTTTCCGTGGATCCATTGAATCTGTCAATAAAGGACAAATGGAGGCGGCGAGAAGTCTGGGATTAAGCTATGCCAAGTCCATGCAGAAGATTATTCTTCCGCAGGCAGTGCGGATTTGTCTTCCGTCTCTGGTCAACCAGTTCATCATCACATTAAAGGATTCTACCATTCTTTATGCCATTGGTTTGTCAGAGATTATGTATAACGCGAAGATTTATGTGGGAAGAACCATGGAATCTTTTGCCACCTATACATGGGTAGCTATTTTCTTCCTCCTGATTGTTACGATTCTGTCATTTGTTTCGAGAACAGTTGAGAGGAGGATGAACGCATAATGGAAAATAATATTAAGATTAAAGTAAAGGGACTGAAGAAAAGCTTTGGATCCCTTCATGTATTAAAGGGAATTGACGCGGAGATTGCCACAGGTGAGGTTATCTGCGTCATCGGGCCGTCCGGCTCCGGTAAATCTACCTTTCTTCGTTGTCTGAACCGTCTGGAAGAGGCCACGGGGGGAGAGATTTTGGTGGAAGGCGAGAGCATCACCGGAAAGGACAGCAACATTGACAAGATTCGTCAGCACATCGGCATGGTATTCCAGCAGTTTAATCTGTTTCCACATTATACGGTAAAAGAAAATATCATGTTGGCGCCGGTGGAACTCAAACTCAAAACCAAAGAAGAAGCAGAAAAAAAAGCACTGGAACTTTTGCGCAGGGTTGGTCTTGAGGAGAAAGCGGACGCAAAACCGAAAGAATTGTCCGGCGGGCAGCAGCAGCGTGTGGCCATTGCCCGTGCGCTTGCCATGGAACCGGACATTATGCTTTTTGATGAACCGACTTCCGCGCTGGATCCGGAGATGGTCTGCGAGGTTCTGGACGTTATGAAGGAACTGGCTGCAGAAGGGATGACCATGGTGGTCGTTACCCACGAGATGGGATTTGCTCACGACGTTGCCGACCGGGTATTCTTTATTGACCAGGGTGTGATCATGGAACAGGGAACACCGGAGGAGGTCATGGATCATCCTCAGAATGAGAGAACACAGAGTTTTTTGAGCAAAGTGTTATAGAAATGCACAATATTTTCCGGAGAGAAGCAATCGCCTGATTGGAATATTGTATTTCCGGAAGAATAATAAAAATACGGTGCGGATGCACCAGAATAATAGAATGGATGAGGGGCTGCAGCGGAATATGGGTATGTATTTTGCCGCGGCCCTTTTTGCAGGAGGAAATTATGCGAATCGTAGTAAAAGTGGGGACATCCACTTTAACCCATGAAAGCGGACGGATTAATATTCGGAGAATTGAGATATTATGCAAGGTGCTGAGCGACATAAAAAATGCCGGACATGAACTCATCCTGGTTTCTTCGGGAGCGATTGGACTGGGCGTCGGCAAGCTGAATCTTAAAGATAAGCCGGAAGATATGCCGACCAAACAGGCAGCGGCGGCCATCGGCCAATGCGAGCTGATGTACTTATATGACAAAAAGTTCCAGGAATATAACCATATCGTGGCACAGATTCTGATCACCGGATCAGATTTTGAAAATGAGACCAGCAGTAACAATATCAAAAATACGATCAAGCGGCTTCTGGAACTCAATGTGATGCCGGTGGTCAATGAAAATGACTCCATTGTGACCGACGAGATTTCCGTGGGAGATAATGATACTCTGGCGGCCATTGTGGCCAAAAAAGTGGATGCGGAGTTGCTGATCGTGCTGAGCGACATCGACGGGCTTTATACGGCCAATCCGCGGGAAGATCCCAGCGCGGAGATCATCGATGTGGTCTTCTCTGTCACGCCGGAGATTTATGAGTTGGCAGGGACCAAAGGCACCCGCCTTGGCACCGGCGGCATGATCACCAAGGTCAAGGCCGCGGAAATTGCCATGGAGGCAGGTATAGATATGATTGTTGCCAACGGAACTCATCCGGACAATCTCTACCGGATACTGGACGGGGAGAAGGTCGGAACGAAGTTTCGCGGGAAAAGATAAATAAAGACTATATCAGGGAGGGTAATAAAATGACGACAAAGGAAATACTGGAACAGGCCAGGAAAGCAAAAACAGTCATCAATGCGGCGGATGAACAGACCAAAAATCATGCGCTGGAACGGATGGCCAGCAATTTAGAAGCAGAGACAGAGAAGATTCTTGCCGCCAACCAGGAGGACATGGAAGGGGCAAAAGGGAAAATATCCGACGTAATGCTGGACAGACTTCTCCTGACGGAGGAGAGAATCGCGGGTATGGCTCAGGGTATCCGGGAGCTGATCGCTCTGCCGGATCCGGCGGGGAAAGTGTTGAAATCCATCGAGCGTCCCAACGGCATGGTGATTGAGAAAACGGCGATTCCGCTGGGAGTTATTGCCATCATTTATGAGAGCCGCCCAAATGTGACCAGTGACGCGGCGGCGCTTTGCATCAAGAGCGGAAACGCCTGTGTACTCCGGAGCGGCAAGGAAGCCTGGAAGAGCGCCCGGGCGGTGGTGGACGCCATGCAGAAAGGGCTGGAGGAGGCCGGTCTGCCAAAGGGCAGCGTGAGTCTCATCGAAGATACCACCAGAGCCAGTTCCACGGAACTGATGGAGGCCGTGGGATATGTGGATCTGCTTATCCCGAGAGGAGGAGCAGGGTTGATTCAGGCTTGCGTGGATCAGGCGAAGGTGCCTTGCATCCAGACCGGAACCGGTATTTGCCATGTGTATGTGGACGCGGCGGCAGACATTGACAAGGCGCTTTCCATCATAGAAAATGCAAAGACCAGCCGTCCGAGCGTCTGCAATGCTGAGGAGGTGTGCCTTGTACACAAAGATATCGCCGGTACATTTCTTCCTGTGCTGAAAAAACGTCTGGTGGACGACCGGGCGGTAGCGGGAGCGGTTCCTGTGGAACTGCGGCTGTGTCGGCGGGCGGCGGCCATCATTGACGGCGTTCCGGCAGGAGAGAACGATTTTGATACGGAGTTCCTTGATTACATTCTGGCTGTGAAAGTGGTGGACAGTGTGGAGGACGCCGTGGCGCATATTACCACCCATTCCAGTGGCCACAGTGAAGCCATCGTCACAGAAGATACGACGGCGGCCGATTACTTCACCAGAAGAGTGGACAGTGCGGCTGTATATGTCAACGTGTCCACCCGGTTTACCGACGGCGGAGAGTTCGGCCTGGGCTGCGAGATGGGAATCTCCACTCAAAAGCTCCACGCCAGAGGACCGATGGGGCTGGAAGAACTTTGTACTTATAAATATATTATCCGCGGAAACGGACAGATTAGGTAGAGGTGAAAGAAGTCCGGTTCACGTCATGACCAGTAATCAAAAAGCTGCTGTGAAAATATAACGCGGCAGCTTTTTCTTGACTTGAGAAAAAGGCTACTTTATCATTATAGAGTAAAGCGGCATGTCAAGGAATGTCGAAACATAAGACAGCACATTAGGCTTACAAAGGAGAAAAAATGCAATATACAGGATACGAGATTATCTGGCTGTTTTTTGTATACAGCTTTTTAGGATGGGTGCTGGAGACCATCTCGGCCGCTCTGAGACAAAAACGATTTGTCAACCGTGGTCTGGTCAATGCGCCTCTCTGTGTCATTTACGGAATAACCGCTGTCGTGATGATTGTTTTTTTCGGAGAGCTCCACGGCGTCTGGCTGTTTGCGGCGGGATTTGTTATTTCAACCCTCATCGAATGGATTGCAGGTCACGCCATTGAGCGGATGTATCATGAGCGGTGGTGGAATTATTCTAAGCTTAAATGGAATCTGGACGGATATATCTGCTTACCTGTTTCCATCTGTTGGGGATTACTCGCTGTTGCGGCCATGGAATGGGGCAATCCGCTGCTTGTGAGTCTCTATGATCTGATTCCGTCCCTGCCGGGGAAGATTCTCGTTCTGGCGCTGCTGGCAGTGCTGGCCATTGATATCGTGGCGACACTGTGCATTTTGTCGGGAAGAAGCAAGCGCATGGAACAGTGGGAGGAAGTGGACTCCTGGCTTTCCGGCATCAGCTCCCGCCTGGGGCGATGGATTTACGACCTGACGGACCGGAGAATCCGCCGGGCTTATCCCAACAGTATTCATCAGAGAAGAGAAGAGGCGGTGTCCGGGCAGCGGGTATTTGCCGCCGGCTGCGGCTTTTATAAATTATTTTGGCTGTTAATCATCGGAGCCTTTCTGGGAGATATTGTGGAGACGTTGTTTTGCTGGATGAAAATGGGAATATGGATGAGCAGAAGCAGTCTCGTATGGGGACCGTTCAGCCTGGTCTGGGGATTTGCCATCGCGGCGGCGTCTCTCCTGCTCTATAAATATAGAGATCGCTCTGACCGTTTTCTATTTCTGGCGGGAACCTTTCTGGGAGGAGCCTACGAGTACATATGCAGCGTTCTCTCTGAGCTGGTTTTCGGCAAAGTATTCTGGGATTACAGTAAGATGACGTTTAATCTGGGAGGAAGAATCAATCTTTTATATTGTTTTTTCTGGGGTATTGCGGCAGTAATCTGGATGAAAGGATTGTATCCGGTATTTTCCCGCTGGATCGAAAAAATACCGATTACGGCAGGGAAGATTCTCACCTGGATTCTGGCAGTCTTTTTTGTGGTCAATATGGCGGTATCCTCCCTGGCGCTTATCCGGAGTGACCAACGGAGCGATCAGATTCCCGCAACCCATCAATGGCAGAAGATGATGGATGAGTATTTTGATGATGCGAAATTAAAGAAAATCTATCCGAACGCCATTGAAGTGGATTGATGCCAAAATCTGCGGCCCGGAAAGATATATTTTGTCCAGAATTTACATTTATGAAAACGCGCATTTCATGTTTTATTGAATGTCAATATCCAGCGGCTCATCCAGATGTTCGGATACATATTTTCCGTTTTTCTTACGCTGCCGGACACATTCCGTGAGGAGATACTCGATCTGTCCGTTTACAGAGCGGAAATCATCCTCGGCCCAGGCGGCGATATCCTTGTACAGCTTCTCCGACAAACGAAGAGGAACCTGTTTTTTCTTTTTTTCATTCATATTTGAATTATCACATCCTCAATCAGTAGAGAGAGCCTGCGTTTACAATCGGCTGCGCCTCATGATGACCGCAGAGAACGACCAGGAGATTGGAAATCATGGCTGCTTTCCGTTCTTCATCCAGGTCAACGATGTGGCTTTCATTCAAGTGTTCGAGAGCCATCTCAACCATGCCGACAGCACCGTCCACAATCATCTTTCTTGCGTCCACCACAGCGGATGCCTGCTGTCTCTGGAGCATGATGGCGGCAATCTCCGGCGCGTAGGCCAGATAAGTGATCCTCGCTTCGAGGATTTCCAGTCCGGCGTCGCTGACCTTTGCCTGCAATTCATCTTTAATACGGCGGACAACCACCTTGCTGGAGCCCCTGAGAGAACCGTCATCTGCCTTCCCGTCACCGGTGGTGTCCACGTTCGGAGCCACGTCGTAAGGATAGATTCGCACGATATCTCTGACGGCACTGTCACACTGTAAAGAAAGATATTCTTTGTAATTGTCCACGTTAAACACAGCCTTGGCGGTATCGTTCACCCTCCACATGACAGCGATGCCGATTTCCACCGGGTTGCCGAGACAATCGTTGATCTTCTGCCGGGCATTGTTTAATGTCATCACTTTCAAAGAAATCTTTTTGCTGCCAAAATTCATGTTGGCGGAGGCGCCTCTATTGTTCAGGGAGAGAGAAAGGCCGCCCTTATGATTGCCGGCGTCCACGTCGCCGCTTTGTCCCAGTTTAGTCTTGGCTGCCGGATTGACGCTGGAGCAGAAAGGATTTACAAAATAAAAGCCTTCTCCCTTTAAAGTACCAACATACTTGCCGAAGAGAGTGAGAACCAGCGCTTCCTGCGGTTTTAAAACCTTCAGTCCGAAGAAGAGAATCCAACCCAGGGCGATCCAGATGCTGCTGACAGTGATTAAAAGAACATTTCTCCCAAAGGGCACGTCTGCGATGCTGATGCCGCAGTAGAAAATAGCCAGTATATAGAGGAACAATGTGAGAAGCAGCATGACCATTCCGTTTCTTTTTGTGCCTATGACTTTTTCTTTCATAAAATAAAACCTCCTTTTTGCAGAGCCGTATGTTCAAGTACAAAAGTACCGGCTCCGCTTACTATAACATATGAAATATTATATCGACATTTAGATGATATCATTTTGATATCTAAATGTCAACAAGATTTTGGGAGAAAAATAATCGGGTTATAGACGGCAAAAACAGCAAGTTACCGGATGCCGATTGGAAAAAATAATCCCTCCACAGACAGTTGGGAAATGACCATATCTGCCCGGGAGGGATTATTATATGATGAAAAACATTATGAGAAAAAATATAAATTATATAACTGTTTGGCCATGTACTCCGGGACGCTTTCACGGGTACGGGATTGAATGGCTGCAAAAATCACGCCTGAAATTTAAAAATAAAACTGCGCCAGCGCCGCCTCCGCGCTGAGCATATTTGCCCTGGCTTCCTCAGAAGAGAAGAGGTTCAGTTCCCGCATCTTCTGGTCGAGACGCTCGGCATAGTCGCGGTAATTGTCGAGGGTGATGCCCTCAATGTCGTCGTCCGAAAGAATCTGCGGCGGATAATATTTGCGGAACATGGCTTTCAGGTAGGTGAGAGTGGCCTTATCCGTGATGGCCTGGTACATTTCGATGACCTTATCAAAATCCATGTCTTTCAGTGCCTGATAAATGGTATGGAGTAATTCATCGTTAATGTGCAGGGCGGTCAAAGTCTCATCCACCATCTTGTCGTCGTTCTGGAACAGCGAAAGATATCCGAACAGATACATCAGGTTGCGGAAACCTCCGGCGAAATCGGAGAGATGGTACTCTTTAAAAAATGCATCGAAATACAGCTTAGTGCGGTATACGCTCTCAATGAGCAAATGCCGGATGGAAATCTCTCGGTACGGTCCCGGAAGCTGCGCCTTATCCATATGTACGGCTGTGATGGTCAGCGACTCAATGAAACGCGCCAACGTGACCCGGCAGGCGTGGTATTCGGAGTAGGCGTTCATCCACATGATCATCGGAAGCTTCTCTTCGTAAGGACAGTGAATGAAATCATAGAAATGTGTAAATTCGTGGAAGAGAATGAACTTCACATAATTCTCCGAGTACAGATGTACATTAGGATTCAAATGTAAAATATATTTCTCGTCCATCAACTCCAGAAGATTGAAGCACCCTTCCACATATTTTTCCGTGTCGTACTTGACAGCGGTAATCTTCACATCGCTGTCGATATTATATTTTTCTTTATATTCTTCCCAGAGAAGATTAATCTGTGCCAGATTCATAAACCGCGTCCTTTAAAAACAATTACAAAATTCTTAATATACAAATAAATTATACAGCAGACAAGGAAATTTTACAAGAAAGATTTTAGCATTTCAGCGGCGAAGAATAAATCACATTCTAATTTTTCAGAGCTGCCGGCAAAAAAAGACCGCCTACCGGTGTCTCCGGCGCAGCGGTCCCTCTCGTCATTCAGATTACTTATTCTGCGGTTACAAATAAAGAATTCACATCCAGCTCATTCTCGATCATGCCGGCCTCCAGCATGAAGTCCGCGGTCTTCTGGAATCCTTCCCTGTCTTTGTCCGTCACCTCGATGCTGAAATCATAATCTCCGTACATGTCTTCCACTGCCGCTACGTCCAGATCCAGGGCGTTCGCCACGATCTCCATGGTCTCGTCATGGTTGTTCTCCATAAAGTCCGCGATGGTCTCCTGGGCCTCCACCAGCTTCTCAATGATCTCTGGATGCTCCTCGTAGAACTCTCCCGTCACCGCCACCGCGATGTCAGCGTCAATCAGTCCCTCTCCGTCTGCAATCAGATAATAACCGGACTGCTCCGCCTGGTAAGCCGTCGCCCCTGCGATCATGGCCACATCCAGACTTCCGCCCTCCAGTCCCGCCATGGCGTCGGGGATGGTCATGTTCACGTAATTCACATCGTCAATGGTCATGTCCGCCGTGGCCAGGTAGGCTGCCAGCAGCTCATGAAGATTGGTTCCCACCGGGCCGCCGATGGTCTTGCCCGACAGGCTTTCCGAAGTGGTCAGAGTTTCATCCTTCGTGTAAAGACAGAAAGCTCCCGGAGAGCGGCTGTACATATCCACCACCTTGATATCCGCCCCGTTGGCCGCGGAGAGAATCACCGAGCTGGATCCTACGGCATAAAGGATCTGCACGTCCCCGGACGCCAGAGCCTGGGTCTGATCCGCGCCGGAGGTGATCTCCGCGTACTCCACGGAAATTCCCATGTCCCCGAACACATCCGCAAATATCCCCTGGCTTCTCTCAATAATGCTGGGCACGTTTAAGGGTGAGGTTACATAAGTAAACACCAGCTTGTCCAGGCTGGAGGCATTTTCTTCCCCGGCCTCGCTGCCGGCCTCCGTCTCCTCCATTTCTGCCGCTGTCTCCGACGCAGAAGTGCTCTCCCCGGCTGTCTCCGTCGTCTGTCCTCCGCCGCAGCCGGTCAGAACCGCAACTGTCATGGCTCCCGCTGTCAGCAATGCAATCAGTTTTTTCATAAAAGTCCTCCTGTTTTTTATTTTTCTATTATTATAATCGTCTGCTCCGCCTCCGGAT
>CAYULX010000068.1:0-10113 GCA_964445535.1 uncultured Eubacterium sp.
CTTTTTGACGCGTCTACTTATAAGAGTACAGTTCTTCCAATCTGGTTCAAAATTTTTACGAAACAAAAAGAGACCCGGTTTTTGTCAGCCGCGTCTCCTTTACTTCTCTTATATGTATTCTATACGCACAAATCTCTTCCTTATCTTTCCAGCAGCCGCGCCAGATGTGGAAATACTTCCACACTTCTCTTTAAGATTCCGTGGAGATAGGCGATGACAATCCCATAATTGGTGATTGGCACCTGCTGGTCGCCGGCGCATTTCATCCGGTAACGTACCTCTCTCTCATTCAGCATACAGCCGCCACAGTGAATGATCAGGGAGTACGGAGATAAATCTTCCGGAAATCCCAGACCGGAGCTGGTCTCAATCTCCAGATTCTTTCCAGTGTGCTGCTTTAACCACCTCGGAATCTTCACAGTTCCGATATCGTCGCACTGGCGGTGATGGGTGCAGCCCTCGGCAATAAGAATCTTGTCGCCGTCTTTTAAACAGTCGATGGCAGCCACTCCTTCCACAGCCGTGTCCAGGAGACCTTTATACCTTGCCATCAAGATTGAAAAGGAGGTCAGTAAAATGTCCTCCGGCACATCGGCGGATACCTTTCCGAAAGCCTGGCTGTCGGTGATGACCATGGCAGGCTTCTCCGACAGCTTCGGCAAAATCTCCGGCAGTTCCGTTTCCTTCACACATATGGCCGCTCCGCCGGATTCCAGAATATCCCGGATCACCTGCTGCTGCGGCAGGATCAGCCGGCTCTTCGGCGCCGCGCTGTCAATGGGAATCACCAGGACCACCAGGTCTCCGGTTCTGATCAAATCGCTGACCAAAGGCTGTTTTGTACCAGCATCTTTTCCAAATTGCGCGATTTTCTCCTTTAATTCATAAATGCCCTCTTCCTTCAGGGCGCTCACATAGATTTCATTGTCTTTGGCCGCCGGCACATTTTCCAGCAAGTCCTCTTTATTGTAGACCACAATATAAGGAATCTCTTTCTCCTCAAAGAGGGAAATCAGTTCCCGGTCGCAGTCAGTGTGACCTTCCACCGCATCCACCACCAGTACCGCCACATCGGTGCGGTATAAAATCTGCTTTGTCTTCTGTACCCTTTTTTCTCCCAGGTCACCCTCATCATCATAACCAGGCGTGTCGACGATCATCACCGGGCCGATGGGAAGAATCTCCATGGCCTTTTTTACCGGATCCGTGGTAGTTCCCTTGGCCTCGGAGACCACTGCCATATCCTGTCCCGTCACAGCGTTTACCAGGCTTGATTTTCCCGCATTTCTTTTTCCGAAAAATCCGATGTGTACTCTCTCACCGGAAGGCGTATCATTTAATCCCATGCTTTTTCCTTCTTTCTATAGCATATTTCTTCCTTTTTATTATGCATTGTTTTTTCGTTTCCGGAATATCTGCTCCTTCCGCAAACGGATATCTGCCCGCACAAAAACCTGTATGCGCACATGAGCTTATTATAAAAAAACCTCTGGTTTTTTTCAAGCTGGCAGTCCCAAGAGCAAAAAAAAGAAAGGAAAGACATGGATTATTCTAAAAAAAGAAACTGTACCTCCCGGGAAAACAGGAGACACAGTCTCTCTTTTATGTGCGTTCTGCCTTATCACAAGAGCGCACAAATATATTTTTTATTTTCTGATGTTCAATGTAGCCGCAGGCTTTCAGACCTTCTTCCATCACATTGCGCCAGTTTTTATCATCAAGCTGGCAGACGTTATTGTCGTCAAACTCCACGGTGCAGACATTCATCGCTCCACAGGGATTCACACAGGAAACCCGATACATATTTCTCCGGCTGATGGCACCGATTTCCTCCAGCGTATTGATCATCCGGTAAACGGTAGCCGAACCGATTTTCTCGTCTTTTTCCAAAGCCTTATAATAAATCTCCTTGCAGCAGGAACAATCTTCTTTCAGAATAATGTCCAGAAGCATCTTCCGCTGTTTGGTAATCCGGCATCCGTTTTCCCGCAATCTTTTTATGATTATCTCTTTCTGCATTTGTGTTCGCTGATAACAGTCTTCAGAAGATAATTCCTTATCGTGCATTAGCCATGCCTTTCATGCTCACATTGAGCGTCTTGCTTTCCTTATATGGACGGAAGAGCAGGTAAATGAAACCAATTACCAGAATCACTGCCACTACTGTTCCGATTCCAAATCCACCGCCGGTTAAGAAGGTTCCGATCTGATAGATGCAAAGAGAAGCCACATAAGCCAGCAACGTCTGATATCCAATGGCAACAAAGAACCATTTGATATTGTTCATTTCTCGCTTGATAGCGCCCATGGCTGCGAAACAAGGAGCGCACAGAAGGTTAAATACCAGGAAGGAGTAGGCTGCCACTGCAGTCATGCTGCCTGCCAGTTCTCCCCAGATTTCTGCTCCGTCTTCCGCAACTTCCGCAAAACCGAAGAGAATACCAAAGGTACCAACCACGTTTTCTTTCGCAATGAGACCTGTAACCGCTGCCACTGCCATTTTCCAATCACCCCAGCCAAGTGGAGCAAACAGAGGAGCAATGACATTTCCGATAGTGGCAAGGATACTGCTGTCAAGCTGTTCTGCTTCCAGCATGGTGAAACGTCCGTCCACCCATCCGAATCCCTGCAGGAACCACAGTACGATGGTAGATAATAAAATGATGGTTCCGGCTTTTTTGATAAAGGACCAACCGCGTTCCCACATGCTCCGCAATACATTTCCTACAGTCGGCAGGTGGTAAGAAGGCAACTCCATAACGAATGGAGCCGGATCACCGGCAAAAAGTTTTGTTTTCTTTAAGATGATACCGGAACAGATGATTGCCGCGATACCTACAAAGTACGCGCTCGGCGCCACCCACCATGCGCCGTTAAAGAGCGCTCCTGCGATGAGGGCGATAATCGGTAATTTCGCGCCGCAAGGAACGAATGTTGTCGTCATGATCGTCATCTTACGGTCTCTGTCGTTTTCGATGGTACGGGAAGCCATGATTCCAGGAACTCCACAGCCGCTTCCGATGAGCATCGGAATGAAGGACTTTCCGGAAAGACCGAATTTGCGGAAAATACGGTCCATAATAAAGGCAACTCGAGCCATGTATCCGCATCCCTCCAGGAATGCCAGAAAAATGAACAGTACAAGCATCTGTGGAACAAAACCAAGCACTGCGCCCACACCGGCTATGATACCGTCTAAGATAAGGCTTTGCAGCCATGCCGCACAGCCGATGGCGTTCAGGACATTTTCAACGAGAACAGGAATACCCGGCACAAAAATCGATTCGATGCCGAACAGATGCCAGCCTTCTCCGAATACTCCGTCGTTCGCCCAGTCAGTGGCCCATGTTCCCACGGTTGTCACGGATACATAGTACACAATAAACATGACCACCGCAAAAATCGGCAGCGCCAGAAAACGATTAGTTACGATTTTGTCAATCTTATCTGAAGTTGTTAATTTCTCATCCTTTGCCTTTGTGACACAATCATGGATGATGGATGAAATATATGTATATCTCTCATTGGTGATGATACTTTCCGTATCGTCATCAAACTTGTCTTCCAATGTCTTGATCTGAGCGGAAACATCCGGCACTTTGGAAAGCTGCTCACCAATCTTATCATCTTTTTCCAGAAGTTTGATAGCGAAGAATCGTTTCTGTTCTTCCGGCACCTCATTGCCAAGCATGGAAGCTACATCTTCGATGATATTTTCTACCTCGGAATCAAAGCTGTGTACCGGCATGGCTACCTGTTTCTTCTGAGCCAAGCCCACAGCTTTCTCGGACAATTTCTTGATTCCGGTTCCCTTCAGAGCGGAAATCTCTACCACCTCGCAGCCAAGCATATCCGTCAGCTTATTGATATAGATCTTATCCCCGCTCTTTTCCAAAATATCTATCATATTCACTGCCATAATCACAGGAATACCCAGCTCCATAAGCTGAGTGGAGAGATAAAGGTTACGCTCGATATTTGTACCATCAATAATATTGATGATGGCGTCCGGTCTCTCGCCAATCAGATAATTCCGGGCAACCACTTCCTCCAGTGTATATGGAGATAAAGAATAAATTCCCGGCAAATCCATGATTATGACATTTTTATGTCCTTTTAATTTTCCTTCTTTCTTCTCCACCGTAACGCCCGGCCAGTTTCCCACAAACTGATTGGATCCGGTCAGCGCGTTGAACAGTGTCGTTTTACCGCAGTTAGGATTACCTGCTAACGCAATTTTTAATGACATTTTCATGCTCCTTTTCTCAATAGATTATTCATACTTAGAATAGATTACCCATACTATAATTAGTAAATACTAACCTCTGCGTCAAAAAAATCAACCAATTAAAATCATATCGGCGTCTGCTTTTCGCAAAGATAATTCATATCCGCGGACGGTTACTTCCACCGGGTCTCCGAGAGGCGCTACCTTACGTACATAGATATCCACACCCTTCGTGATTCCCATGTCCATAATTCTCCGCTTCACCGGGCCGTTGCCCGTCAATTTCTTCACTGTGACGGTCTGTCCGATTTGTGCGTCACGCAAAGTTTTCATTTCTACATTCTTTTCCATTCATCCAGTCTCCTATCCAGTAATAAAAAATTCAAAGAAGATTCCGACGCCACAGCTAAACCATAATCTTATTCGCCATGTCCTTTCCTATGGCAACTCTCGAATCCTTCACGTTGACGATGACGTTACCTCCCACCCGTGAGACAAGAGTAACTGTTCCTCCCGTCACAAATCCAAGATTCTCAAGAAACTTCCGGGTCTCTTCTTTTCCTCCCACACGTTTGATTGTAATTGGTTCGCCGACATCGGCCATAGTCAGTGGCATCATCTCATCCTCTTTCTTTCTGCATATATTTGCAATTACGCTTATTACAAAGTTAGTATATCCTAATTGAAATAAGTTGTCAATAACGTAATTGAGAAAAATTATCAATAACCTATCTTTTGGCAGCCGGTATTCTACATCTGCGCCATCTGTTTTCCAAGAGATTTCAGTTCGTCAAGAGCATCCCCATCCGGCATTTCCTGGCAAATAAAGCCTTCGCCGTTAATGAGTTCCGCACCGGCGCCGCTCATTCTCTCTTCCCAGTCTCTCATCCACTGGCCGTCTCCCCAGCCATAAGAACCAAATAAGAGAATCTTCTTTCCAGAAGTGAAACCTTCCACTTCTTCCACAAACGGCTCCATTTCCATCTCTTCGAGTACTTCCACACCCATAGATGGACAGCCCAAAGCAAACACCTTTGCCTCTTTTAAATCATCTATGGACGCGCTTCCCACTTCCACTACAACAGCTTCTTTGCCAGCTTCACTGATACCGTCGCCAATGGCCTCTGCCATAGCCTGTGTATTTCCTGTCTGTGACCAGTAAACAACATATAATTTTTCCATTGATTCATCCTCCTGCTACTTGTATTACTTCCTGAATTTCTTTTCCATCAAAGATGGCGCGAATCAGACGTTCCCTCGCCAGTTCAAACTTTTGAAACAGATTCAACTTGGCCGCAGGATCAGCATACACCTGCCAGTATCCTGTACAGAGATAGTTTCGCCCCTTATTCTCCATATAGCCTTTCACATCCTCCGCCGGATAGCCCAGAAGAAGTCCCAGCTCATGGGGAAACTCACCTTTTTTTTCTGTGTAGGCGCGATATTTCTTTTTGACGGAATAAAGCACTTCATAAAAGCCCTTCCCCTCATAGCCCAGCGCAGGGAAAAGTTCGACAACCTCCCTGCTCGCAAGATATTCTTTCAGCCATCGCTCATGATAAATGAGCATGGTGGTCTTTTTATCCATGCGTGCCAGACGGACGCAGGAAATTTTCGTTCCATTTAAAATCTTCCTGGCATCCGCCTCATTCTCGCTGGCAATAATCAGCAGATTGGATACCTTTAAGCCCGCAATCATCGGCGCGCATTGAAGAAGAAGCTGGACTTCCAGGGATTCCCGATCTAATTTCTGTACGATTTCCAATGTTTCTCTGTTCATGTGTTTTCCTCCTAGTTAGGTTTCGCTAACTCAAATTAAATATACCTAATCACAGGAGATTCGTCAATACTTATTGTTGAAATTTTTTTTCAAGAAACGAGTAGGTAGAATCCGATTTTCCGAAGTCTCCCTCCGCCAGGAACGGTATTCTATTCGGATTATCAAGATGTAATTTCTATCTGCGAAATACAATATGCCATATTTGCAGAAGTACAAAAATCAACGGCTGATGCAGCAGATAAAGCAGGAGACTGTGCTGACCAACCCAGCGCAGCGGTGAGATTCTCCCTTTCTCCAGGAAAGACGGAAGCCTGCCTGACTCATGGCGCTCGCTGATACACCGGTACAGGAAATATCCGCTTAAATATAAAAACATCCATGGAATCAGAGAAAAATAATCTGTAGAATAGAAGTCTTCCGAGGGAAATCCAAAAAATGTTGTGACAAGATTTTGATACCACGTTTCCGGCAGCCGAAACAGACGCCATCCTTCAAAGCCCAAAAATCCCTGATTTACATTTCTTGTAATCACAAAAAGAAGGGCGCTGACCAGCAGCCCCGGCGCTGGACGGCGCCGGGAGAGGAACGGCTGCAGCAATGTCGTGACAAAAGCAGCCGTTCCAAGAAAAGTCAAAACCCCAAAGATCACCCTGTCTTCCGGCAAAAACAGACAGGTCGCCAATGTGACCAGAAGACCGCAGACAAATACCAGAGCGGCATATCTGTATTTTTTTCTGCCAAAAGACCAGCAAAATCCCGACAGCAGGATAAAAGACCGACAGATACTTTGCTGCCATACATATCCGGCGGTACCCTGATACCATGGCTCCTCATATCCAAACATGTAGACCATATCCCACATCCCATGGTAGAGTACCATACTGATAAAAACCAGTCCCCGCAGTTCGTCCAGCGCCTGATACCGTATTCTATTTTTCGCTTTCTCTGCCATCGAATCCTTCCTTTCTGTCCTGCCGTCTTCCGGAATATCTCCGCCTGCCGTTCATCCGGGATGTGGCCGCCGCAAAAGCAGATTCCTCACAGCTTATCTAATTGTCTGTCTGTTTTGGTTTTTTGATTTTCTGATAAAAAGCATCCTTCCACAGAGATGGATGGAACAGAATCAACAGCGGGAACAATTCCAGTCTTCCCGCCAGCATATCAAACATGAGAACTACTTTGGTCAAGACCGTCAGGTGAGCGAAATTCTCCATAGGCCCCACTTTGGCAAGGCCAGGACCTATGTTATTAATGGCCGCAGCCACAGCCGTGAAAGTAGTCACCAGATCCTGTCCTTCCAGGGATACCAGGAATATTGAAATCACAAAAAGAATCATAAACGTAATAAAATAAACATTGGTGGAGCGGACGACTTCATGCTCCACCGGTTTGCCGTTCATCTGAATCTTTTTAATGCTCTTTGGATGAATGTAGGAAGTCAATTCTTTTCTCACTGTCTTAATAAGAAGCACAAAACGGGACACTTTGATGCCTCCGCTGGTACTACTGGCACAGGAGCCGATGAACATCAGGATGACCAGGACTGTCTGACAGCTCTTTGACCAGAAATTAATGTCCGTGGTGGCAAATCCTGTGGTGGTGATGATGGCCGCCACCTGGAAAGCCGCATGTCTTAACGCTTCGGCAAATCCCATGGCAGTCTGACAAAGAGACCAGGTGATGAACGCCGTTACCGCAATGATGACCAGGAAGTAGTAACGTACTTCTTCCATGGCGGCTGCCTTTTTAAATTTCCGAAACAGAATCAAATAGTAGGCGTTAAAATTAACTCCGAACAATATCATAAAGATGGTCACCACCCATTGCAAGTAAGAAGAATATCCCGCCATGCTGTCGCTTTTGATGGCAAACCCTCCGGTTCCCGCCGTTCCAAAAGTGATGGTCAGCGCATCATAAAGGGGCATATGTCCGATAAGAAGAAGTACAATCTGTACCAGAGTCATACCCATGTAAATAATATACAATATTCTTGCCGTGTATTTAATCTTAGGCTCCAGTTTTCCCACAGAAGGACCCGGGCTTTCCGCCCGCATCAGGTTGATGTGGGAACCACCGCTCAGCGGAATCACCGCCAGCAGGAAGACCAGAACTCCCATTCCGCCAATCCAGTGGGTGAAACATCTCCAGAAGTTTACAGACTTGGACATGGCCTCCACATCAGTCAGAATGGTGGATCCCGTGGTGGTAAATCCAGAAATCGTCTCGAACATCGCATCCACAAAAGACGGAATCTCTCCGGACAGATAAAAAGGAAGGCAACCAAAAAGGCTCATGACAATCCAGCTTAACGCCGTGGCCACACAGCCTTCCTTCAGATAAAACACTTGACTTTTCGGTTTCCGAATAGTGGCCGCCGTACCCAGGAAGAAACAAAGCGCCGCCACCCCGAGAATGACAAATCCTTCCTCCTCCTGGTAGATAACCGCCACAATACAAGGCAGGAGCATCAAAAGACCTTCGATCCTAAGAACCTGTCCCAAAATATATCGAACCATTGATTTGTTCATGATACCCTCCGCTAAAGTAAAATATCCTGTATATCTTCAAATCCTGTATTGGTTGTGACCACCATCACCGCATCTCCCACATGAATGCAGTCCCGACCGCTTGGAATCAGTATCTTTCCCTCACGGTAAATACAAGAAATCAGCAGATCTTTCTTTAAAGAAAGGTCCGCCAACGGCACGTCCGTCACCTCCGATGGCTTATCCACACGAAACTCAATGGCCTCCACCTGGGAGTCATACATATGGTACAGCGTCTCTATATTGCTGTCCATGGAATTCTTCTTGGCGCGGACATAGGCGATGATCGCCTCTGATGTAATATAACGCGGATAGATCACACTCCCAAGATCCAGGCCGTTGATGACGTCCTTAAAAGTAATACGGTTAATCTTCGTAATCACCTTCGCCTTGGACACCTGCCTTGCATACAGAGTCAACAGAATATTCTCTTCATCGATGCCCGTCAGCGGCACAAAGGATTCCACCCAGGAAATTCCTTCCTCTTCCAGAAGCTCCTGATCCGTTCCGTCTCCGTTGATAATGACCGCCTCCGGCAAAAGAACACTGAGTTCCTCACAGCGGGCCTTGTCCTGTTCAATGATTTTTACGGAAATCCCCACATGAATCAACTGTTTTGCCAGATAGAAAGCCGCCTTACCTCCTCCGATAATCAGTGTATTTGCCACCTGATTCGTCTGGAAACCAATCTGTTTTAAGAACGGCTTTGTTCTTTTTCTCGGGGCCACAAAAGAAAGAATATCCTCTTTTGCAATCCGGAAATTTCCATCCGGAATGTATACTTCTTTTCCCCGTTCCACGGCGCAGACCAGCACCTCCGACGCCAACTTCTCTCCCATCTGAGCGATGGTCATTCCGTCAAGAACGTTATTGTCCGGAACAGCAAACTTAATCAACTCCGCCTGACCGCGGGCAAAAGAATGTGCTTCCAGCGCCGACGGCAGAAACAGAATACGGGCTGCCTCCCTGGCTGCCTCCAGTTCCGGATTGATGATCATGGCCAGGCCAAGCTTCTCCCGAAGGTAAGCCGCTTCCTGGCTGTAATCCGGCGTACGCACTCTGGCGATGGCCGCGCAGTCGCCCACCTGTTTTGCCACGGTACAGCAGAGAAGATTGAGTTCATCAGACTCTGTCACGGCAATGAGCAGATCCGCTTTCTCGATTCCCGCCTCCATCTGTACGCTGAAACTGGCTCCGTTGCCTGACAGTCCCATGATATCAAAATAGTTGGTAATCTCCTGTATCTTCTCGGCATTTTTGTCTACAATAGTAATATCATGCCCTTCTTTGGATAATTGCTCCACCAAAGTGACGCCGACCTTTCCACAGCCGACAATGATGATCTTAAGTCCCCTCTTCACAGAACTTTTCTTCCCGAACATTCTGCAATCCTCCTGTATTATTCTATCCCACTATTCAAATACATGTACTGATTCAAATAACTTTATTCTGAATTATACAATGAATGATAAAAATACTCAATGCCTGACATGAAACACTTTATAATAAAAAAGTGTCTTCGACACTTCAACCCCCTAGCCCCCATTCATGGGGGAATT